>CAYLRT010000023.1:0-30870 GCA_964385885.1 uncultured Anaerolineales bacterium | reverse complement strand
GGCTACTCTCTTCCTCTTCGCCCAGCCCCAGGTCCCGAAGCCAATCGGGTAGCTCAATTTGTGCTTCCAAGCTGGCGGTGATATCAGCCAGGCGCATCTCCTCGCCTGTCATTTCCGGAGAGACCTCACTGATCCCCATATCAATCGACATCGAGGAGAGCTTTTCGAACCATTCACTTCCTCGATCTACGTCAAGGGCATCTGGATCATATTCAAGGCGCTCCAGGGTGACGGTATGGGGTTCCACCACATCGGCTTCCCCCAACAGGGCAAGAGCGCGCCGATTCTCTGGATCGACCTCCTCAGCCCTTCGTAAATAGTCCCATCCCTCATCCTGACCGCTGTTGATCCATAGGGACCCCAGGATCAAATTGGCTTTACAGTGATAGGGCATCTTGCCCAGAATCTCCTGGCACAGGTCAGCGGCCTGCACTGTCTGCCCGTCGCGCCAGTATGCCTCAGCCAATGCCGTCATAAGATCAGGACGAGCGGGATCCTCAGCAAGCAAAGCCCGCAACTCCCGAGTAGCGCGCGCATAGAGCTGGGCACGGAGATAGAGTCGCGCCAAGCCGGCTCGTGTTCGGAAAAGCCGATCATGGATGACTCCATCACGATCTTCGTAGAGTCGCTGAAGCTCGTCCATGATCTCGATACTGTCAGGGGCCAACTCCAGGGCCCGCTCTAGATTCCAGATGGCTGCGTCTATGTTGTCTTTCTGCTGGTGGGCGATCCCCAGACCTATACGTGCCTCGAGGTGCTCCGGATCGACGGCGAGCACGCGGCGGAACATGTCCGCTGCAAAGCCGGGCAGGTCAGTCTCCAGGAGCATCTTGCCCAGTCGATAGTACGCCTCTACATACCGCGGGTACTGACTCAAAATATACCTGAGGTGGGCCAGAGCCTCGAGGTACTGGGAGGCATCAATCAGCTGGTCTATTTCTTCCTCATATGCTTTTAGGGAGATCTCAGACACAATGCCCTCCTCAAGAAAACTAACCATCCATAACGTGGAAGGCTAACTGTCGAACCCTCAGACCGGGAAACCGAAAGCTCCAGACAGCTCGCTTTACCATTAGACCCCCCTTTGTCAGGGAGCCAGTATCACACACCCTTTCTTATACTAGCCTTCTTTAATATATTATGCTATGCTTTGGATGAAAAGTCAAAATACCGTTGGACTGGAGATCGTCGATGGGGCGTATGGTGTCATCCGGCAGCCCCACGATGAGAGCCACGGGTGTACTCGAGCAGGTGTTGTCATCGGGGATACTGATGTCGAGGCCCACCGAAGTCTATGATAGTGAATTCCGAGGACCATGAGAACAGATCACTGAGTGATCTTCTTTCCCTTGATCTGGATGCGCTCGAGGAGCAACTAAGGGACTGGGGGATGAGTGCTGCGGAGGCCCGCCGTTTGGGTCGCGGCATCTGGCGTCAACTCTATCATGGGGCAGTGGCGTCTGTTGAATCCCTCACTGAGGTCCCCTCTGCTGTTCGAAACCGGCTGACACAGGAGTATGAGCTGCCTACCCCCATCCATGTGGCCCGGCAGGGAGATCTCCGCCTGGGCGCAGTCAAAGATCTCCTGCGGCTGCCGGACGGTAGCCAGATCGAGGTTGTGTTGTTGGCCTACCGGGATCGGCATGCCGTCTGCGTCTCGACGCAGGTAGGATGCGCCTGTGGCTGTGTCTTTTGCGCCACCGGTCAGGACGGGTTTGTCCGTAATCTTTCGGCCAGCGAGATCGTGGCGCAAGTCCTCCATATGCAACGATGGCTGGTCAGCCAGGGGAGACGTGTCTCCAATGTGGTCTTCATGGGCATGGGAGAGCCTTTACTCAACGCCGATACCTTCAAGGCTGTCCAACGGCTCGTAGACCCCAAGGCTTTAGGCATACCGCCCCGCAGGATCACACTCAGCACCGTGGGAATTGTGCCGGGTATCGTGAGGCTGGCCGATATGTGCCATGCCCTGCCGATCAATCTAGCTCTCTCACTTCATGCAGCCACTGATGAGCTACGGGACCAACTGGTGCCCATGAACCGAACCTACCCTCTGGCGGCGTTGCATGATGCGTTAGCCTACTATGTCGACCGAACCCAACGCCATGTGTTCATCGAATGGACGTTGATTAGCGGTGTCAATGACTCATTCCAGCAGGCGGAGGCCCTCGTCGGCTGGCTGCAGGGCCTTCCCGCACATATCAACCTCATCCCTCTCAACCCCACTCCTTCATACCGCGGAGAGCCAACCACAGACCAGCAGTTGGCTGTCTTCACCGCTGTCCTGGATCGTCACGGTATTGCACACACGGTTCGGCAGCGGAAAGGTCTTCAAATCGCCGCCGGCTGTGGTCAACTCAGGGCCTTGCGGACCGAAGGCGCCTCTGAGGGGAAACGGGCTTTCTCTAAAGCCTCTTGCCCAAGCACCCAGGGTGATCAACCGCAGTTTCAAGGGAGAAGGCAAGTCTGATTTGGGTGCACTGATCTCCCGTTGACCCATAAAAAGGTGCAGGGCTTGCCAATGCCATCAAGCTACAGTATCATGGAGTAAAGCGTGTCGGGCGGGTCAGCGTAGCGAAAAGGGGAGCCATGAACGGGCTCAGCAGAAATCAGAAAATCGTGCTTCTTGTATTGACGGTCCTCGACGTCGTGGTCATCGGTGGTCTCACGTGGGTTGTCATACGAACCCAGTTCAGGGCCGCCATGGCAACACCTTTCCCGTCGAGTCAGGGGGCGGCGGAACGAACCGTTGTGCCTACCTGGACGCCGACTCCTAGCCCTACTCCCTTGCCCACCCTGCCGCCTCGTCTAACCAACACCCCTACGCCCACAGCGACGCCCGCGCCCACGCTCACACCAACCGCTACGCCGACGCCACGTCCCCCTGGGCCAGTGCAGATCCAGAATGGGGATTTTGATTTCCTGTTACCCAACCGTATCCCCGGTTGGACCTGGGATGCTTTCATCAACTACAAGCCAGGGGATGAATTTGACCCGGAGACATCCTACGCAGAGCCGATGTTCACAGCCGCCGATGATCCTGTGCGAGAGATCCATGGGTCTACGCTAAAAGTGGAGACAGTCCGCTGGCTCAAGTTCCGAACCTGGGTGCATCAGACTGTGACCGTGACAGCCGGCAGCCAGGCCTATTTCAGGATCAGGGCCAAGGCCTTTTCCTCGATTGACACGCTCATCGTCAAGGCAGGGATCGATCCTGCTGGTGCAGACAACTGCTATGGAGCCAGGTGGGGTACCGAAGCACGTATCAACCAGGATAGTGGCGTCGTCACTCTCACATCTCCTCGTATCATCGTTCCCGCGATCACGCCTGATGAAGAAAGCACTTCAGAGGAAGGAGCTTCCTCGGAAAAGCTGGGACGGGTCACACTGTGTTTCTTTGCTGAACCGGCTTATGCCCATGTCAACAACGCTGCCTTCTTCGATCAAGCCGAGCTAATTGTGGCTTCACCTTAGGGTGCTATCTTCGGAGTACGAAAGGAAGTCCTATGGCAACCACAGGTGCCTATGATGCTATTGTGATCGGTGCCGGTTTGAGTGGCGCTCTTGTTGCCTCGTCCCTGGCTGAGGAGGGGCTTCACGTTGTGGTCTTGGATGCCCGGGAGAACCCAGGAGGAACCATGGCTCGACAGCCTGGCCTCGCACTCCTGGGGACAGCCTGTCCCTTCACGGTGTTGGGGGAGATGGTCGGGGAGGATACGGCCCTGACAATCTGGGAGATGACCTCAGAGGGGCTTGTGCGCCTGGAGATCCTACTGGACCAGTTAGGGCTCCAACACACACAGCCTGGTAGCATTCGGCTGGCAACCAATCAAGAAGAGTCGAGAGCCCTACGTCGTTCTGCAGGGCAACTACGCGAGTTTGGCTACAGAGTCAGGCTCGAGGGTGAAGGCGAAGCTGTTGCCATGCATACCGAGGACGATTTGATCTTCGATGCCAACCATCTGATCCAGAGGCTCCTCGATCACGATCACATTATCGTGGAGCCAGGCACGGAGGCGCACCGGATCAGCTATCGAGAGGATGGGACCATTGCTGTGTGGGCTCACCATCATTACCTCTGGGCCGAGACCTTGGTTGTGGCCAGTGGTGCCTACGTGGCACGCCTGTTGCTGCCCCTGCGGGATAACTTTCGTGTTCAGGCCGTGCATACCCTCCACCTCTCCAACCCTGATGGGTTGAGCTCTCCCATTCTGATCGACAGTGGGCGTTTTTGCTATCTCCCTGATGGATCCGGGGCCTATCTGAGTGGGTGGGATGGCCACGGTGAGATGACCCTAGAGCGACTGGCGAAGGTTGCCAGTCAGATCTGCCCCGATGCGAGCGTTCGATCACGATTCACGGTTTACACGGCCTCCACCCCCGATGGGCTGCCATTGGTCGGTCAACCGGATCCAGATAGGAACCTCTACGTGATTGGAGGCTTTGGTCCCCTGGGGATAAGTCTTGTGCTTCCTGCTGCCGAGGCGCTGCTCGGTCTTATGCTAGAAGGAGAGGGGCATCCTTTGTTCTCCCTGGCTCGGCCAAACATCGGGGGATGACGCTCCTGGGGGCTGGCGTGGAACGGGACCCGCAGAGAATGCAGGTGGAAGTCGAGGGAACTGGGGAGGAGCCTGTGGGTACAGTGGGGAAGGAGTCAGAGGGGATGAATTTCACCGAACCAGAGGACGTCAGGCCGATGATTCGAGTGGTCATCGTTGATGATCACTTCTTCTTTCGTGAAGGTGTGCGGAGCATCCTCAATGCTGAACCCGACATCCGGGTTGTCGCAGAGAGCGACAACGGGCAGGAAGCTATCGCCGTGCTCAAGCGCCTTCGACCAGACATCGCGATTATGGATGTAAACCTGCCCGATCTGAACGGACTTCGGGTTACACGGGTGATCAAGGCCGCTCATCCTGAGATCAACGTGATCATTCTGACCGCCTACGATGATGAGGAGCAGATTTACCATGCGGTGAGGATTGGTGCTTCTGCTTACTTCGCCAAGGACGTCGCTCCCGCACGGCTCCTAGAGGCGGTTCGGGCTGTAGTCAAGGGCTACTATGTTATTGGCAATCAACACATGACTGCGGGAGAGGCCCAACAATGGCTGCTTGACCTGTATCGCCGATATGGCGTTGGGCCGGAGGATACCACGTTCTCACCCCTCACCAATCGAGAGATGGAGATCCTCGAATTGATCGTTGAAGGATTGAGCAACAAGGAGATTGCGAGCCGGCTATCCATCAGCCAGCAGACGGTGAAGAATCATATTACGTCGATCCTGGCGAAACTGGGCTGTGCCGATCGTACCCAGGCCGCGATCTATGCCTTAAGACATGGTTGGATTCGACTGGAAGACAAGCCCGCTTCCCTTTCAGCTTCAGTCTAAGTCTATGGGAGTAAAGCATGACAGAGAATTCCTGGGAGCAGTTCATCGAGACTTGTCGTCAGGGGCTCGCCCATACGCAGCAGGAGCTCAAGGAGATCGATCTGCTGATCCAGCAGACTTCCAGCGAATTGGATCGGTTGATGCAAGCCAATACTCATGCAGTGGCGCGGAGGCGGCAGATTGAATCCTCCTTTGACACCGTCCCTCGTGAAGACATCCGGAGAGCGTATACTAATCTTATTGAAAGCCAGCAGCGCCTGTTTACCATGCGAGGGCAGTTAGAGAAACTGCAGAGTGACCAGAAGCATCTAAGCCAGCTTGTGACGCTCTATCAGCAGGTGTTGGAATTCGCTCCCCTGGAGGGGCTTAGTCCTCAGACTCAGGAAGCTGGCCAACAGGAGATATCCCCTCAGGCTGCAGTGATCAGCATCATCGAAGCTCAGGAACAGGAACGCCTGCGCCTCTCCAGGCAGATGCACGACGGCCCTGCTCAATCACTCACCAACCTTGTCCTTCAGGCTGAGATTTGTGAACGGCTCTTTGATCGTAACCCAGAGAGAGTTCGGACCGAGTTGGCCGAACTCAAGAACAGTGTGATTCATACCTTCAAATCGGTCAAGGAATTCATCTTCGAGCTCCGCCCCATGATGCTGGATGATCTGGGGTTAGTGCCCACGATGCGTCGTTATGTCGACGGTGTCGCTGAGGAGGGGTTCAAGGGATTGACGTTGCAGTTTGTTGGGAAGGAGCGGCGCCTGGCTCCGCACCAGGAGGTCACTATCTTCCGAGTCACACAGGCTTTGATCCATCTGGGGCGTAATCAAAGTCGGGCCTCAAACATCGCCATTCGCCTCAACCTGGATGATCATCAGGTCGATGTGACGTACGAGGATGATGGAATGGGCTTCGATATCGACGAGGCGCTTTCCTCATCAGACGCCGCTCAACTCAATCTGCCGATGTTGCGCGAGCGAATTGAGATGTTGGGAGGCACCATCAGCTTCCACAGCTCGCCAGGCAAGGGGCTGCGTGCCAGACTGACATTGCCGGTCGAGCCCGAGGGAACCTGAAGTGCCTCCGCTGTATCGGCTGACCACACGATTGTGAGGGCATCCAGCTCTCTCGGACCCAACCCGCAGATCGGTGGTTCCACCGGAGACATCATTGACAAATTGCTCAACTCGACTAGCCTAAAAGCGCAAATCTGCTAAGATTTGCGCTTGGCTTGCTCTCAGAGAGGAAGTCACTATCCGTGGGTGAAAAAGGGAATCGTGAAGTCAGTGCTAGAAGAGGAAATCGTACAGGAACCAGAAGAGGATATCGAATCGCTGGAGGATCATCTCTCCGGCGAGGAGTATCTCCTTGCGTTGGGGGATACCCAGGGGTATGTCACCTATGATGACATACAGCATGTGTTCCCTGATGCGGAGGATGATGTCAGTCGTCTTGATGAGGCTCTTTCGCATCTGATCGAAGCCGGCATCACGATCGGCAAGCCGGACTCTGAGGTAGAACCTGGAGTGAGCCCTGGTGGTGTCAGTGTGAAAGCGGCTGAGGAGATCGCGGAGGAGCAAGAGGAAGAGGATATCTATCGCACCATAGAGATTGATGATACGATCGGCCTCTATCTGCGGGAGATCGGGAAGGTCCCTCTACTGACGGGAGAAGAGGAAGTCGAGCTAGCGAAGCGTATTGAGCGCGGCAAGAAGGCACAGAGCAGGCTCAGCAGTGGTCGGTATACCAGCGAGGAAAGACGACAGGAACTAGAACGACTGGTGGAGGATGGTATTGAGGCCCGCGAACACTTGATTCGTGCTAACTCCCGTCTGGTCATCAGCGTTGCCAAGAAGTACATCGGGCGCGGGGTGCCCTTTCTGGACCTGATCCAGGAGGGCAATATCGGCCTGATACGAGCCGCTAACAAGTTCGACTACAAACGCGGACACAAGTTCTCCACCTACGCAACGTGGTGGATTCGCCAGGCTGTGACCCGCGCCATTGCGGACCAGAGTCGCACGATTCGGGTTCCTGTCCACATGGGCGACCAGATAAATAAGCTCCTGCGTATCTCTCACCAGCTCACCCAGCAATTGGGTCGAAATCCCACGCCTGAGGAGTTGGCCTCGGAGATGGAGGTGCCGGTGCGCAAGGTAGAGCAGATGCTGGATGTCGCTCGCAGACCTTTGTCACTGGAGATGCCCACCGACGAGGAGAGTGAGAGTACACTGGGGGATTTCGTGGAGGACACGGAAAGCCCAGCGCCACCCGATCATGTGGATTCTCTGATGCTGAGAGAGCAACTGATGGAGATTCTGAACGATCTTCCTCCACGTGAGGTCAAGATCCTCCAGATGCGCTACGGCCTACTGGACGGTCAGACCTACACTCTCGAGCAGGTAGGGAAGAAGTTGGGGGTCACGCGCGAGCGTGTCCGACAGATTGAGGCACAAGCCCTCAGCCGGCTTCGCCACCCGACCCATGCGCGGCGCCTCCGTGACTTCCTGCGAACGTGACGCGCGGAGAGAGTTCCTCTCACGCCGTTAGCGTCTGGAGTCCCCCTGTGTTTTCTCATCCACCAAGATCACCTGTCCCGCTGCGGCACGGGTCAGACGATCTCGGATGGCCAGGGCCAACCCTTCCGTTCCCAGGTCACGGGTCAGGATAACGGTGACGCCTGCTTCATCTAGTGCACGCAGCCCGGCAAACAGTCTGTGGGCTACTGTCGCCATGTCGGTCACCGATCCCAGGTTCTGTACGACTGCGGGCAGATCCCGAAACGCCGGAACGTCCTCGTCGACCAGCAGTAACCCCACCTGATGTCCTGCGCGGAGATATTGCTCTGCAACCCGATGCATTGCCCGCAATGCTGTGGCACGCTCTCCTGCATAGAGCCGAAGGGTCGCCGATGGGGCGTAGTGTTTGAGTGTCATGCCTGGTGAGAGTGCTGGCTGGTTCCTGGCTGTGATCTCTGAGCGCAACACGACGGGCCCGAGACAGTGTGCTAGCGCCTCTCGACTTACCCCTCCAGGCCGCAGGATCACTGGAGGCGATGAGATTAGGGAGAGAACTGTGGACTCGACCCCCACTGGTGTGCTTCCACCATCCAGGATCAGGTCAATGCGGCCTCCCAGATCCCTCAGGACATGCTCTGCCCGCGTGGGACTCACATGTCCGAAACGGTTGGCACTTGGTGCGGCGATCGGAGTGCCAGCCTGCCTGATCAGGGCCCGTGCCACTGGATGGGCTGGCAGTCGCACCGCGACTGTGTTGCCGCCAGCGGTCACCTCCGACGGCACCTGAGGCGCCTTGTAAAGCACAAGTGTCAGTGGGCCGGGCCAGAACTCCTGAGCCAGGGTCCAGGCGACATCAGGAATTTGCACCGCGATCTCTCTCAGTTGTTCCGGGTCGGCGATGTGGACGATGAGAGGATCATGAGCGGGACGCTCTTTGGCGTGGAATATCCCCAACACGGCCTGGGCATTCAAAGCGTCAGCACCCAGGCCATAGACAGTCTCGGTGGGGAAAGCTACCAGACCACCCCGCCGGATGATAGCCGCGGCTCTGGCGATAGACGCCGGATCAGGGTGCTGGGGATTTACCTTGAGGACTATTGTCTTCATCATCGGTGTGCCAGGAAGCCCTTCGGGTAACATGCCATACCAGAAGGATAGCGCCCAAGACGAGCAGTCCTATCCCTTCAGCCCTTGTCACAGTGCGCGGTAATCCAGCACGCAACTCAACCACTTGAGGGTATTTGATAAGTGTGCCGTCCCATTCGACCTCTTCGATCTGATAGCGATAGCGGCGGCCTGGCACCACATCCTTATCCTCGAAACGGTACATCGCACCAGCGACCTCTGAACCTTTCGCAGGGATGATCGTTGGGTTTACTCGCACCCAGGAAGGCTCCTTTTCAGGTTCAGAGAGTGGGACTTCAGCGCGGTAGATGTTGAAGCCTGCTGTGTCGACTTCGCTGGCCGTCTCCCAGGACAACACGGCCGGTGCTGCATCAAGAATGAGCAGGTAGATCCCCACACCCATGAGGAGGACGTAAAGTGGCCAAAGCCACCTCAATACGTGCCCAACACTCAAACGCTGTTGTGACATGACTCCTCACGTGTCCCACAGAGGGAGATCGCCTGATCCTTGGAAAATAGGAGCTAGGTGAGCAGGCCGGCAGCCTCACCGCTCCTGCAGAAGTGGACGCTGTAGCGGTCTGCAATATCCGGATGTTTCGCTGGATAATGGAGCCCAACGAAGTGCTGGATATCCCTACGGTATACTGGATCGCTAAGTGCAATGCAGGAACCACGGAAACCACCGCCACTGAACCGGGCGCCATAAACTCCTGGACACTCACATAGGATCTTATACAGCGTGGTCAGATGGGGACTGCCCGACTCATAGTTATGCACGGAGCTTGCGCCTGAGGCTCGCATGAGAGCCCCGAATCGCACCAGATCACCTCGTCGCCAGGCCTCCACCCCCTCACGGACACGCTGGAGCTCGGTGAAATAGTGTCGGGCGCGCCGATTCAGGGGGGCCGGTAGGCGAGAGCCATACGCTGCAAAGACCTCTTCAGGGACCGAACGCAGGCGCGAGTCCCCGTTGGTGCTTGGTATACCGGCCCAATTCAGCAAAAGCCCGGCAGCGGCCTGGCATTCGGCCACCCGATTGTTGTAGTCGGTGCCCACTAAAGCTTTCGCCACACCCGAGTAGACGATCAAAATGTCATAGTCGGCCGTCCTGGTGACCATAGGCACGCGTTCTACCTCCATCGTGTGGCAGTCCAAGAAGGTGAGGCAGTCTGGCGCGCTGAGCAGAATAATCGATTGGTCAAGAACCCCATTCCTCAGGCCCAGGTAGACGTTCTCGATGTAGCGGTCCAGCTTGATGTTCTCCTCAGCCGGAAGATCCAATCCGTTGGCGAGCTCAAGTGCCAGCAGATAGGCCACGCCCACCGCAGCAGAGGAACTCAGTCCCCCGACTGGCATGGACCCGCCCACCACAGCATCGATCCCGTGTTTAATGGGCCAGGCGTTGAGCAGAGCCTGAGCCGCACCTCGGGCGTAGTTCCCCCAATCACCGGTTACAGCAGGCGGGATGTCCTCCAGATCAAAGGAGACCCTGCCTGGGAAGTTCAGACTCTCGACATGTACCTGGGTGTCCGCGCGTGGCACAAAGGCGAGGTATATCGCACGGTCCAGGGCCATGCCGGTCACCAGTCCGTCCTGATGGTCCACGTGGGCGCCCAGGGGCGAAATCCGCAGGGGAGAGCGGATGACCCTGATCTCGTTGTCAGCACAACCTGAAAGCACTTTCAACTTCGTCCGCAGAGTGTCTAGGAGGTTCCGTTCAAGCATCAGACAGAGCGCCGCAGATTTCGCTGTAAGACTTCAAACATTACCCGATGCCGTAGGCCTTGCGCACCTGCTCGGCGATCCAGGGATAGGTGCGCTCGATGCCCTCGCGCAGGGAAACCCGTGCCCGCCATCCGAGCGATTTCATCCGGTCCTTATTGAAGTTTCGGGCCTGGACGCCTACTGGGCCCTCCACATGCCGGATTCGTAGAGTCTTGCCGGCGACATCGATCACGGTCTGCACCAGCTCGTTGACCGTGACATACTCGTCAGTGCCGATGTTGGCGGATTCGCTCAGATCAGACTGCATCAGCATGTAGATTCCATCGACCAGGTCGTCCACATAGGTGAAGCCTCGGATCGCGGTGCCGTCGCCCCAGACCTCAATCTCACCGCCCTCGGGGGCCATCGCGACCTTGCGGCAGATCGCTGCTGGAGCCTTCTCCCGTCCGCCCCGCCAGGTCCCATACGGGCCATAGCAGTTCTGGAAACGCGCGATCCGCACCTCAATGGGGTAGTGGCGTGCATAGGCGTGTGCCATCCGCTCGGCGTAGAGTTTTTCCCAGCCATATTCGTTGTCAGGATGGGCCGGCAGCACCTGATCCTCTGTCATCTCCGGATCCCCAGGCTTCATGTCTGGGTAGACGCAAGCTGAGGAGGAGAAGAAGTATCGAGGCACGCCGGCTTTCACTGCGGTGTCGATCATGTGGATGTTGATCAACGCGCTGTTGTGCATGATGTCGCACTCAGCCGTGTGGATGAATCCCATCCCGCCCATATCCGCGGCCAATTGGTAAACCTCGTCAAACGTGCCCCCGTTGATGGTAAGAGCTTCCCAGCAATTTTCCGGGTGACGCAGGTCTAACTTGAGGAATTCGTCAGCCTCCAACGTGCGAAACTCGTGCTCTTTGATGTCCACCCCACGGACCCAGTAACCCTCTCGCTTGAGCCTGGAGACAAGATGACCACCGATGAACCCACCTGCGCCACAGACCAAAGCACGCTTCATGGATGAAACCCCTTTCAAGATGATGATTTCATCGACGACGTCGCCACTCGACGCTGTCGATAAAGTGTCGGATCTACCTCCGCCGCCATCGCAGCCAGCTCCAGTGGCACATCGAGGAAAGCCTGGATATGCTGTAACTGAGGCATTGGGTCAATTACCATGGTATTATAATCTACATCCAGACACCGGAAATTGGGGCGGGTCGCCAACCACGCCTTCACCTCCGTGACATGTCTGGCGAACAAGGTGGCCAGTTGCTCTTCGTCCATGGAATCCGGGGCCTTGCCACGTCGGATCAGCATCTGGCGTTGGGAGGCCAGCACCTCCTCCATATTCCGACGCATGAAGAGAACTCGATAGGTGTACGTCTCCGGAAGATACTTCAGCAACGTCGCGATGATCTTAACCGCTTTCCCCTGAGCCTCAGGCAGCCAACTGTAATCGCCTTGGGGCAGCTTCTTGACGCGCTCGAACTCGTAGTACCCTTTGGGGTTGTCCTCGTTGGGGGTCCGTACTCCATCAGTCAGCAGTGGGACGCCTCCCCTTTCGAGCAATCTCATCATCATGGAGGTACCAGAGCGCGGCAATCCTGACACCACAATGATGGGCCGCTGCTTGCGGCTTAGAATCCGATCAAGGAATCGCATGGCGTTCTACTTCTTTCTCTCGTGCCTATTTACATGTGGTTAAGGAACCCTTGTTCCTCCAGGTAGGCAATAATCGTCCGGGCATTCTCCTCAGGATTGTTCCCCACAGTGTGCAACACAATCTCAGGGTTTACGGGGGGTTCGTAGGGGTCGTCGATGCCGGTGAATCCCTTGATCTCACCTCGACGGGCCCGTGCGTAGAGCCCTTTCACGTCTCGCTGCTCGCAGACTTCCAAAGGCGTATCGACATAGACCTCAACGAAACGGTCAGCCCCCACCATCTTGCGCGCCTCGTCGCGGGTGCTGCGATAAGGGCTGATGGCTGCACAGACCACGGTACCATTGTGGCGCACGATCTCGCCAGCGACAAAGCCAATGCGGCGGATGTTCGTGTCGCGGTCCTCCTTGCTGAATCCCAGCCCCTTGGACAGGTGCGTCCGCACCACGTCACCATCCAGCACTGTGGCTTGGCGCCCACGTTCCATCAACATGGGAACCAGAGCGTTTGCGATGGTTGACTTCCCCGCGCCGCTCAAGCCTGTAAACCAGATACATAACCCCTGTTTATGGCGGGGTGGGTAGGTGTCACGCAGGATTTCCGCGGTCTCAGGGCGTGTGAACCAGGTGGGCAGGGGCTTCCCCTTGGCAAGATACTCCTCGCGCACCTCGGTGCCCGAGATGTACAGCGTGCGTGCCCCTTCCGGCGCTTCCTCTCGCGGGAGATAGTCGTCCAGGCTATCAACGTAGACCAATTCCTGGAAGGCCACCGGTTTGACTCCCAACTCCTCTTGATACTGTTCCAACATCTGCTGGGCTTCATACGGGCCATAGAACGGACGTCCCGTGCTGTCCTTGCCAGGACCTGCGTGGTCCCGTCCAATGATGAAGTGGGTGGCGCCGTAGTTACGGCGGATGAGGGCATGCCACAGCGCCTCACGCGGCCCTGCCATGCGCATGGCCAGCGGCAGGAGGCTCAATACGACGTCGTACCCCTCGTAGTATTTCTCCACCAACGCCTTGTATACGCGCACACGCGTATAGTGGTCGACGTCGCCGGGTTTGGTCAGCCCTACAACTGGATGAATCAGCAGACTCCCACCAACCCGTTCCACCGCTCGCTTCGTCAGTGCCTCGTGCACACGATGCATCGGGTTGCGCGTCTGGAAGGCCACCACAGTCTCGTTCCCCAGCCTGGCGAGCTCCGCTCGCACCTGTGCAGGGGTGCGACGTAGTTCGATGAAATCATAATATTGAGGTAGATTGATCACAGTGAGCTCGCCGGAGATACACAGATCACCCCATCTTTCCATCTCCGAGACCAATGGATGCCTGGAGTCCGTTGTTCCCAGAACCAGACGGGCCTCCCGCACCGGGTCCCACCGGTAGACTTCTTCCAGCCGCATGATGGCGATCACGTAATTGCGGGCATCGCACAGTGTCACCCAGTCGCCCCGGGATGGCAGGTCCTCTTTGCTGATGGTGAGTGTGATAGGAATGGGGAAAAGCGTCCCATCAGCCAGACGCATCTCCGTCAACACTCGTTGATAGTCTGCCTTTCCCATGAAACGATCAAGCGGTGAGAAACCGCCGACTGCGAGCAGTTCCAGGTCACACAGGTTGCGGTCCGTGATTTGGACCGTTGGGTACTGACTGGCTCGCGCCATCAGCTCCTCCCGTGCCTCTTCAGGGGCCACCAGATTGACCAGCTTGCCACCATACGGCGAGATCAGATGCGGTTCCTTCATTTCTCTCATTCTCTCCTGCTGACGTTTAGGACCAAGTGACTTCCCCGAAGGGTCATGACTCCATTCTGGGACGTTCTGCCTGACGGATCTCCGGCAAAGAGAACGAACCACAACTAGCGGTTCGTGTCCTCCTATGCCGGGCTTGATGACTGTGCATCACAAATAGATTACCCCAATCAAGCCTGATAGAAAATCCTAATCGAACCTCGGGCTCTGTCAACTCGTCACCACCGGGTGAGTAACAGGTCGTCATTGAGGTAAGAGAGATGAAAGCGCCGATGACACCTGACTGCGCGCTACCCCCGACCACGATCCAGTGGTGATGGATTCGCCGGTTCGGTCGCAGGATGCCCGTCGGGTCGAGGGGGTAGTGGATACCTGTGCCTCTCCTCCCATGCTGTGTGAGGGGTCGTTGTGGTGGTCGGAGGGGGTTCTTGCGCTTCCAACCTGACACAGCTTGCGGCCGGGCGGGGTTTGATGGGAGTGACTATGGGGAAGCAATGTGTGGGCCCACCAGGATTCGAACCTGGAACCGACCGGTTATGAGCCGGCTGCTCTAACCGTTGAGCTATGAGCCCATCTCAGAGCGGGCGACGGGAATCGAACCCGTATCATTGGCTTGGAAGGCCAAGGCTCTACCATTAAGCAACACCCGCATGCAGGCCAAATTATACCATACATGAATGTCGGGACAACAGAGCTGGGCGCAACGGTGAACCGTTGGGGCGAAGGAATCAAGGAGCCTGCACGGTGTCTGGCAATGAGCTCCTGGATGCTGACATCAGCCCTCAAGCGGGATAACTCCCATTGAGTCACGCAGCCTGGCTATTTCCCCTCCAAGAACTCTTGCAAGTTGTGGCGCACAGCATAGGCGGCTGCCTCTGCGCGGTTAGTGACCTCCAACTTTGAGAGGATGCTGCTGACATAGTTGCGAACTGTCCCTTCGCCAAGGAAGAGCTCCTTGGCGATCTGTTTGTTAGTATATCCATGAGATACCAGGGAGAGGACTTTCAGTTCCTGTTCCGTGAGGTCCTTGAATGCCGTGGCCTGCTCCTGTCGGTTGGCCTGCCTCACTCGTGCAAGGACCTGCTGAGTGACGAGGGGGTCAATGAGCGCATGACCCTGAGCCACCTGTCGTACAGCGCGAATCAGGTCCTCGCCTCCGCCCTGCTTCAACACATAGCCTGCAGCGCCAGCGCTGATTGCGTCAAACAGCATCTCATCCTCGGCATACGAGGTCAACATGATCACCTGAGTCTCCGGCAGGTTCTCCTTGATCTCCCGGCAAGCCTGGATACCGTTCTTGCCAGGCATTCTGATGTCCATCACGATCACATCTGGACGGTGGAGGAGAGCCTTTTCCACTGCCTCACTCGCTGAGCTGGCCTCATCGACGACGACAAAGTCAGGCTGACCAGTGAGAAGGGTCCGTAATCCAAGTCGCACCACCTCATGGTCGTCCACGATCAGAACTCTATAGGTCATTGCGTTTGCCTACCTCATGTGTAAGGAATTGTCAGGTGATACGTCACACCCGCACCCGGCGCACTCTCTATACGTAAAGTACCTTCCAGCAATCTCGTGCGTTCACGGATATTGCGCAGGCCGTATCCTTTGCCTACCTGAAGCGTCTCCATCCCGATACCATCATCGCTGATGGTCAATACGATGTCATCAGTGTCGTAGTCCAGGTGGACCTGGACTTTTCTTGCCTGCGCGTGGCGGGCGGTATTAGCCAGGGCTTCTCGTACGATCTGGAAGATATGCCGTCGGCGGCTGGTGGATTGAATAGGCACGATGGTACCTGTCAGACGGAATTCGGTTTCGAGCAGGGTATTGACCCGGAAGTCACGTAACAAGTGCTCGATGCCCTCTGGCAGGTCATAGTCTTGCATGTCGCTGCGTAGATCGAAGATATACCGTCGGATGTCCTGGATGGTTCCGTTGAGGCGGTCAATGACACGCCCTATCTGTGCCTGGGCCCGATCAGGCTCAAGTGGGATCATGGGCTGGATGCTCTCTAGCAAGAGGCCAGCGGCATAGATGGACTGAATGATCCCATCATGTAACTCACGTCCGATCCGCTCCCGGTCCTCGGCCAAAGCCTGGAGTCGTTCCACATCCTCCACCCATTGTTCGATCTCATTCTGGATGGTCGTCAGTGATCGCGCCAGCCCCCACACCATGCCCGTTCCCACCAGCGTCCACGCCCATCCCAGTGATATAGGGTGTCCAAGGTCAAGGGAAAGGGTCCGGGCTCCCAGTGTGGCGAGAGGGGGCACCACACCAAGGTTGAGCAGGCCGAAAGCCCCCGTGGAAAGCTCAATGAGCCGCAGAGCCGGACGAATGCGAGTGCGGAGCGCTGGCGTAAGAGATCGATAGCTCTGCTGCCTGAAGCCCACCGCGGTGAGCAGTCCTCCGGACAGGGCTAGGGCGTAACGGATCCCGATCTCAGTAGGAGCGGCCAGAGCCTGCCAGTCGAACCCGGTGGCAGCGGCAGCCGCTCCGTAGGGCACAAGCCACAGGCTGCAGGCGCTCAGCAGTAGAAGGGGGAGTCGAGCCTTGTAGGTCTCCTCACTCAGGAAAGTCTGTATTCCAAACATGAGCAACGATGTGTAGGTAGCCCCCATCTCAAGGGCCTGGATCAAAGGGGGAAGCGGTACAAGATCCGGCAGGAGTTGGTTGAATAGTGCATGCCAGGCGATCAGGGCCTCCCCAATCGCGAAGGCGGTGAGCCATCCGAGGTGTTGGGCCAACCGAATTCGATGGCTTCGATAATGTAGGAAACGTGCAGTCAGTCCGAGGGAGAAGAACACCAGGCCATGACTGAAGCGTCCCAATACGGCCGCGATCTCCATCGATTCCTTTCTAACGCCATCATATCTCGCGGGTCAACTCCGTTGGTCATCGCGCGCTGACCCTGGTCTGACTGAGATCCCGCCTGGCTTTAGAGTATACCATAGCGCTATAGTCCATCAAAATGTTATCCTCAGGCAACAGGTTGCCTTCGATCGGGGTGTTGGAAGCACAGCCCTTGATGGTTAGTGTGGCCGGGCTATACTTAATCTCAACATGGACCTGTTCGAGGCGAGTCGTCGGGAGCAGTTCGAAAAGGAAGCCCCACTTGCCGCCAGGATGCGCCCACGAACCCTGGATGAGTTCGTGGGACAGGAGCACATCGTAGGACGCGGGCGGCTGCTGCGTCGTGCCATTGAGACCGATCGCCTCTTTTCCTCGATTATCTTCTGGGGGCCGCCTGGCTCTGGGAAAACCACGCTGGCAGCGGTGATTGCGAACCTCACGCGTGCGCATTTCGAGACGCTTAACGCTGTCCTGGCGGGTGTGGCCGACCTGCGGAGGTTGATTGCCGAGGCGCGAGAGCGGCGTGCTATGCATGGGCAACGAACCCTGCTCATGGTAGACGAGATTCACCGGTGGAACAAAGCTCAACAGGATGGATTGCTGCCAGTTGTGGAGGATGGCACGATCACCCTGATTGGGGCAACGACGGAGAATCCATATTTCTCGATCATCGCGCCACTTCTGAGCCGTTCACGGATCTTCCGGTTTCGGGTGCTTTCGTCCGATGAGATCCTGGGTCTGTTGCGGAGGGCCCTGACAGATGAGGAACGGGGCTATGGTCAGCGAGCTGTTCGGGTCGATGAGGAGGCTCTGGTCCATTTGGCGGAGTATGCGGATGGCGACGCCCGGACGGCATTGAACGCTCTTGAACTCGCGGTGGAGTCGACCCCGCCAAGTCCCGATGGCGTCATCCATATCACGCTTGAGGTGGCTGAGGAATCCATCCAACGCCGGGCTTTGCAGTATGATCGCGCTGGCGATGAGCACTACAACACCGCCAGCGCGTTCATCAAGTCGATCCGTGGTTCGGATCCCGATGCTGCCCTTTACTATCTCGCCAAGATGGTCCTGGCGGGCGAGGATCCCCGTTTTATCTTCCGTCGCCTGCTGATCGCCGCGGCGGAGGACGTCGGGTTGGCCTCGCCGATGGCGATTGCGGTCGTCATGGCCTGTGCGCAGGCCTTCGAATGGGTGGGCATGCCAGAGGGTCAATACCATCTAGCCGAGGCGACCCTGTATCTGGCCACGGCGCCAAAGTCCAACAGCACCGGTGCCTACTGGAAGGCCCGTGAGTTCATCGAGACTCATGGGTACCGTCCACCGCCCGTCTACCTGCGTGATCCGCGTACGTTACTCAACGAGGAACGCCGCGCCAGCGCGGCATACAAGTACCCCCACAGCTACCCCGGAGGATGGGTCCGGCAGCGCTATCTGCCCGAGGATGTGGAAGGGGGATGGTATGAACCCAAGGAGATCGGCTACGAAGAGCGCATTGCTGAGTTTCTCAGGCGTTTGAGAGAAGGGAGGAAACAGAGATGAAGCTGACGTGGTATGGTCATGCTACGTGGCACATTCAGGTCAGTGGGTTCAATGTGCTTGTCGACCCTTTCTTGTCGGGCAATCCTCTGGCGCCGGTATCCCCGGACAAGGTCGATGCTGATTTCATTGTGGTGACCCACGGGCACGCAGACCATCTCGGGGATACGATTGAGATCGCCAGGCGTACAGGGGCCTTGGTCATTGCCAATGCAGAGATCAGCCGCTGGTTGAGCGGCCATGGCCTCAAGACGTATGGACAGCATATCGGGGGCAGTGCCTCGCACCCCTTCGGTCGACTGAAGCTGACGCAGGCCATCCACGGCTCGTCTTTGCCTGATGGCACCTATGGTGGGATGCCTGCGGGGGTCCTGATCTCCGATGGCTCTTGTAAGGTCTACCATGCCGGAGATACGGGATTGTTCCCCGGCATGGCATTGATTGGTGAGGAGGCGGTGGACGTGGCTCTGCTCCCCATCGGCGACCGCTACACCATGGGGCCCGAAGATGCCCTGCGGGCGGTCAAATTCCTGCGCCCCCGGGTTGCCATTCCGATGCACTATAACACCTGGGACATCATCCGGCAGGACCCTTACCAGTGGGCCGCCTGTGTTCGCGAGGAGACAGGGACGGAAGTTGTGGTATTATCAGCAGGAGATACCTATTTAGTGGAGTGAATTGATTGATGGACGATCCTGTGACGTTGAAGCTCATCCAGATCCTGCGTGAATCCTCGCACATCCTTGTTCCTCTGGAGGAGCTTTATGACCGCTTGATGGATGAGGGGTGGATTGCCTGGATGACCCTTGACCAACTGGGAGACCTCATTGCGACAGACGAACGCTTCGAGGTCTATGAGGGTCTTGCAGAATCCGACCTGCTCGATCCTCTGGTGCAGTTTGCCCTCCAAGAGCGTGGATTGCTCACAGGGCCTTTGGTAATGCTGCGCGACCGTACAACTTCAGATGAGGAGATCTTTGCGGACATGCTCTCCCACCTGAAGGAGATGAATGCGGCGCTCGAGACGGCGTGGCAGTTGCGTCCACCGGGTAACCCTGAGGTCGAGGCCGAACTGCTCAATCTGCTGATGATGGGGGATATCCTGGAGCGTGAGATCCGTCGCGCATTGGAGGCGGGGAACCTGATGGCGGACCTCGACGTGGACGTGGACGATGAACCTGATACGAAGTTGGGGAAGGCCTGAGACGCGCAAAAGGGAAGTTGGTATTTGCCACGGGGAGGCCATGCCTCCCCGTGATTGCATCCTGTGGTCACTTCATAAGGGATGGTGTTGGGTTTGGCTACTCTTGGGAGTCTTGGCGCTCGCGGGGACTATCGGGGGGTGTACATCCTCGGCCCATGGGCTTGACCGGGTCGCTGCCTCCGGTGTGTTGCGGGTCGCGCTTGATCCCTCGTTTCCACCTTTCGAGTCTGTGGATGCTGATGGCAACCTGCAAGGGCTTGACGTAGATCTTGCGCGTGAGATCGCTGGACGCCTGGACTTACAGGTGCACTTCGTGACGACGGGCTATGATGCCCTTTATGATGCGCTGGCGGTGGGGCGCGCTGACATAATCCTCTCTGCGCTTTATCCAGATCCCAGCCGTACCGCCGGCTATGTGTTCAGCCAGCCATATTTTGACGCGGGTGAGGTGGTGTTGGTTACCAGGGAGTCCCCAATCACAGGGCTGCAGGACCTGGCAGGACACACCGTGGCCTGTGTCTTCGGCACGGCAGGCCATATGGCTGTCCTGGAGTGGCAGGACACCTGGCGTGAGCCTCCTGAGTTGATGGTTGTGAGCTCCGTCATCACGGTGCCCCACCTTGTGGAGACGGGGGTGGTGGATGCTGCCATTGTCGACCGGGTTTCTGCGCTGGTAGCCCTTAGCGAGGATGGGGATCTGAGGATCCTCGAGAGTTCAGTGACCGAGGAACCCTATGTAGTCGCCGCGAGGCGACAGGATGCCACACTGATTGAGGCTGTGGACCGGGTACTTGAGGCCATGTTTGACGACGGGACGATCACCAGGTTGATCCAGCGGTGGATGCGGGCGGAGACCATCCCATCATCGTTCTGAAAGCACAATCACCGCAACCTTCCATGTCTCCCGTCCAAGATGGGAAACGGTTACATGGTCTCATCCATTGACAAAGCAGGGGCGGGAAGTACAATGCGACCGCCGCGAAGTTTGACCATCGAGCGTCTGGAAAGGGATTGATAGAGGTGACAATGGGAAACCTCCACGTGTCGGAGCATCCGCTGGTCAGGCACAAGCTTACCCTTCTAAGGGACAAGAACACTGATCCCAAGAAGTTCCGGGAGCTAATCAGAGAGATCACATTGTTGATCGCGTATGAGGCCCTCCAGGATCTCAAGGTCGTCCCCAGGGAAGTCGAGACGCCTCTGGCCAAGACTGTAGGTTACAAGCTTGCCGAGCCCATTGGTTTGGTGCCCATTCTGCGGGCGGGCCTGGGGATGGTAGAGGGGATCTGGGAGATGATACCATCCGCTGAGGTCTGGCACATTGGATTGTTCCGCGACGAGAAGACCTTGCGCCCGGTGGCCTACTACAGTCGCTTGCCGGTTCATCCTACGGTTTCGGTATGCCTGATCCTGGATCCCATGTTGGCGACCGGAGGTTCCGCCGTCAAGACAGTGGAGATCCTGAAGGAATGGGGCGCGCGGCGCATCAAGTTCCTGGGCCTTATCGGTGCCCCTGAGGGGGTGAAGGTGTTGACGAGCCAGCATCCCGATGTGGATATCTATCTGGCTGCTCTGGATAGCCATCTGGACGAACATGCGTATATCGTGCCCGGGCTTGGGGATGCTGGGGACCGGCAGTTTGGAACGGCGTGAGCTAAGTTGTCCAGCGGCCTTCCTCGGGCCTCGGGGGTGGCTCAGAGATATGCCGCACATTGATCCAAGAACCACACGGGGGCTGAGGCCGCGCTTCGCCGTGGCTGTGGTTGTGCATGCCTAACGCCTGGCACATGGGGCGCTGAGCCCCTCGTCAGGCCCTGACGGTGAGCCGTTGCGATGCCTTGGAGGCATGGGGGGATGTTGTGCCCGATGTCGGCGATGGGGGGGGCTTTGGGCTGCTGAGCGAGGAGGGGGTGGGCATCTTTAGCGAGTATGGCGGTATCTACCTGGTGACATTGGTCATCAGCGGGCTGGTCTCGTTGCTCTCCACGCCGCTGATGGGGCGTCTCGGCCTGCAGTGGGGATTGGTGGCCCGTCCCGGTGGCCGTCGTCGACATCGCGGAGAGATCTCCCGATTGGGAGGGGCCGGCCTTGCGCTGGGGTTTGCAGCTGGCATTGGTATCTCCCGTCTCGCCTCTATTCCCACAGCGGATCCTCATGAGTTGCGCCGGCTGTACGGCCTGATGGCTGGTGGCGCGTTGATGTTCCTGGTGGGCATTCTCGACGATCGCTATGAGCTTCCGCCCTGGGCCCAATATGCCGGCTATCTGGGCGCTGCCGCGATCGCCGTCGCCTCATTGATCATCCTGGAGCGCTTCAACAACCCACTCACCAATGAATTGATTGTGCTGCCGGCACTCCTCTATGTTCCCCTAACGCTCTTCTGGATGACCGGGATGATCGTGACCGTCAACTGGCTGGACGGGTTGGACGGTCTGGCTACGGGCGTGGCGGCCATACTGGCGCTTGTGTTGGGCATCCATATGTACCAGAGTGGACAGTATAGCGTTGTGCCAGAGGCGATGGCGTTGTTGGGTGCCTCGCTGGGATTCCTGGTCTTCAATGTTCACCCGGCCAGGGTGTATCTCGGGAGCAATGGCGCCTTCTTCCTGGGATATGTGCTGGGCGCTTTGGGCCTCATCGCTGGGGGACGTGTGGCGACTGTGTTGCTTGTCATGGGGATTCCAATCGTCGATGTGGCCTGGACGATCCTGGATCGCTGGCGGCATGGCCTGTCTCCCTTCAAGGGAGACCGACGTCATCTGCACTACCGCCTTCTCGATGCAGGGCTGTCCATGCGCACGATCGTCCTCGCCTACTGGACCTTCTGTGGTGTCGCCGGGGCTCTGGCGTTGTTGCTGTCCTCGCGCCTCTACAAATTGGTCGCGCTGGGCCTGCTGGGCTTAATGACACTGGGGCTGCTATGGTATCTTGGCCGCAGGGGAGCGGAGGAGTAAGGGGGACCGTGGATGCAACGAGAGCCCGGTTCTGTTGTTGGGGAGTGAGAATGTGACAAACGTACGGAAGAGGTATGGAGCCGGTGTCGGGGTATGTCTCCTGGCGCTGTTCCTGCTCAGTGGGCTTGCGGCCTGTGCATCTGCGAGCGCTCCATCGACGGCCACGCCCACTCTTTCGCCCACCTCGGTGCCCACTGCCTTCCCCACTGCGACGGCCCACCAGCCGCGGACATCCCTGGTCGTGTGCATGACAGAGCCCGATGCTGCCCATCCTCTGGTTCCATCGGAGGCGGGTCAGGAGCTTCTGGCCCTGTTCTACGAGCCACCGATCGAGAGGGTGCGCTATCAGTGGGAGCCCAGGTTGGTGACCCGTGTACCCACCCTGGAGAGCGGAGATGTGGTGACCCGGCAGGTCAAAGTGAGCAGAGGTTCCCGCTATGCCGACCCTCTGGGGTTCATCCATACCTACACAGGAACCGAGCTTCTCTCGTTGCCGCAATTGGTGGTGACCTTCACCCTCAAGCCTGATCTCAAGTGGTCCGATGGCGCCCCGATCACCGCCAGGGACGCCGTGCTGGGGTACCATCTGGCACAGTCTGACCAAGCTAAGGGACCCTGGCATACGTTAACGAGACGGACATCCCGTTTTGTGGCAGTCGATGACCTGACGCTGCGTTGGGAGGGGATTCCGGGCTTCCTGAGCGCGGATTATCCGGGGTTCCTCTTTCCGCTTCAGCCAGCCCAGAGGTGGCAGGGGCAGACGTTTGGGCACATCGTGCAAGATCGGACTCCGCCGGCCTCGGGGCCCTTCAGAATTGTGGCCTGGGAATCGGGCCGGGAGGTGCGGCTCGAGTCCAATCCATATTATGTCGGGCCGGCGCCACGGCTGCAGCGTGTCATAGTCCGTTTCCCGCACGAGGACCCGGCGGACTGGGGATATTTGTTGCGCGACGGTACCTGCGACATTGTCCTGCCCCCGCGCTATGGTGAGGTACCCTGGGATCTCTGGGCGAGGCTAAGTGCGGAGGGCTCCGTGGCACTCTGGGCCGATGTCGCACCGACATTACTGCGCGTTGAGCTCAATACGAATCCGATCACGGAGACCCACCCCGTGGTCACGCCGCTTCAGGATACCCGGGTGCGCCGTGCATTGGCGCTGTGCGTCGACCGCGTGCGTCTGCTGAGATTCCAGCCAGGGGAGGCGCTGGAGGCGGCGCAAGGGTTCATCCCCCCCAATCATCCTGCAAGCCCGGACGTGGAGGGTGCGAGCTATGATCGAGTCCAGGGGACACGGCTCCTTGAGGAGGCTGGATGGTTGGATCGCGACGGCGATGGCGTCCGTGAGGCTCATGGGGTGGCGGAGATCGAGGATGGGCAGCCCCTGAGCCTGACGTTGAATTTCGCACCTCAGTATTTCGCGATGGCGGCCTATGTGGCGGCCGATCTCGGAAACTGCGGGGTCAAGGTGAAGCTGCAACCAATGGATGCGCGCCAGCTCTATGCCTCAGGCCCTGAAAGTCCACTACTGGGGCGCCGTTTTCAGATGGCGCTTATTGGGTGGCAGGTCACCGTACCGCAGGTCTGTGGGGCATGGCTCAGCCAGCGCATCCCTTCTGCAGACAACGATTGGAGCGGTGAGAACTTCAGCGGATTTGCCTCCCCGGACTATGACCGCGCCTGTCTGCGTGCCCTCAACGCTGTGAGCTTCGAGGCACGGACAAAGGCACTGCAGGAAGCTCAGCAGATCCTCAACGACGCAGCCCCTTCGATCTTTGTGGCGTGGCGCCCTTTCTGGTTCGCGGCCCGTCCTGATGTTGAGGGCCTAATACCGGATGCATCGGCCCCTGGCGCCCTGTGGAACATAGAGGCCGTAGGCTTCGCGGAAAGGCTTCCGACAGGTCCTGAGTGAGGGAAACGCGGCATGCCGCCGGGCTAAGGCGCCTCCTTCTCTTGCTCCTCGGCCAGCCACTCGGCGAGCACCGCCTCATGGGCCGCGATGATGGCGGCCTGAGTCGTCTCAAAGAGCATCCCTCGGCCCAGCCAGTCGTTTTCTGCCTGCACGTAAGCATCCTTGAGGAACGCTTGCAGGCTCTCAAGGGTGAAGTCGGGGTCCTGACGCCGTCGCGCCTGTAGCATGGCGTGGTGGGCATTGAACACTTCTTGGTAGTGGCGTCTCAGTAGCTCCTCTGGGTCAGACACTTGTCGCTCCGGCCTTCTCCCGCACTCGGCGCATGAAGCGCTCTGTGTCAATGATGAAACGTTCGTGCTCTGCCTCGCCAATCTTTTCTACTTCATCGAAAGCCTCGACAGAGAAACGTAAGCGTCGCCCTCTGGCTTCCGTGAGGGTGGCTTTGATGCGCACTTTCATCCCCACGGGTGTGGCTGCCAGGTGGCGCATGTTGACCTGAGTACCCACCGTTGTCTGGCCCTCAGCCAGATAAGGGGCCACCGCCGTCCGAGCGGCGCCCTCCATCAGCGCGATCAGGTGTGGCGTGCTCAACACGGGCACAAGCCCGCTCCCATAGGACGCTGCCGTCTCCTGCTCGGTGACGACGTGTTCGATCTCGGTCTGCAGTCCTGGCTGGATCTCCATGCTTTTCTCTCCTGTCGATAGCAAGTTAGACAGTTTATCATACCTGGTTGATGCGCCCTGGTGTGGTCGCGGGGCTGAGGTCACCCCTTCAATAGGGGAACGATGAAGCCGAAGAGGCACCACAGGTCGACACCCCACATCAGTACCAGAGGGACAAGGCCGACGTAGCGACGCCAACGGTCGGGAAGGGCGCTAACGGCGATCCCTGTACCCCCCGCAGCTCCCGCTATAGCGATGGGCCACATGGGTAGATCATGCCGCAAGATGCCCAGCAGGACCAGGAGGCCCGTCGCGCCCAGGAACATGATGCCGGTGGCCAGGGCAAACCTGCGCTGCCCCAGGCGCGTGAGGCCGAACCCGGCAACCACTGCGTAGAGCGGCAGGGCGGGAAAGAGATAGCGCCCCTGATGCTGCACGAAGGTCAGATTGTATGTCACATACATGATGATGGTCAGACCGGCTAGTCCCAGCAGGAGTACGAGGGCGTCCTGGGCGAATAGAGCCAGACGGTCTCGCTTCTCAATGAATACGCCCCATAGGGCGGCCCACGTGACGAAGAGTGTGACCATGAGGAAACCTAAGTAGATCCGTTGGTCTAATACAACCCCCATCCAGCCGAACTGCCCCCAGAAGGATTGGAACGTGGTGCGCAGGGCGCCCGTGAGGAAGGTGCGAAGCCCCATATCGGCGATCCAGTCTGCGGTGCGGGGCTGACCGACGACCACTGCTGTGTGGCGTTGCAGCCCCAGGATGTCCGGCCAGCCATAAACGAGGGTGTTGCGGATCCACCACAGGCTGCCCATGGCCAGGGGCAGCCCCAGGAGCATGAGCGCCTCCCGCCAGACAGCTCTGGCGTTGGAGCCCTGACGCATGTGTCGCCACCGCAGCCAGAGGGCCAGGATGGCCAGAGGGAGCACACTGTAGCCGGTGGTCTTCGTGAGCAACAGGGTTCCTCCGATGCAGCCCACCAGGGCGGGGTGCGCACTCCCTTTGAAATAGCGCACCGTCACCCAGAGCCAGAGCCAAAGCAGTGCCAGGGTCAGTGCATCGTTATTGATGGAAGCCATGATGGCCAGGAACTGGGGGATGGTGGCGACACTGGCGGCCCCCAACGCGGGGAGCCAGGGCTCTGTGGGCCACATCTCCCTCAGCAGGAGATAGAGTGCCGTGATGCTCAGGCCGCCTAGTGTAAGAGAGAAGAGTCGCAGCGCCAGGATGCTTCCACCCGCAGCCAGGTAGATAGGTACTGCCAAAAGGTAGTAGAGTGGGGGCTGATGGTCCTCATAGGTGAGTGGAGCGACAGAAAGGTCTGGGGGGAACCCGCGCGAGGTCAGGGTGCTGAGATATGCCTGGTCGTAGTCCCCTATCTCCATCACCGGAAGGTGCCGCTCTTCGGCGAGTGCGCGGATGTAGTTGTAGTGCGCTGGTTCGTCCGGGGCCTGCCAGGGTGGGGTGTAGTAGGCATAAAATCCCCCGCCCAGGGCGTACGCCAGCAGGATCACCACAAGCGGCATAAGGGTCAAGGATCGCGAAGGATGTGCAGAGTCCTCAGTCATAGGTCAGACGCACTCCTTTCAGTTGCTCCAGGGCTTTGTGTGAGACCAAAATGAGAGTGAAGAAGGGTAGATCAATGAGCAAGGCGCTGGCGCCGAAGAGGACGATCCAGCGCGAGGCCATGGATAGGAACCGCCCGCTTCCTTCCCGGATCAGCTCGGCTCCCCCCGCCCAAACCGTGACGAGTATGGCGATGGCGATGACCATCAGCAAGGCAGGCCAGGCGTGAAGGTCGGAGCGACTGGGCAGCATAGTGTTGCTGATGGCGAACACCAGATAGGCCCACAGCCATCCATCAGGTGTCAGGGCCATCGAGGCTACAGCCTGGGCCCCACCTGACCAATCCCCCTGGGCCAGCGCCTGCAGCACTTCTGGGGTTCCAAAGACCAGGTATCCGATCGCCACAATGGCACAGCTCCCCACCAGGAAGGGGGCGATGCCGATAAAGCTGGCACGTAGGAAGTCCGTGCTCTCTACCGGTACGTACCCCAATTGAATACGTTTCCCGACGCGGCGCGGCAGGACATGGATCCTCCCGATCCTCGTGCCGACAAGCCGGGCCATCAGGGCATGGCTGAGCTCGTGGAGCACGACGCCGGGGAATAGCACAATCGCGTAGAGCCACAGGGCAAGCTCCTCGTCTCCGGTGAGGAGCAACATCAGACCCTGGAGGTGCCTGTGGAGCCAGCGATCCGCCCACAGCAGCAACGCCAGGGTGATGGCGAGCTCAATGGCCAGGAGTCCATGGGTCGTAGGAAGCATCATGTCCAAAGCCACGTCCAGAGTCTCTCTTGATCTGTCGACCAGCGGTGGTGCGCTTGCCGATGTTTACCGTTGGGTTATGTTTTGCATCACACTTGTGACGCGTGGGCAACTATACCATGATTTATCCCAAACAGAATCCTCGATTTATCCCAACTTATCCCAAGTTATCCCAAGGAGCCGCGCCGTGCGCCGGAGTGAGGAAGCCGCGCTTTCCATCGGGGGGCCCGGGGCATTGGGAGAGATGCGCGCATTTGCAAACTGGACAAATGGGCAAGATGGAGTATACTTTTCCGTGAGTAAATGAGAATTGGATTAAGGGCATTTTGGAGGAGTAGGCGTGGCAAATACCAAATCAGCGAAGAAGCAAATCCGCAACTCATATCGCAAGTGGTTGCGTAATCGGTACGTTAAGGGCAATATGCGTGCCGCCGTTAAAGCGGTGCGAGCGGCTATCGCGGCCGGGGACTACGAGACGGCCTCCCAGTGGATGCCCCGTGCGGCATCGCAGTTGGACAAAGCTGCCCGCAAGCGCGTGATCCATCCCAACAAGGCGGCACGTCTTAAGTCTCGACTAATGAAGCAGATTAACCAGTTGCAGCGGTAGTCAGCACCTCCGCTTAAAGCCTGTTCAGCAGTTATCTCAGTCATTGACCATACCGGAGCCCCAGGGCTCCGGTTGTTGTCTTTCATATCCGGGTAACTCGTGCGTGAGAAGTGGGCGTTCCCTGAGAAGCAGCGTGCCTCAGTCGTCGCTCCCCAGTTGCTGTGAGCGCACGAATGCTGCCCATATGGCCCGCGAGAGCACGGTACGGAACCCGCCTTTTTCCAGGTGGTAGAGCGCCTCAGCCGTCGTCCCACCGGGTGAGGTCACTTGGTTGCGCAGTGCCGCCAGGTGCAGTCCTGACTGTCGGGCATAGTTCGCTGACCCGATAACGGTCTGGAAGACCAGTTTCTCCGCTACATGGCGGGAGAAGCCAAGATGGACTCCGGCATCGACCATGGCTTCCATGAACAGATAGACATATGCGGGGCCAGTGCCGGAGAGCGCGGTCGCCATGTCCAGATAGTGTTCGTCATCGACGTATACTTGCTCTCCCAGGGCCTTTAGAATCGTCAGCGCGTGTTGCTGCTGCTCGTCAGTGACGGTTGGGGTGGCCGTCCACACTGTGATACCCTGCCCGATCTGGGCGGGGGTGTTGGGCATGGCCCGGATCACGCTTTCGACGTCGGCGCCCCGCCGGATCTTGTCCACGGGCACACCGGCAGCGATGGAGAAGACCAGCGCATCGGGCCGGATGGCACCGCGCAGGTCCTGGAGGACTGCGTTCATCACCTGCGGCTTCACCGAAAGCAGGACGATGCTCGCCTCCCTGGCGGCGGTAGCGTTATCGCGCGTGACGTGGATCCCATATTGTTCCTTGAGATAGTCCAGGCGTTCCACCCAAGGATCCGCCGCTGTGATGTTCTCTGATGCGATGAGATTCTCACGCAGTAGCCCCTTGATGATCGCCTCGCCCATGGTTCCGGCGCCGATCACGGCAAGTCTTGGCAGCATATTCCCCTCCCCAGCTGGCTCTCTGGCATATCGATGATGATCATTCTCTTACATACCTCAATTTGCCTGTCTAGGCAACTGAAATCCCTCGATCGTTGGTGACAAAACGGGGCAGGAGACAGGGGAGATAGAAGGGCTATAGTTTCCCGTCACGGTGCGGTCGTCGCACCAGGGGGCGTGTGACCTGTTGCACTGGGACGCAGGTCAAAGATCATCTCCAGGAAGCGACGGCGGTCGGCGGCTGGCTCGGGGTCACCCACCGTCATCGGGCGGGGCCGTCCATACTCCTCCAGGATCGCGGTCCGCAGGTCGATGCTGATCAACCGTCCATCGTAGAAGGTGAGCCTGTCTACAAACTCCTGACGGGTGCCGTCGCTCCACATCTGGTCGAAGAAGAAGTTACCCAGGCCATAGTGGATAAACGCGCCGTCGTAGAATTCCATGGTCTGGGGTTGATGCGCCTGGCTACCCTGGACGACCACTGCGCCAGCCTCGGCCAGGCGGCGGAAATCCTGTATCTGCGCCGGGGTGGGCGCGTAGCTGTAGTCCTCCAGGTATTGCAGCGTCACGATGGGTAAGTAGCCGGCCTCGCGCAACTGTCGAATGAGGTTGACCATTGCCTCGAAGTCACAACGTGCTGCGCCTCCGCTCTCTTCATCGGCGAAAGGCCCCACGGTGTTGCAGCCCAGAAAGGCGAGGGCATTGCCGTGGTGGGTCAACGTCAGGGGACGGCTGGCTTCCAATGCGTTGGCACCGCCTCCGAACCATCGCCAACCACGCTCGCGGTAGAGTTCAAGCGAATGATCTACCCACTCAGGGCCCTTGTCCTCGAGGTGGTTACCCGTGAGCTCGATGATGTTGGCGTTTACCTCTTCCAGCAGGGCAATGTACCTGTCGTCCGAGCAGAATGAGAGGGTACCACTTCCTCCGGGTATGCAATCTGGCATGAAGGAGACCTCGTTGCTGATATGGACGAAGTCGGCGTCGGAGAACCAGGCTTTGATGTCCTTCGCTGGGTAGGTGATGCCCTTGGTCTCCATCAGTCGGGCGGTCGCCCGGGTCATGGCTGTCACGCCGGTCATGGCAACGATCGTCATCCTGGATAGATCGCGGTTGGTCAGGGAAAGGCCAGAGGAGAGGGCCAACGTAAGGGCATCGGCCCGTCCAGGGGCAGAGAGGAAGATGGGGACACGCAATGGATAGGCGCTCAAATCCTGCCCTCTCTCAAGCAAAGAGAGGCCGTCGATGCGCAGCACTTTCCACTGAGGCACCAGGGCGTCAAAGGGGAGGATCGCCCATCCCTGATGACTTTCAGCTTGGCTTAGCAGTGCATCGCCCGCAACCATTTGAACCGTGTCTTCCGAGGGCGGGCCCAGGATGTTGACCAGCGAGGCCACGGTGTCCGTCGTCACCAGCAGAGGGTGTGCCTTGAAAGGGCCCTCGGCCTCTCCTTGCCAGGTGGCCCGCAGGTCGGCGAACGTGACTTCATCGTCCACGGTGAAGAAAGGCGCGGCCAGCACCAGGAACCATTCGCCGATGGGCCGGGCTCCCTCTGCTTCGTGCATCGTGACCACTAGATCCGCGTCCGGCTGATCCGACCATACGAAGTGCGTCGGATCTCGTTCTATCCATGCCTTGAACTGGGCACAGATCCCCTCCGACATGGGTCCCGCGCAGCCCGTCGTGACGGGAAA
>CAYLRT010000022.1:32297-34033 GCA_964385885.1 uncultured Anaerolineales bacterium | reverse complement strand
CCGCAACTTGCCCGGGGCAAGCAGGAGGTGTATGCTATGTGCAGGTTCCGCGTGGAAATCGCTAGCATAGCAGGAGAACAGGACAATGCCCAACGATAACATGCCACAGTCCGAATGCTCGTCCCCCGACCCAGAGGTGGCTGCGGCGATTGAGGCCCGCGCGAGAAACGGAAAGCTGACATGTGCGGCTGCCCACAAGATCGCGGCCATTGCGGGCGTCTCCCCTCTGACCGTGGGACGCACGGTCGACGCACTGGGGATACGACTCACCCGCTGTCAACTTGGACTTTTCGGGTTCCCAGACAAGCAGGGATGGAAAGCGGCGCGTATCGATACGCATCCTGTCCCCGAAGGGTTGATCGAGGCAATCTCCGCCGCACGCGACGAAAAGGGAAACCTGACCTGCGAACGCGCGTGGAAGTTGGCGGCTCAATTTCGGGTACCAAGGCTGCAAGTTGGGTATCTGGCCGATCAACTTGGCATCCACTTTATAGCCTGCCAATTGGGTGCATTCTAGAAGCGGAAAGAGAGGCGCACGGCTGTGCGCCTCTTACGTCTTAGAAGCCAGGAATCGTCACTGGATCACGACCTACGCAAAGGAGGTATCGTGCTATGGCAGTCAAGAAAACTAAACCCGTACCCGCAGATATCGACATCGCCCAAGCCGCGGAACTCCGCCCCATCACAGAGATCGCAGCAGCCGTCGGACTCACCGAGGATGATCTCGAACTCTACGGCAGATACAAAGCCAAGGTCCATCTGGATGTACAGGAGAAACTCAGAGACCGTCCCACCGCCAGGTATATTGACGTGACGGCCATAACCCCCACCCCTCTGGGCGAGGGCAAGACCACCACCACGATTGGCCTGGCTCAGGCGCTGGGACATCTGGGGTACACTTCCATGGCTGCAATCCGTCAGCCATCGATGGGGCCCACGTTCGGCATCAAGGGTGGTGCTGCGGGCGGGGGCTACAGCCAGATCGTGCCCATGGAGGACTTCAATCTGCACCTCACGGGCGACATTCACGCAATCAGCGTGGCCCACAACCTCTGCGCCGCCGCCATCGACGCCCGCATCTACCACGAAAACCGCTGGAGCGATGCCTTCTTCGAGCGCAAAGGTCTCAAGAAGCTCCACATCGACCCCTACTCGGTCACCTGGAACCGTGTCGTGGATGTCAATGATCGGGCGGTACGCAACATCATCGTGGGCCTGGGCGACAAGGCTGATGGTCCCTTGCGCCAGACAGGCTTTGACATCACGGTGGCCAGCGAGCTGATGGCTATCCTGGCCCTCTCCACAAGCCTGGAGGATATGCGGGAACGCATCGGGCGCATCGTGATCGGCACTGACAACAGCGTCCGCAATCCACAGCCCATCACCACAGAGGATCTCGGCGTGGCCGGCGCCATGACTGTGCTGATGAAGGACACCATCATGCCCAACCTGCTCCAGACGCTGGAAGAGCAGCCTGCCTTCGTCCATGCCGGCCCCTTCGCCAACATCGCCCATGGCAACTCCTCGGTCATCGCCGACCTGCTGGGCGTGAAGATGGTGGATTATCTGGTCACTGAATCAGGGTTCGGCGCGGACATCGGCATGGAGAAATTCTTCGACATCAAGTGTCGTGTCTCTGGTCTGATCCCCAGCGCTGTAGTCATGGTCGCTACTGTGCGGGCGCTGAAGATGCATGGAGGCGGCCCACGCGTCGTGCCTGGGCGACCTCTTGACAA
>CAYLRT010000022.1:24658-32197 GCA_964385885.1 uncultured Anaerolineales bacterium | reverse complement strand
AAGATTGAGATCCTGGCCACGCAGGTGTATGGAGCCGCTGCGGTGGACTACAGCCCCGAGGCCGAGGCCAAAATCAAGCTCTACACGTCTCTTGGCTATGACAAGATGCCCATCTGCATGGCCAAGACGCACCTTTCACTCAGCCACGACCCGTCAGTCAAGGGCGTACCACGGGACTATACATTCCCCATTCGCGACATCCGTGCCAGTGTTGGGGCCGGCTTCCTCTACCCGCTGGCGGGAGAGGTGCGCACCATGCCGGGTCTCCCCAGTTACCCGAACTTCCTCAACATTGACATCAAGGACGGGAAGATCGTGGGGCTCTCCTGAGCACAGCTTATCTTACATAATGAAGAAAGGAGTCTGCATGTCAGCACAGATCATCGACGGCAAGGCAATCGCACAGGAAGTCCAGCGCGAGGTGGCAAGCGACGTCGCGCACCTGAAAGCAGAGCACAATCTCGTACCAGGGCTAGCAACTGTGCTGGTGGGAGACAATCCAGCGTCTCAGACCTACGTCCGCATGAAGCGGCGTCGATGCGCTGAGGTGGGTATCCACTCAGTTGGCGTCGAGTTGCCCGCAGACGCCTCCCAGGAGGAGGTAGAAGCACAGGTACGGGCACTGAATCGCGACCCTGCTATACACGGAATCTTGGTCCAGCTACCACTGCCGAAGCACCTGGATGAGGAAGCCGTCCTGAGTGCCATCGACTTGCACAAAGATGTCGATGGCTTTCACCCTATCAACATCGGGCGCCTGGCGATGAAAGGACGCACACCCCTGTTCGCCCCGGCGACACCCGCCGGCATCATCGAGCTATTGGATCGTACCGGCATCCCGATCGAAGGGCAGGAAGCCGTTGTGTTGGGGCGCAGCAACATCGTGGGACTGCCCGTGTCCATGTTGCTCCTCAAACGCAATGCTACGGTCACAATCTGTCATTCCCGCACTCGCGACCTGCCAGAGGTTGTGCGACGAGCCGACATCCTGGTTGCTGCTGTAGGCCGAACCGAGATGGTGCGGGGGAACTGGGTCAAACCCGGCGCGGTGGTCATTGATGTCGGGATCAACCGTGTGGACGACCCGAGCGCCAAACGGGGCTATCGGTTGGTGGGCGACGTAGCTTTCGACGAGGTGAAAGAAGTTGCAGGGTGGATCACCCCGGTTCCAGGCGGGGTTGGGCCGATGACCATCGCTATGTTGCTGCGCAACACCGTCACGGCCGCCACGCGGAGCGTGGAAGCCTCGTCCTGAATCCAGGTGATCAACACGCGGCCATCATGCGGGACGTCGACAGAGAGGATGATCCGACTGCCGCCACTTTCGTGAAGGGCCGCGAGTGATCATGAAACTGCAGGCAGGCGTTGGGTCATGGCTATTCATGACCCAACGCGGCCTTCCCATCGTACTCCTGTGTCGTGCAGTCTTGCGTCCCCAGAGACATACACCGCCTCCGGCGTGGGCGACAACCGTTTGTCTCTGTGCGTATGGCGATCAAACCATTGTGGAGCCAACAGAACCCCCCACCTTCCAGATAGAGCGCCCCGAGGATGGGCGATCGCACACAAGTGATTTGACCTGACAAAGGAGTCAGATACCATCACGAGCATGGACGCGATCAAGAAGGTCACGCAACGCGCCTTTCTCGCCGGTCTGCTATGGGCCCTGCCCCTCCATCTGGTAACACGACTGCTGATCGCCCTACTGGTCCCCTCAATCGACGGTGTGCCGCAGTCTATCATGTCTGGAGCTGCCTTTTTCATCTCATTCCTGGGCTATCCCCTGACGCTAAGCGTTGTCGGCCAGGCTCGAACGCCCTGCTGCTGGCGTAACATGGCGCTCTACGCCTTTGGGGGAAGCATGGCAGCGCTGCTGGGGATCCTCTTGCTCAGCGCCGTGGCCGCTGCCGTGTGGCTCATCGCCGGAGTTGCTGCGCTGGGATTGTGGCTTCTGCTGGAAATCGTACTCCCTGGCTTGACACGTAGGGACTGGCTCGAGCTGAAACAGGAGCGAAACCGCAGCAAACGCACTTGGCGACAGTTGGCTGAGCTGTCGCTACTGGATATGCTGCTATGTCGCTTGCCATCCAGCCGCTAGATAGGCCCTGTGGAACTGCTCCCAGCCCAGGCGAATGATCACACTGCGACAGGAGCTGGCAGTGGAACACCGTATACACCGCCGAGCTCACGCAACTGCGCGTAGACATTTCTCGGCAGAGGCACACCCAGGCGCGCGTTGACCGCTTCCCGCTCGCGCTCCTTCAGTCCTGCGAAGTAAACCCGCTCATGGCCCTCTGCAGGTGGAGCACTACGCAGGCGACGAAGCAGCCTATCCATATCACGGCGAAACTCCTGGGGATCCCGAAATGCCTCGATCTGGATAGCGCCAAAGAAATGGCTGACTCGGGCAGCCGAACCAGGCACATCCACGATGTCAGGTCCGAGTGCCCCCCCGCTCAGGACACCGCATAGAATGTCTACCATCACGGCAAGCCCATACCCCTTGTGGCCTCCCAACAACTCACCCAATCCACCCAAGGGGAGAATGCCCCCTCCTTTCTGATAGGTGAGTCGCTCCAAGACCGGTGCCGGGTCAGTGGCCGGCCGCCCGGCTTCATCGACCGCCCATCCCTCGGGTAGCCGTTTCTCTTCACGATTGTACAGCTCAATCTTGCCACGGGTCACCACCGTCGTAGCCATATCGAGCACAAAGGCGCCCTCCTCGTCAGCAGGAGCAGCGAAGGCCAGAGGGTTCGTGCCAAACATCGGATTGCGGCCAAAGGTAGGGACACCCAGCGCAGCGGTGTTTGTCATGGCAATCCCTATCAGGTCAGCTTCTAACGCCAGCATAGCGTAGTATCCGGCAATCCCGAAGTGGTTGGAATCTCGGACAGCCCCAAATGCGGCGCCCGCCTCCTGGGCCTTGCGCATGATCTGCCGCATCGTTCGAACGCTGACCGGCGCCCCCATGGCACCATGGGCATCAATCACCAGCGTCGTGGCCGTCTCGCGCAACACCTCCGGCACTGCGTCGACGCGCATGAGGCCGACCTTCAATCCCCGCACGTAGCGGGGCAGACGTGCAACGCCATGCGATGCAATACCCCGCACATCCGCAGCCACCAGCACAGAGGCCGCGATCGCTGCGTCATCTTCGGGGAGGCCCAGGGAACTGAACACACCCTGGCAAAATCTCTCCAGCTCTACGCGATCCACTCGGATACCATCTTTCATCCCCTAACCTCCCCGTGTTTATCGAACACCTGTCGGCGCTCTACAAACAGAAGCCGCCCAATCTTCGACACCAACAACCGCTGGTTGCCCAAGGCTTGCCTTGTGCCATAATTGTATCAGTTCAGAAGTTGGTCCGCCAATGCCATACACTACGAGGAGGGAACTACCATGTTGGTCAAGGATCGCATGAGCCGCAACCCTGTCACGATCTCCCCTGACACCTCGGTCTCCGAGGCGCTTAACCTCATGCGTCAGAGCAGGGTGCGCCGGATGCCTGTGCTTGACAAGCATGGGCGCCTGGTGGGGATCGTGTCAGAGAAGGATTTGCTCTATGCCTCTCCATCCCCTGCCACCAGCCTCAACGTTTACGAGATAGGCTACTTGCTCTCCAAACTAAAAGTGAAGGAGATCATGGCGCGGGATGTAGTCACTGTCACCGAGGACGCGCCGCTGGAGGAAGCCGCGCGAATCATGGCGGACAACGGGATTGGCGGGTTACCGGTGATGGCCGGGAACAGATTGGTCGGCATCATCACCGAGACTGACATTTTCAAGGTGCTTCTGGAGATGATGGGAGCCCGCGAGTCCGGCATCCGCTTCACCTTGCGCGTGCACGATGAACCAGGCGTGCTGAGTACAATTGCCAGGGCGATCGCGGCCGTAGATGGAGACATCGTAGCGTTGGGCACCTTTTATAGCAGCGCCCAACACGACGACCACGGCCTCCTGGTGATCAAAGTACGCGGTGCAGATCGTGAAACCCTGGAGAAAGCGATCTCTGAGACGCAGGCTGAAATTGTGGATGTGCGTGAGGCATAGCCCCGATCGCCCTGCGTGCGGCAGGTGTTCTGAATGAAACTTGCGCTGATTGCTGACACACACAACGACCAGACGAGCATCCGTCAGGCGTTGCGCCACCTCCGGGCTGAGGGTATCAAAACCGTGCTTCATGCCGGTGACATCACAAGCACTCAGACCTTACGTCTCTTCACAGGATTTGACCTTTGGATTGCCCGAGGCAACATGGACCGAGATCCTTTGCTGAACCATGTGGCACGTGAGTTGTTCGGTCCGGGTCGGTTACAGGGAGTTCATCGACTGACCTTTGGCCACCACGTCATTGGACTGATCCACGCCCCAAATGGTCCACAATGGGAAGAATTGCTGATAACGCCAGACGCCTGTGATGTTGTTGTGCATGGCCACACACATCACACACGTGATGTACACATGGATGAGACACGAATCATCAACCCCGGTGCTCTGGGCGGCAATCGCTGGGAACGGCCAACGTTCGCCATCTTGGACCTGGCAACGGGTGACCTGTCGGTGATCACGCCTTAGGAATGACTATGGACCTGAACGAAAGCCGCCGGGCACTGGCTGCCTCCGCCCTCTTCAGGGGTTTCAAACCTGCCGATATCGAGCTCATCCTCATGCTATGCGAAGAGGCCATTTATCGATCTGGTGACTACGTCTTTCGGGAAGGTGATCCGGGCAACGCACTATATCTGATCGTGCACGGCCAAGTCGAGGTGGTCCTGGAGCCCCATGGTCCCGGGGAACGACCGATTCCGGTAGCCGTTCTCGGCCCCCAAGATTCATTTGGTGAAGTCACTCTAGTCGAGGACAATGTGCAACGCACAGATGCTGTGCGTTGCCGGACCGATGCACAGCTCATCCGCATGCCGCGGGACCGCCTACTTCAGCTCTGCCATGACTACCCCGGTATTGGGTTCCAGGTTATGCATCGCCTGGCAGCCGAAATGGCCGCCAAGTTGAGGGCCAGCAACGTCAGTATCCGGGAATATGATCTTTTCACTCATCCCACATACTCCGCCGAGCCAGCGACAAGTTGAACAGGAGCATGGGCCTTGAATCAATTGCCTGAAACGGAACCGGTCGTACGCGTCAAAGATCTACGAAAACGCTACGGTGATCTCACGGTACTTGATGGCGTCACCCTCGAGGTGCACGAAGGTCAGGTGGTGGTGATCATTGGCCCAAGCGGCACGGGCAAAAGCACATTGCTGCGGTGTATCAACCTGCTGACGGTTCCCGATTCGGGTCAGGTATGGGTCGACGGTGAAGAGGTAACAGCGCCCGGATGCAACGTCAACGCTATCCGCACCAAAGTCGGCATGGTGTTCCAGGATTTCAACCTCTTTAACCATCTCACAGCGCTCAAGAACGTGGCAATTGCGCCTATCAAAGTGAAGAAGATGCCCAAAGAGAAGGCCTATGAACTGGCCCGCTTTGAACTTGCACGTGTGGGACTATCCGACAAGGCCGACGCCTACCCGGCACAGCTCTCGGGTGGACAGAAACAGCGCGTCGCAATTGCCCGGGCGCTGGCCATGAACCCACGGGTCATGCTCTTCGACGAGCCTACATCCGCCCTGGACCCAGAACTGATCGGTGAGGTGCTGACAGTGATGCAGCACCTGGCCGAAGAACACATGACGATGCTGGTCGTCACCCACGAGATGGGATTCGCCAAGGAAGTATCGAACCGTATCATCTTCATGGAGAACGGACACATCCTGGAGGAAGGCCCGCCGAATCAGTTGTTCTACGCGCCGCGCCATCCACGGACCGCGGAGTTCCTGGGGCGTATCACCGAGCTATATGGAAGGCAAGACGCGGGGCTCGAGGCTGAGCACAAGGGACAAAGGCACTGATGGCTGAAATTCTGAAGTTCTGGCACCTGGTTTGGCCAGCCTTGGGAGAGGGGCTGCTGGTTACTCTGCGACTTAGCGCGGGGGCGCTGGCCATAGGCCTGCTCATCGGGTTGCCCACGGCGCTGGCGCGCGTCTTTGGCCCTCGCTGGCTCCAGCTCATCGCAACGGCTTATGTCGATGCGTTCCGAGGAACGCCCATGCTGGTCCAGCTCTTCTTCATCTACTATGGACTGGCAGATCCGCACATCAACGCATGGTTGGTGGCGCTGGGACTGCCGGATGGTCTGCTTGTGTTACCCTCTATCACCGCTGCGTATGTGGCCCTTGGTCTGAACAGTGGAGCTTACCAAGCAGAGTACTTCCGTGGCGCGCTCCAAGCCGTTGGATCGGGGCAGATGCTGGCAGCGCGAGCGCTGGGCATGACCCACACGCAAGCCATTGTCAACATCGTATTGCCACAGGCCCTCCGGCTCGCGCTGGCGCCCTGGTCCAACGAGGCCGCCTACATGGTGAAGTACACGTCCATCGTCTCCCTCATTGCAGTCCCAGATCTTTTCGGTCAGGCGCGTCGCATTATGAGCCGCCACTACAATCAGATGACCATGTTGCCCTTTGTAGGATTGATCTATCTGGTATTGGTCCTTCTCATCACCTGGATCATGCATCGCATCGAAGTGCACACCCGAATCCCAGGGCTGGAAGTGGAACACGGACGCAGCTAACCGCTTTTTGCTAGACTGTCGGAAGGGCACCCCAATCGGACGACAACTGAGACATCCCTCAACCCATACACCAGGAGATAAGACCATGGTCGACATTGAATCACTTGCGAGACGAATTGCAGACTGGATGCACGAGTATGCCGAGCACGCAGGCGCCGCCGGCTATGTCGTGGGAATCAGCGGTGGCATCGACTCTGCGGTTACGGCGGCTTTAGCTGTCCGCGCCATGGGACCCGACCATACACTTGGTGCCCTGCTGCCATGTCATAGTCAGCCGGAGGACGCCCGATATGCTCACATGGTCACCGAGGCATTGGGCCTCCCCGAAGTCACCGTAGATCTAGGCGCAACCTATGATGCTTTGACCTCCGTCCTACCTTCAGGTCCCTCCATTGCCTACGCCAACGTCAAGCCGCGCTTGCGCATGACTGCGCTCTACTTCCTCGCCCAGGCCAATGGATACCTGGTGGCCGGGACTGGCAACAAAACAGAGTTGATGGTCGGCTATTTCACGAAGTACGGAGACGGAGGCACCGACATCGAACCTTTGGGCGAGCTGTACAAACACGAAGTACGCGCCTTGGCGCGGGTCCTCGGAATCCCCCAGCCCGTCATAGACCGTCCCCCAACGGCCGGCTTATGGCCAGGACAGACCGATGAGGGAGAACTGGGGATCACCTATGATGAACTGGATGCCATTCTGGCCGCACTTGAGCGTGGAGAGACTCCAGTGGCATCCCCGCAGACAGTAGCTCGCGTAAAGCAGATGGTCGCTACCTCAGCCCACAAACGCTCTGTACCACCCAGGTGCCCGATTCCTCGTTGAAAGTGCAGGCGATTCATGCGATAGCGTCAGTCCGGTCCTTCCCTATGCACGAGGATGCTTCCATAGCTGGGAGATA
>CAYLRT010000022.1:8461-24558 GCA_964385885.1 uncultured Anaerolineales bacterium | reverse complement strand
TAGCGTCAGTCCGGTCCTTCCCTATGCACGAGGATGCTTCCATAGCTGGGAGATAACCAATGAGCCACTACTCAGAAGAGAAGCGAGGTACCCTGAGGGAAAGCCTGGAGTATGAAATCCTACATTGGCCCCACGTTAGTTCCCGACGGATGTTCGGCTGCCCCGCTTACCTCGTTAGCGGCAGGCTGTTTGCATTCCTAGTCAATGAGGGCGTCGTGGTAACTCAGCTTTCCAAGCGGCAGCGCAGTCACGCCAGGCAACTCTTCGAGACTGAGCCCTTCCAGATCGACCAACGGCCGATATCTCGTTGGCTCTGCCTCTCTGTGCCAGAGGGAGAGGTCACTCTCAGCGACCTGCGTCGACTGTTGCGATTCATCCGATACAGCTACGAGAGCGCCTCAGGGACCTGATCGAACTCCGAAGGGGCTACAGGTAACGCCAGCGCAAAGGTGCTACCTACCCCAACTTCGCTATCGACCCAGATTCGTCCTCCATGGGCCTCGACAGCCAACTTGCAGAAGGGCAAGCCCAACCCGGTACCACGGCGGCGTCCTCGCACACCAGGCACCTGAGCGAACTTGTCGAAAAGCCGATCAAAGGCATGGGAGGGGATCCCCGGCCCCGTGTCGCTGACTCCCAGGATGACCTCATCAGGAGTTGCGTCACGGTCGTGGCGTGCCCACAAAGTGACCTCACCCTTGTCGGGCGTGAACTTCAACGCATTGTCGACCAGGTTGCTCAATACTCTGATGATCAATGACCGGTCCGCATAGAGGGGCGGCAGCCCATTTACATGCTCGATAGCCAACGTGATATGGGACTTCTCTGCCGCCAGGGCGAACCGTTTGGCAACCTCGAGCAACATCTCGCCCACCTCCAACGTCTCTCTGCGGAGCGGGAAGTAGCCCCGTTCTAGCTGAGCAATATCCAGAAGCTCATCCACGAGGCTAAGGACACGTCGTCCGCCGCCCCTGGCGATCTCTACAAGACGACTGACCTGCTCATCATCCCCCAGCTCATGTGTCTCGCCGATCAGGTCGAGGCTTGCCAAAATGAGGGATATGGGCGACCTGAGATCATGCACCAGCATGTTGGTTAGCTCTTCGCGCATGCGGGCCAGAGCCAACTCCTCAGTGAGATCACGGAGGACAACCAGCCAACCTGTGATAGTGCCGTCAGTGCTACGCACCGGCGTCAGAGTTCGTTCAACATGCACGCCCGACGCCAGCACGATCTCATCTTGAACGATCTCGACTTCCCCCTGCTCCAGGCGCCGACAGTCCTCCTCTAGCCCTACCATCGTATAGCGCAACCTGGTGGCAAGGGGTTCCCCGTTCGACCACAACGCGTCAATGGGATGACGTCCTATATCCTGCTGAGCTACCCCAATGAAGTCGGCCAGAGCACGGTTGACAGCCAGAACACGCCACGCTCGGTCCAGCAAGAGGATTCCATCACGGGTGGTACGAAGTACCGAATCCAATTCCTGGACGCGTTGGGCCAACGCCTCATCCGTACGCTCGTAGAGACGCGCGTTCTGAATGGCCACAGCGGCTTGAGCTGCAATCATCTCAAGCACCTCAATCTGCAGTGGGTCATATGCGACGGGCTGCCCGTATGACAGAAGAGCAATGACACCCAACACCTCATCAGCAGCGACAAGGGGAACTCCAAGCCAGCAGCTCGCTTCACGTTGGATGTGCTCGAGACCGTGCGACTCGATGTAGCCGCCCACATCGCCTGGCAACCATAACGTCTGTCGAGTCTCGATCACGTGTTCCGTCAATCCACGCCGCGCACGCCGTGCCTGCCATGACACCCGTCGTCCTTCGTCGATTACGAGTGGAAAGGACACCATCTCCGACTCGGGCTCATATAAGGCAACATAGAACGACGTCGCTGGCATCAACCGTGAGATTTGCTCATAGATGGCGTTGACAATCGTCGTCTGATCCAAACTGCTACTCAGCACTCGACCGACAGCCTGCAAACCGTTGAGCTCCTGGATGCGCCGGTGGAGACCACGGCTAGCCACAGCCAGCTGGTGGCTTATGGTCGACGATGCCAGCAACGCGCCAATGAAGAGCATGAAAGAGCCCACACCGATCCGCACATAGATCAGCGCGGCCAACGGAGAGAGAGCCAGAGGCAACCCCTCATAGACCAGCAGACGCGGCAATGAGTGGATGAACTCCCACATAGTCCCCGGGCTGTGTACGCCGAGGGCGAGAAACGCCAAGAGATAGTTCACCGCAAGATAGGTGCCGGACGTAGCAACGCCAAGTTTGATCCCGCGGAAGGGAATGCGGCCAAACGGGATGGTTCCCCCCATTGCATCAGACACAGCGTTCGCCGCAAAGATTGCCAACAAGTGCATAGCCAGGTTGAACCCCGTGGCCTCCACGAGTGCCTTCCCCCGGGGCTCTTGTGACAACGGGTCGCGCCCCCTCCGCCACCGTTCCAAAGCGTGGCCCAGTAAGGCCACAGCCACCGCCCATCCGGCAACGACGCTCCCCCCGATCAGGTACGTCGTAAGGACCATCATGGGTAACAGAGAGACTTTACCACCCCCGAGAGGGATGCTGAACACGACAGAATAGGCAATAGCAACTGCCATGCCCAACATCAAAACAACCTGGTGCCGAGAAGGCGGTACGACTACAGTCAACCACCCAAGGCAGAGACACACCGCACTGACGAGCACTATGGCGAGCCAAAACCGAACCTTCTCAGTCATCGACACCACCAGTTACGACTGTCACCTTCTTCTTGAGTCCGCAATATTTGCATCCATTCTAGCGCATTCCGATCAAAATGCCCAAATATGCTCGCGGTATGATCCCGGTTCCAACCATAACCTGCCAGGTCTCACCGCGGTCACTCTGCGCCCGCGGGATAGCGCAGGAGTTCGCAGCCAGATGCCACCTTCAGCAACCCCATCAAAAAGAGCGAGGCGGACGACGAATCCATGGTCGTCCTCCAGAGCCAACAGTTGATGACGTCGCCAGGCCCCGTGGGCAAAACACGCCAGGTCCCCATAAGATAGAAGCCATCGCCTCGCTCGCGCGAAATACCTCCGGTAGCATGCCTGCCGATAGGCACGTCGTTCCTCACGAGAACGGGAGCGCAAGCCCGAGACAACCGGCACGTCCCAAACTTCAACGCCGCGTTGATGTCGTAAGGGCTCAACAATCGGTTCCAGTTCGCGGTCGCGCTGAAGAGCGAGCACCAAGCAGGGCCGGAGAACGTCGATCATAGCCCATTTCAGATGCGCAGCACCGCGCTCGACGCTGATAAAGCCGCTCGTATCCACCACCAACGTTCTGATACCAATCTGCTGTGCCGTGTCCCGAAGACGCACAAGTGCGCTTAGCAGCCGGGGCTCACACCCTACCGGGCTGATGCCCCCCACAAAACAACGCCAGTGGCGTTTTCTGCCCCGTCGGGACATAACACCGGAGTCCAGAGGAACTTCTAAGCCCACCGTTGTCGGCATGCCCAGGCTGTTCTGCCCCAGATCAAGATCTATCAGGCCAGTCCCGATCTTATGCGCTTGCAATTGCTGGTAACAGTAAGTCGCCAGAGTAGTCTTGCCAGTGTCAGTGCCCCCCAGCACCACGACCGGTCTCTCTTTCGCGCGCAAGGGAAGGGATCCCCACTCTTTTGGAATCTGAAGCTGGCGCATCGCGGTCATATGATCTTGACCCACTTCTCAATCTTCCTCGCCACCCACCGCGGTCAGTTGCAGCTTATCCAGGGTAGATATACTGGAGATTATAGAGACAGCAAATGTCGGCGTTCGCTAGAGAGCACAATGTCAGGTGTACCTGCGTGACAGTCACAACTGGACAACAGGGGGTAGAATCATGGAAGAGATCCCAGGACAGACCACCGTCATCGTCGACACAACTCACAGCGCACATGCGGGCCTCCGCCCAGCTCCATTGGGGGATGTCACCCTGACTGATGGCTTCTGGCGGCCCCGGCGCCTACTACTGCGAGACATAACACTGCCGACGCAATTCGAGCAACTGGAACGAACCGGACGGCTGGCTAATTTCCGCCGAGCCGCCGGTCAAATGTCAGGTCGGTTCGAGGGACTCTACTTCAACGACAGCGACGTGTACAAATGGCTTGAGGCGGCCTCGTGGATCCTGGCAACGGACAGCGACCCGCAATTACAGGAGATGGTGGACCAAACAGTTTCATGGATCGAGGCGGCCCAGCAGCCCGATGGCTATTTGAATACGTACTACACATTGGAACATCCGAGCCAGCGATGGACCAATCTGCGCGATATGCATGAGCTCTACTGTGCTGGCCATCTCGTCCAGGCCGCGATTGCCCACCATCGGGCCACCGGCTCAACACAGCTCCTCGACGTCGCCTGTCGCTTCGCTGACCTGATCGCAGACACTTTTGGGCCTCATCCGGGGCAACAACAAGGCGTACCAGGCCACCCAGAGATCGAGATGGCGCTGGTGGAGTTGGCGCGGGAGACTGGGCAGGAGCGGTATTTATGCTTAGCCCAGTATTTTCTCGACGCCCGTGGACATGGCCACCTGGGCCACAGTCCCTATCACCAAGATCATGTCCCATTCCGGGAGATGGATAAGCTGGTAGGGCACGCGGTGCGCGCGCTATACCTAAGCGCAGGCGCCACTGACCTGCTGATTGAAAACGGGGAGCCCGAACTCGGAGCCGCATTGAGGAGATTGTGGCATCACATGGCGACGCGACAGATGTACGTGACGGGCGGTGTCGGTGCCAGGCATCAGGGCGAAGCCGTCGGTGCGGATTACGAGCTGCCCAATGCTCGGGCCTATGCGGAGACATGTGCCGGGATCGCCAACGTCATGTGGGCCTGGCGCCTGCTCTTGCTCAGTGGTCGTGCCCCCTACGCCGACCTCATGGAACGGGCGCTATACAACGCCGTGCTCCCGGGCATTTCACTTGATGGCCAGGCTTATTTCTACGTCAATCCATTGGCAAGCGACGGGCAACCCGAACCTGGAAGGGAACTCTACCGTCGTCAGCCATGGTTCCAATGTGCGTGCTGTCCACCCAATGTCGCCCGGCTCATTGCCCAGATCCCTGGATATATTTACAGCCTTTCAGAAGACACTATCTGGATCCACCACCTGATAGGCAACGAGGCTCAACTGACACTACCCAGCGGCGATTCGATTCAAATCATGATACGCACGCGCTATCCGTGGAGTGGGCAGGTCTTCATCGAAGTCCTCACAGCAGGATCTTTCGCCCTGAGCGTACGCATCCCGGGCTGGTGCGCCCACCCGGAACCCAGAAACCGCCCAACCGTGAGCGTCAACGGAGAACCCATTGGCGGAGAGGTCGTCGCCGGACACTACGTCACCGTGCGCCGCTCCTGGGCGCCAGGCGACAGCTTATGCATCCACTTACCTATGCCCGTGCGTCATGTTGCCGCGCATCCCTACGTCTTGGAGAACACGGGCCGTGTTGCTCTCATGCGGGGGCCTATCCTCTACTGCCTGGAGGGCACAGACCATCCGGGAGTTGATCTGCGCGATATTACCGTTGGGGACCACACGAACTACGACACTAGCTTCAGGCCCAATCTCCTGGGAGGCATTGAGACGATCACAGCCAGCGCTCTGGTCACTCCCCCTGAGGACGCCTGGCGGAACGCTCTGTACCGTCCTGTGGCGACCGACTCCCGTACTGGCCGGCCCACATCTTTGCTGGCCATACCCTACTTCGCCTGGGCCAACCGAGAAGCCGGAGCAATGCAAGTCTGGCTGCGCTACGTCCCTGCCTGAACGAGCGAAACACGGTGACAGAGCGTAGTCGCTCTGCCGCGCCGCCAGGCTCAACCAGTGGCCTCAGAGGTTAGGTCTGCCAACCGTCCCTGAGCAGCGAAGAGGATGCGCTCCGCTATGTTCGTCGCACGATCCGCGAAACGTTCTACGGCGTGCGAGGCGCGGATCAGGTAAGTCGCCCGACGGATGGTGCTGGGATCCTCCAACATGTAAGTGAGCAGTTCCCGGAAAATCTGATCATGGAGTGCATCCACCTCATCATCACGATTGATGATGGCTTGGGCAGCATCTGGGTCACAATTCACGAAGGCCTGCACGCCTTCATGCAGCATCTCTATACCGATGTTCGCCATGCGTGGCAGGTCAATGAGAGGCTTAAGCAAAGGTTCATCACACGTTGCCAGGGTCACTTTGGCGACACCGGCAGCGTGATCCCCCATGCGCTCCATCTCTACGGCGATATGGACGCCTGCCAGGATGGTTCGCAGATCCCGGGCCACCGGCTGCTGTGTCGCGATCATCGCCACCGCGAACTGCTCGATGTCGTAACGCAGAACGTTGATCGCTTCATCATCATGGATCACATGGTGGGCCAGCTCCTCATCCTGACGCCTCAGCGATTCCATCGCACGTTTCATCGCCGTAGCAACCAGCTCCTCCATCCGAAAAATCATCTCGTTGAGCTGCTGCATCCCATGATCAAGCTCACTACGCACTTTCATAGATCACCATTCCCTTGCGCCTCGGTTTTGCACCGGCATGCCTGCACGCATGTACCTTGGTGCCAGTAGTATAACCTGATGGATGACCCAGACAACTCCCATCAGCTCCCCAGCTTCTCCACATTCGGGAGATCCTGATGACTCTGGGGCTCCACTCGCCCTTGGCTCCAGCAGAATAGCGCATCGAACGGCACGCGGAACTTCGAAGCGCAGCGCAGCGTCTAATCAGTGAGCACCCACCGACGGAACGTAGTGCGGGCACTGGAACGCAGCGCCATTGAACGCTGTCCATCAGGGCCTCTCGCACACAGGGTGATCGTCGGTTAGTTGCCAAGGGAAAGCTTTGCTCATCGGGGAAGGACATGTTAGAATGGCCACAAGGATGTTAATGTACGTCCGATTACAATAAGCTCAGGTACAAGCGAGGTGATCGTGGCACTCTTTGGTGGTATTGAAGGTGGTGGCACTAAGTTCGTGTGCGCCGTAGGCACAGGGCCCGACGATATCAGGGAAGAGATCAGATATCCGACAACTACGCCGGAGGAGTCTATCGGACGAGCGTTGGACTTTTTCCGTCGCTTTGAGGAGCTGAGCGCAGTCGGCATCGCCTGCTTTGGCCCCCTGGACCCTAACCCTCGGTCTCCAACATGGGGATACGTGACCACAACTCCCAAACCAGGCTGGGCACATACAGAATTTGCAGGGTTGGTCCAGCGTGTACTTAATGTGCCGGTGGGGTTTGACACCGATGTGAACGCCGCTGCGCTCGCTGAGCACCGATGGGGAGCCGCACAAGGCCTGGATTCATGCCTCTACCTGACCGTGGGCACGGGCATCGGCGGTGGAGCCCTGGTGGAAGGGCACCTCATCCATGGGCTGATGCACCCTGAGATGGGTCATGTGCGTATTCCACACGACTTCCAGGCGGACCCATTTCCTGGTCTCTGCCCTTATCACGGCGACTGTCTGGAGGGCCTGGCATGTGGTCCCGCCATTAAGGCGCGTTGGGGTCAACCTGCTGAGACCCTGCCACCCGACCATCCGGCATGGGCCCTGGAGGCTCACTACTTGGCACTGGGGCTCGTGGCCTACATCGTGACCCTCTCGCCCCAACGCATCATGCTGGGGGGAGGCGTGATGGCCCAGACCCACCTCTTCCCATTGATCCGCAAGGAGGTCCAGGCCCTGCTCAACGGCTATATCCAGTCTCCTGCGCTGTTGGACCAGATCCAGGATTACATCGTACCGCCCGCGTTGGGCAACCGCGCGGGCGTGCTGGGCGCTATCGCTCTGGCTCAGGATGCAGCTCGCCAGAGCCATGCCTCCGGCATCAGAGGTTCCTGATCAGTATGGAAAGGGGCAGTCAATGCATAAGGCTCAGTTCGTCCTTGTCGTCTTGATGCTGCCCCTTCTGGTTGGCTGTACCCTCTTTGGGGAGACCCCCACGCCACTGGCATGGCAGCCAACTTCAGCGCCTACGGCAGTATCTCAGGAAATCCGTCCAACGTCGACCGCGCCCCCACTTCCCCCCCGTGCAGCATCTCCCACCGCGGCCTTGACGCCAACACCTACACCGTCCGCGCCATCCCCGTCTCCCACCCCTGCCATCACTGGGCACGCTATCTCGGTGGAGGTGCCTCGCGCTGGACAGACCGTGACCAACCCGATTCACATCCAGGGGCATGCCACCATATATCCTTTCGAGGGAACCTTCCTGGCCCGTGTATATGACAGTGATGAACGCCTCATCGCTGAAGTGCCCATCATGGCGCAGGGCGAGCCCGGTGGACCCGCTTCCTTCACAGCCGAGGTCTACTATGGAGGGCATCCCGGCGCAGGGCGGCTCGCCATCCTGGAGCTCAGCCCCAGGGACGGCAGTGTAGTCGCTGTCACCAGCGTTGCTCTTGTGCTACGAGGACCTCCAGGAGGCGGGCTGATCGAAATGCCACAGCCGTTGGAAAAGGTGACCCTGCCCATCAAACTCCTGGCGCGAGTGGCACGCCCTGATACGGACGTCAGTGTGACCGTGCGCTGGCAGGATGGCACTCAGTTTGCCCACGAGTTCCACACTCTCGCCGGTCTCGATGGAAGAGGGTTGATCATCGTGCCCCTTGACTTCGTAGACAACACCCATGCGCAGCCCTCCACGCAAGACGGCGCCCTTATGATTCACGATCTCCAGGGCACTCTGCTGGCTTATCAACCGGTACATATCTTGCATCCGACCGATCCCCGCACGATGTCCACGCAAGTATTCTGGGTCAAAGATGGCACCGTGATGCCACAGCCAAGACAGATCCCGCGCACACCTGGCATCGGACGCGCCTCACTTGAGCTTCTCCTTTGGGGACCGGTACCACAGAACCCCGAAGGATACACAACCGCCTTGCCCTTACCCGCCGATGTGTTGACCTATCCCGGTCGTGGTCCAGAATGGGGAGAGCGGGTACGACTTCTGGATCTGCGCATCGTCGATCGTGTGGCCTATGCCGACTTCTCAGCCGAACTCAGAGCTCACGCTGGAGGAGCGGAACAGGTTGTCCTTATGAGAACACAGATCGAGCAGACACTCCTACAGTTTCCGACTGTGGACCAGGTCGTGATCACGGTTGAGGGACAGACCGGGTGGCTAGAACCCTGAGGGATGATCCACTATTTCCCTCGCTGTGACGTGCACCGCAGCCAACATTGTGTTCCTTCTCTCCCTTCATCCGCTCTTAAGCGAGAAGCTCAGAGTGATCTGCATCACAGGCTCCACAGACGGGGCCAGCTATATCACCGGCTTTCCCTGCCCGGAAGTCCACGCCCTGAGGCGCAGTAAGTAGTCATGGGGACCTTCTGTCTCAGTGGCAAACGGACACAGGGACATTGCACATTGCCAAAGGCACCAAGTTGTGGCATGATTGAATTATCACTACCTGAGGATGATTAAGTTCTAAATGGACGGACAACGCAGTGTCTTGCCGCAGGCCGAACCAGGGGAAACGCATCTTGACCGCGCCCTCCGTCCCCAGCGACTGGATGATCTGATCGGTCAGGATCGTGTGCGTGAGAACTTGCGCATCTTGATCGAGGCCGCCAGGGCCCGTGGTGAGGCCCTGGAACACGTTCTCTTCTATGGCCCCCCAGGGTTGGGCAAGACGACTTTGGCCCACATCATCGCCCACGAAATGGAGGCCAACATCCGCGTCACGGCAGGCCCATCTATCGAACGCGCCGGCGACCTGGCAGCCATCCTCAGTAACCTGCACGAGCATGAAGTGCTGTTCATTGATGAATGTCATCGTTTGGGAAAGGCCGTCGAGGAGGTCCTCTACCCGGCCATGGAGGACTTCGCGCTGGATCTGGTGATCGGCCAGGGGCCTGGCGCTCGATCTGTACGCCTGAAGCTGCCCCACTTCACCGTTGTAGGAGCCACGACGCGCCTGGCGCTTCTGTCAGCTCCTCTACGAACCCGCTTCGGGGCTGTCTACCGCCTCGAATTCTACAGCCAGCAGGCTCTGGAGGCCATTGTGGCGCGTGCCGCCGCAGCCCTTGCAGTGCCCCTATCGGCTGAGGGCTGTGCCGAGATCGCGCGCCGGGGACGCGGGACTCCGCGTGTCGCCTTGCGCGTTCTGCGCCGCGTGCGTGACTATGCGCAAGTACGCGGTGACGGAGTTATCACCGGCGAGATCGCTGCTGAGGCGCTTGCGCTACTGGAGATTGACCATCGAGGATTGGATGATCTCGATCGCCGAGTCCTGCGGGCCATCATCACGAAGTACAATGGGGGCCCCGTGGGCCTGGATACTATCTCGGCTTCCGTGGGCGAGGCCGCAGACACCATCATGGATGTGGTAGAGCCCTATCTACTCCAGCTCGGGTTCATTGAACGCACTCCGAGGGGCCGCGTAGCCACCGCAATCGCCTACGAGCATCTTGGCATTCCCGATACTCGGGCCGCTCAAGCTCCGCTATTCGACACCCAGAGCTAGCGATTGGTTGCCCGTGGTCTTTCCATGGGGCCACCACTTTTGCCAGCAGGTAGGGAGTCCATGACAAAGAAGATCACTGAGCTAATCGACGCGGATCTGGCCGCTGTGATACGCGACACCTACGCCCTTGACTGGCACGGCATCCACGGCGTGAGCCATTGGATACGGGTCGCTGAGAATGGCCTCCGCCTGGCTGAAGAAACCGGGGCAGACCCCAGGGTCGTTACCCTGTTTGCATTCCTGCACGATCTCTGCCGCAGGAATGACGGGAAAGACCCCGAACACGGAGCCCGTGCCGCCATCTGGATTGCTGAGCATCAATGGGCCCTGGGACAACTTACGTCCACGGCTTTGGACCAACTGCGCTATGCGTGCGAGTTCCATACTCATAGACGTCTATCCCCTGACCTGACGATCCAGACGTGCTGGGATGCGGATCGTCTGGACTATGGCCGCGTCGGCGTCCGTCCCAACCCGCGTTTCCTTGGCACGGCCGCCGCCCAGCGGCCTGAGGTCCTGAATTGGGCCTGGGAGCGCAGTCAGGCTTATCGACGCCATCCGGGCTAGAGGGGGCTCGAGTCACACTTCTACGTCCCCGCACTCTCACTACCCTTTGTGTGTTTTTCGCGCGCTCGGTTGCCCGGCGCAACCTGATCGCAGGGCCTCAAGTGGTATCCCTTGCCTGGTGGTTACGCTTTCCAGAGCGTAGCCGCGATACACCTTTCACCGCCAGGGTCATCGTTCCAGTAGTACACTGTCACCAGGGCACCATCGGAGCGCACGGCCGTCCTGGGGTATCCAATGTCGTGATCCCCGCCACCAGAACGCAGAACCCGGGCGGGGCCCCAGCTCCTCCCCCCATCTTCACTCAGTCGCGCACAGATGCTGTAAGGCGCACGCCGGACACCATAGGTCAGACAGAGACGTCCATCAGGCAATGCAACCAAAGAGGGAGGATTGCCACCGCGTCCAGTGTCTGGCTCCGGTCGACCCAGATACTGCCAGTGCTGCCCTTCATCGTCAGAGCGCCACAGGTCGATCCAACAGGTACCCGCTTTGCTGCCCCCGCGACGCCGTACCGCCACCACAAGGCGTCCGTCGGGCAGCCGCACGCTGGCCGGCATGATGGCATAGCCATCGCTAGCTCCGCCCGCATCACCGATCCATCCCTGAAAGTGAAACGTCATACCGCCATCCTCAGTAAGCACAGAGAAAACACGGCCTTCATTACCGTCTGGTTTTGCTCCCGACAGGAAAAGAAGACAACGGTGCCTGCCAAGCACCTGATAATCGGTACGCGCTGCCACGCCCGGCAGCCCAAAACTTGGCAGGCCATAGGGCCCCATCCAATGCCTGGCCCGATCATAGGACAAGTAGAACCAGGACCGTGCTCCCAGAGCCAACCCAGAGCGCGCACACAGCAGTGCAAAGTCCGGATGCGTGAAGTCCGCAGGTCTATCCAGACCCGGAAGGGGCGGCATGGCAGCCAGCAAAGGCCCGATACGCAGACGGGGGACGACATGCTCGTCTGCCGAAAAGGCACGCTGCCCTGGGGAGGGGGCTGGCGAAGGCGTAACGCTCCAATGCCGGCCCCCATCGACAGTTCGGGCCTGTAGCACCTGAAAGGGCCTGGATCTGTCCCGCGGGTGGAAATCTCCCGCGCCAGGAGCCAGCACACCGACGAAAAACCCCGTCACGATCTCGTCCCCCCAGGCCCAAATGCCATAGTTCGCTGGCCACCCCGCATAGCGCCCTGACTCTCGATACACTGTGATGTGATCCAGGATCTCCACTTAGTGCCTCCAACCCCAATCTTGAACTCCAAGCATTCTCAGCCCAATGCGGCAAAGCGCAAACGCTCAGTCCAACACATTGCACCCTTGCGACGACGACACCACGGCGAGGATTTCATGCTTCTCTTGCCCCGTGCCCCCTCTCTTCCGCAGCCTTGACGGAATTAGAGAGCGACAGCGAAGGTCAAGCGGCTTCTCCCAGCACTGTCCCGATTTGCTAGCGCCACCTACGGACCAACCGTTTCGTGGTATCATTGAGGTGCAAGGCTGGATGCATTCACTGACCAGATTATGGCCACCATTGGAACCGTACTTGCTAACCGCTATCGTGTTGATCGCATGCTGACGATAGGAGCCCTTGAGGCGCTCTATCAAGGGTGGGACCTCCTGGAATCAGCTCCCGTGATCATCCGTGAGCTCCTGCCGCAACAAGATGCCCCGCCAGAGGTACTTGAGCAGCGGCAGACCGCATTCCGCAACGAAGCAGCAAAGCTGCTAACGCTTGACCACCCCCATCTCGTCGACACTCTGGCTGCATTCTGCGAAACACCTCAGGAGACCGCTCAAGCAACTGATCAGCAACTCCCCCACGCATACCTTATTCACCCTGATCTTCCGGGGCGGTCATTGGCCTCCCTCCTGGAACGCGAGGGCCCCGCGCAAGAAGAGCGCGTCCGTACCTGGGCCGTGGATCTGTTGGATGCACTCTCCTATCTTCACCATCAGGGCATCATACATCGGGACATCCGCCCCGGGACGGTTTGGATCACGCCTGATGACCGGGCTCTATTGACCCACATCGAGGTCAGTGGCTTGTGGGATCCTCGTGACCCAGCCACATGGACGGCAAAACGGGTCATGGGCACACCTGATTATGCACCGCCTGAGCAATGGGATCTGCGAGTGGGCCGTATCGATGCGCGGAGTGACCTTTTTAGCCTGGGCGCCACCCTTTACCACGCGGTGACGGGTGAACGCCCGCTCAGCGCAGCTGAGCGTACCGCAAACCCCTATCGCTTCCTGCAGGTAAGGGCATTACGTCCCCATGTCAGCACATCCACAGAAGCAATCATCCTCAAAGCCATAGAGTTGGCCCCTGCCCGTCGCTTCCAATCGGCCCAGGAGATGGCCGCGGCACTCAAGTCGGGACATCAGGGAACGCGCATGACGCCTCCACCGCCAGCTCCTTTCCTACCACAGCGGCGGCAGTTCCCATGGCGCCGACTTCTGGGCCTTGCAGCGTCTACCCTCGTCCTGATTGGCGCTGGATTGATTGGTGTCGCCTTGGGCGATAGGCTGCCTCAACACACCTCACCGGTGCCGCTGACAGGCACGGAATCCCCGCGACCGACAGGAACAACCGCTAGGGGAACTACCGCCACGATTCCCGCGAGCACGCCGACAGCGCCCAGTTCACCTACGTCGAGACCAACCGAGGCACTGCCTGCCGTACCCGGCCTTGTGCTGACGCCCCCCCCTTCTTGGCGACTGATCCTTTCAGAGACCTTCGACAGCAATGTCAACGAGTGGCCCGCGCGCGCTTCTACCGATGATTGGGGAGGTATTGAGCGTCAAGTGACTGACGGGGTTTACCGCTGGGTCGTCACCGCGACTCAACCAGTGGGCCTCTGGGCCTCACCAGAGACGCCGGGCTCTTCCACCATTGCACAGGACTTCCTCGTCCGGGTCAGTGCATCACGCCAGGAAGGTCCTGAGCAAGCAGCCTATGGCCTTGTGCTACGCCATACGGAGGGAAGTTACTATCTGTTCAGCGTGCGTGACGATGGGTTCTTCCAGTTTAGCCTGTGGACTGGTTTTTCCTGGCAGCCGATCCTGGATTGGACTGAGAGCACCAGGATCCGCCCCCAGGAAGTCAACACGCTAGCTGTATTGGCGAAGGGGTCACGGTTCGACCTCTACATCAACGACGACTTTGTCGCCACCGCGGAGGATGCTACCCTCCCGGCTGGCGAAATCGGACTCTCTGTTACCACACCACCAACCGAGGGTGCAGCAGCTTTCGTCTTCGATGATCTGCAGATATGGATACCATGACGACTCGCCGGGCTTCACCGTTTACAGTATCAAGGAGAACAATATGCTGGATCTTGGGATGATCATCCGCAATGGGCTTTGGATTCTGGGCCTGGCCGTTCTTCTCGCTGTCTGGTCCTACGCGCGGTATTCGGCAATCCGCCAGGGCGTGCGCACGCGCAAGATGATGAGCGAATTTCGCTACGCATTCCCCGCCGATGTAGGGCTCCTTCTTTTCGTGGCCGGCATGGCCCTCACTGAGCCCCGGAGCTGGGCCCGAATCCTGTGGCTCATCTTGGGTTCAGCCATCATCATCCACATGGTGATGAGCATTGCGATTCGCAGGCATACCGATGCCAAGGAGCAAGAGGACCCGCGTGGGTAAGACTAAATGGCTCCTCCCTCTGCTCCTGCTTGGTTCAGCGCCCACGGCTTTGGCCCTCCTGATAGTCACCAGGGTCGTTGAGCCACAGGTAGCCAGTGTAACAATTCGAGGCCTGGCGTGGACCTCAGGTGGCGGATTTCTCACAGGCATCGCTGTCAAGCGCTTTCTCGTCCGTCCAAAACGCGACGCTGAGCTGATCTTTGGCCTGTTGCTGGCTACGACCCTTGGCACTCTGACCATAGGCGGCCTCTATTTGGTGCTACTCTCTAACCCCATGGAGCCTATAGGCACGCCAGAGCGGACCGTTGAACAGGTCATGGGCTTTGTCCAGTTTCTGCTGGCGCAGGCTGCCGGTATTGTCGTCACCCCCGCACCGCTTCCGCCGCAGGACCAGAACCATCATCCACGTCAGGCATAGGCACCTGTCCATCCCGAAGTGCCCAGAAGGAAGCGTCTGACCATATTGCGAGCAGTCACCTCTGAACCGCTCACCAATCAGACGGATGCGCCGTGGTATAATGAATATGTTATGTTCCGTGGCATCCGTGATTTTCTGGAGCTGATCAAGTTCGAGCACACGCTCTTTGCCCTTCCTTTCGCGTACGTGGGCATGATGCTGGCTGCGAGCGGTTGGCCGTCCTGGTCGTGTGTGCTGTGGATCACCCTGGCGTTGGCCAGTGCACGCACCGTCGCCATGGCGGTGAACCGATTGGCTGACCGTGCCATCGACGCCAAGAATCCCCGTACAGCGCACAGGCCCCTGGCCAGTGGGAGGGTTTCACAGCGCACGGCATGGATTGGCACAGCCACAGCTTTGGCTCTGCTGGGATTCTCGGCTTGGAAACTGGGCCCCCTTCCCTTGCGTCTGCTGCCGATCGCGCTGCTCTTTCTGGTGGGCTACTCATTTACCAAACGTTTCACCTGGCTATCACACTTTATCTTGGGGTTTACCGACGGGTTGGCACCTGCTGGCGCGTGGGTGGCTGTACGCGGGTCACTCTTCACGCACCAAGACATCCCAGCATGGCTCTTATTGGCTGCTGTTACATTCTGGATTGGCGGCTTCGACGTGATCTACGCATGCCAGGATGCCGAATTCGATCGAGAGCACGGACTCCATGCCATTCCCGCACGGTTTGGGACGAAGACTGCGCTGCGCCTCTCGGCTATCTCCCACGTGATCGCCTTCCTGCTCCTCATCGCCGTCGGCTGGGCATGCCACTTGAGCTACCCCTACGCCGTAGGCCTGGGCATTATCGGGGTATTGCTGATTATGGAACACCGTTTGGTGTCACCCGATGACTTGTCGCGACTGCAGATTGCCTTCTTCCAAGTGAACAGTGCTATCAGTGTCACGCTCTTCCTGAGTGTGTTCTCGGCACTTCTAC
>CAYLRT010000022.1:6634-8361 GCA_964385885.1 uncultured Anaerolineales bacterium | reverse complement strand
TGGGCCATGGGGGAGCCACCTGACCCGGCCCTGAAGAGAAGCCTCACACGGTTTGGCATCACAGATGGGTACCCAGCACCAGCATCGTTGACGACCTTCGTCTACCATAGCAACGACCCAGACGAACGCCCCGAAATCCTCTACCTGCGCCCCTATGACTTGAGGAGCTAGCCCTGGCTGAGGTCTGCGGGCAAATGCAGGAGAGTTAATGATCATCTCAGAGCAGGAGCAAAGCTGACATGGGCCGCTCAAGGACAAGAGATCTGCGCGCCATCTGCGCGCTGCCAGTTGCTCTGATCCTGGCTCTCATGGGATGTGTGAGGCAGCCCACCGGTGAATCCGCCACCATCCGGGTGGCAGCACTCCCCATCCTCGATACGTTGCCGCTGTACGTGGCAGACGCTGAGGGCTACTTTGCCAGGGCAAACGTCGAGGTTGAGATCCTACCGGTGTCCTCGGCCGCCGAGCGTGATCAACTCCTGCAGGCAGGTCAAGCTGACGTGGCTATTAGCGACCTCGTCGCCCTGATGCTTTACAATCGAGAGATCCCCGAGGGCGAACCCAACGTCGTGGCAGTCCGATATGCCATGGTAGCCACGGATACGTTTGCTCAATTCCGCATCCTCGCCGCACCCGGCACCACCATTAAAACCCCTCAGGAGCTGCGCGGCGTTCCTATTGGGGTGTCAGAAGGAACTATCATCGAATACGTCACCTGGGCCTTGCTCACATCGGAAGGGCTCATGCCCGACGAGGTCGAGACCATTGCAGTCCCCAAGATCCCCGACCGCATGGCCCTCTTAAACGCTGGCGAGATCGCCGCCGCCACACTTCCAGAGCCGCCTGCGTCTCTGGCCCGCCAGCAGGGTGCACGCGTAATCATTGATGACCGGCTGCATCCAGACGTAAGCGGCAGCTTGTACGTGGTCCGGGCCGCCTTCCGCGAAGATCATCCCGAGGCCCTTCAGGCCTTCATGGAGGCGATAGAGCAGGCCATCGCCTCTATCAATGCTGACAAAACCCGCTGGGACGACCTGCTCAGAGATCAGCACCTGCTGCCTCCCGCACTCATCGGGAGCTTCCAGTTACCGGACTATCCAGCGCCCCAGCTTCCCGCACCCGAGGATTTCAATGCTGTGGCGGATTGGCTCCAACAACGGGGTGACCTGCCGCGACCGCCGGGATACAGTGATGTGATGGTCCCCACGTGGTAAGGGCAGAGCCACTGTGATGATTCAGCTAGATCGTGTCGATTTTGGCTACACCAGCCAGCGGCTGATCTTCGAGGGATTCACATGGCACGTCGATCGTGGTCAGGTGTGGAGTGTCCTGGGTCCATCAGGCTGCGGGAAGAGCACCCTACTCCTACTCCTGGCCGGGCTGCAATTCCCACAGCGCGGCGCCATCACCGTTGATGGCGCCCCATTGCTCCGGCCACGCCCACGCACCGGGCTGATTCTACAGGAGTACGGACTTCTTCCTTGGGCAACGGTGCGTGAGAACATAGCCCTCGGCCTGCGTATTCGGAGCTTCTATGGCCCGGATGGTCGTCATGCCCCACGTGGGCAACACCTCAGCTCAACCGAGATTCAGGCCCAGGTCGACTCATGGCTCAGGCGTCTCCATCTTGAGGAGATTGCCGACCGCTACCCCAGTGAGGTCTCCGGCGGTCAGCGACAGAGGACGGCCATCGCTCGCGCCCTGGTGCTGCACCCTGACCTCCTGCT
>CAYLRT010000022.1:0-6534 GCA_964385885.1 uncultured Anaerolineales bacterium | reverse complement strand
TCGTGAGCTTGGCGCGTGTCGTGGTCAGTATTGTGCTTGCCGTTCTCACCGCCGGACCGATGGGTATCATCCTGGGACAAAGCCGTAGACTCGACCGCATTTTCAGCCCCGTGCTCTACGTGCTCTACCCTGTGCCCAAGGTCGTGCTGGTACCTGTGGTACTCCTCCTGTTGGGCGTCGGCGATCTCTCGAAAGTCGTGATCATTGCACTGATCCTCTACTTCCAGGTCTTGGTGCTGGTGCGCGATGCTGCCAGAGCTATTCGGCCCGAGCTCATCCTCAGCGTCCGCAGTCTGGGGGCCGGACGCCGTGCTCTCTTCCGCTTCGTCTACCTGCCAGCCAGCATCCCTGCTATCCTGACTGCCATCCGCCAGTCCATCGGCACCGCCGTAGCGGTCCTATACGTTGCCGAGCTCTTTGCCACACAATATGGCCTGGGCTACTATATCTACCTGCAAGGTAACACGTTCTTCGACTATCCACGTATGTATGCCGGGGTCCTTGCTATGAGTCTGCTAGGATTTGGGCTCTATGTCCTCGTCGATGCTCTGGCACGACGCATAGCCCCGTGGCAGCGCACGTACGTTGATGTGTGACACAACAACCCAGGAGAATACCTGATGGCCTACAGCAGCCTACGCGCTTTTGTAAGACAGTTGGAGACGTGCGGTGAGCTGATACGCATCAAAGAGCCAATCTCACCCGCACTGGAGATCACAGAAATCGTCGACCGCGTGAGCAAAGGCCCAGATCACCGCAATAAAGCCCTCCTTTTCGAGCACCCCAGGGGCTACCAGATGCCGGTGCTGATCAACATGTTTGGCAGCGCTGAACGCATGGCCATGGCACTTGGCGTAAGTGACCTGGAGGACCTGCACCATCGGATGGCAGCACTCCTGGATCTCCGCCCACCCGACGGGCTGAGCGATGCCGTGCGTCGCGGCAGGGATCTGCTCAACACACTACGCAACGCTGGCCTCCGTCCCCGTCGCGTCCGCCATGCCCCTGTCCAGGCTGTCGTCGACACCGAGGCACCTTCGCTTGACAAGCTCCCTATCCTCACATGCTGGCCGGAGGACGGGGGACCATTCATCACGCTACCACAGGTCATTACCCGGGACCCCAAAACCGGTGTCCGCAACGTAGGTATGTACCGCCTACAGAAACTGGATGCTCGAACCCTGCTCATGCATTGGCAACGCCATAAAGGAGGTGCTGAACACGCACGGGTTGCACGCGAAGTGGGTACCACTGTTATCCCTGCCGCCATTGTCCTGGGCGGCGATCCTGCGTGCATCTGGGCTGCGTCAGCACCACTCCCTCCTGACATCGACGAGTACTGGCTGGCCGGCTGGCTGCGTCAACGACCAGTGCCTTTTGTGCAATGCGCCACTCAACCACTTGAGGTGCCAGCTAACGCCGATGTCGTCATTGAAGGCTACGTGGATCCCAACGACCATCGGCCGGAGGGGCCCTTTGGAGATCACACAGGCTACTACACGCCAGTGGAGCCCTTCCCTGTCTTCCATGTAACCGCCATCACCCATCGGACAGACCCCATTTATCCGGCAACTGTGGTTGGTATCCCCCCCATGGAGGACTACTGGATGGGGAAGGCCACGGAGCGGCTTTTCCTGCCACTGGTACGGTTATTCCTGCCAGAGGTCGTGGACATGGCGATGCCAGCCCCAGGTGTTTTTCACAACCTGGTACTGGTGAGCATCCACAAGCGCTACCCGGGTCACGCCCGCAAGGTCATCTATGGCCTCTGGGGATTAGCCCTGCTCAGCCTGGCCAAAGCCATTGTCGTGGTCGATGACTGGGTCGACGTGCACAACATGACAGAAGTCGCCTGGCAGGCATTGGGGAACGTCGACTGGGCGCGCGACACTGTGATTGCTGAGGGGCCGGTCGACCAGCTCGATCACGCTGCACCTCAGGAAGCCTTTGGCGGCAAGATTGGCATCGATGCCACGGCCAAACTGCCCGAGGAGGGACACCCACGCCCATGGCCTCAAGTGGTGAGCATGGATCCCGCCGTAAAGGCGCGGGTGGACGCACTATGGAAGAAGCTGGGCATCGAATGAGACGCCCACACCACACCATATCACCAGCGGCATTATTGGCCACAGCCTTTGTTAGTGGGCTGGTCTCGCTGGCGCTGGAATTGACTGCGGCTCGGTTACTGGCCCCAGCCTTTGGAACAACAGAGTTGGTGTGGGCCACCGTCATCGGCCTGATCCTGCTCTACCTGTCGGCCGGTTATGCTTTGGGCGGACGCTGGGCCGACCGGTCCCCCACCCCAACAACCCTGTACACCCTCCTGGTTCCTGCAGGGCTAGCCATTGCTGTCATTCCTGTCGCCGCGCGGCCATTGCTGCTCCTGGCCGCCCGCGGAATGCAGACCTGGCACCTGGGCTTGATCGCCGGACCTTTCGCCGTCGTGCTGGCGCTGTTCGCTGCGCCGGTCACCCTGCTGGCGTGCGTCTCCCCCTTCATCGTGCGGCTTTCCGTCGAGGATGTCGGAAGCAGTGGCGGTGCGGTGGGACGGATCACGGCCGTTTCAACCTTGGGCAGCTTCATCGGAACATTCCTCCCCAATCTACTCCTCATCCCCACGTTGGGCACCCGGCGCACCTTTCTCCTCCTGGCATTGCTGACCCTGACGACTGGCTTGTGGGGCCTGGCTCGGGTCCACCGGCGGCGCTTCTGGGCCCTGGCGTGGACCCTTCTTGTCATCGTCGCGCTCTTCCTATGGAACCCCGGGCCGGTGAAGCCCGTCTCGGGCCTGATCCACGAGGAAGAATCGACCTACAACCTTATCCAGGTGACGGAAGACGCAACAGGCCGCCGCGCCCTGTTGCTCAATGAAGGTCAGGGCATCCACTCGGTCTACACGCCCCCGGCACTGTACCGAGGCCCGGGCGCAGACCCGCTGGCACTGCTGACAGGCGGACCATGGGACTTCTATCTGATCGCCCCTTATTTCAACCCACCCCCCTACCATCCGGAAGACCTAAAGCGCGTGCTGGTTATAGGCTTGGCTGCAGGCACCACGCCCACTCAACTCACCGAGATCTATGGGCCGATATCCATTGATGGCGTGGAGATTGACCCGGCCATCGTCGAAGTAGGACGGCGCTATTTCGGGATGACTATGCCCAATCTAAACGTGCATATCGCCGACGGACGCACGTTTCTTCTGCAGACACAGACGGTTTATGACCTCGTGGTGGTGGACGCTTACCGCCTACCCTATATCCCATGGCATCTCACGACCGTAGAGTTCTTCGAAGATGTGCGCGGTCACTTGACCGATGACGGCGTCGTCGCCATCAATGTTGGGCATACACCGAGTGATTGGCGACTGGTGGACGCGATGGTGGCTACCATGTCATGCGTGTATGACTCGGTACACATCGTCGCAGTGCCCAACACCTTCAATGCCATAGTTATCGCAACAGCACAACCCTCCACACCTGCCGATCTGGCAGTCAATTTGTCAGGTCTGACGGATCCGAGGCTGCAGGCAGTCGGGACGCAAGCCCTCTCGCACCTGCGAGAGCCAAAGCCCAGTGACACCATCTTCACCGATGATCGTGCACCGGTGGAGCAACTGACCGACGTCCTGGCCCTTCGTTACCTGCTGGGCTTCAGCGGCGATGGAACAGACTGAGTATTCGCCCAGGGATCCGCGGAGGATGTGGTGACCCTGAGGCGTGTTTCTCTTAGCCAGAGGGGTAACCACCTGCCCAGCTCCGACTTCACTATCAAGTTGACAACGCACCCCCTGAGTTATAATGCCTCTCAGGTACCGGTCCGACGCGAGTCAAACTCAGGAGGCGATACAAGACATGCTCAAATGCCGGTTCTTGGGCCCTCTAGTCGCATCAGTTATTATATCGGCGGCTCTGACGTCATGCGGGACGGTTACACCGGCGGCAACGCCGACCGCCACGCGCACGCCAGCACCCGTGGCCACTACCACACCCGTGCCACCAACGGCCACACCACCACCTACCGAGACGGCAACCCCACGTCCTTCGCCCGCAGCCGCGGCGCAGGTGTCCACGCCGTTGCCGCCGGATGTGGACCCGCTCACCGGCCTGAAGGTCGCCGATGAGACGCTCCTCGACCGCATTCCGGTCGCCATCAAGGTCTCCAACTCGCCGGAGGTTCGCCCCCAGTCGGGGTTAGGGTCGGCGGACCTAGTCTTCGAGCACTTTGCCGAGGGCGGTATCACACGCTTCACCGCAGTCTTCTACCCAAACGATCCGGAGAAGGTAGGATCGGTACGCAGCGGACGCCTGATCGACCTGGAGATCCCAGCGATGTACCATGCACTCTTCGGGTACTCGGGGTCCAGCGCCGGGGTAAAGGAGCGCATTCGGCATTCCGACCTCTTCCCGGACTACATCGCGGCGCCCGATTTCGGAGTCGGTGAACCCTACTTCTACCGCATTCCACAGCCCGGCAAGGCCTTTGAGCATACGCTGTTCACAAACCCGGCCGTGTTGCGGGAACTGGCAGAGGAGCGTGGGATCAATGAACGCCCTGACTATCCCGTACTGATGACGTTCAGCGACACGATTCCCCCCGGCGGTGAATCCGCGGATTACTTCGAAGTGAATTACCTGCCAGGTGTCTGCACGGCCGAGTGGGCCTATGACCCAGAGACAGAGAGGTGGCAACGCAGCATCGCGGGCACACCACACACCGATGCGCTCACCGGCGAGCAGATCACCGCCGCCAACGTGATCCTGGTTTTCGCCAACCACGTCTACACTGATATCCAGGAAGACACCTGGGGTGGCGGCCACTGGTCCATCGAGATTCAGGTCTGGGGCCAGGGTCCTGTGGTCATCTTCCGAGACGGCCAGTTCTTCTCTGGCTACTGGAAACGCGAAGAACGGCATCACATGCTGACCTTCTACTATGGCGATGGCACACCACTTCCTTTGAAGCCTGGCAATAGCTGGATTCAGCTACTGCCTCTGGACACCGAATCCAGCGGTGTCGAGGACGGTCAGATCGTTTTCACCCCACCCAAGATGTAGGACGGGCAGGAGGCAGTTATGCAGAGACATGCTGGATTTGAGACAGACGTGATACCTACGTCCCAGGGAGAGCTTGCCATTACCTTCCTGGGCCACGGGAGTTTGCTGTTTGAGCATCAAGACAAAGCGATCTACGTTGACCCGTACAGTCGTGTGGCAGATTACACGCGTCTGCCACACGCCGATCTGATCCTGATAACCCACGAGCATGGGGACCATCTCGACCCCGCCGCGCTCTCGCAAGTGCGCACAGAAGATACCGCGGTCATCATCCCTCCCGTGTGTCTGGCACAGATTCCCGATGGACTGGTGATGCGCAACGGCGACACCCAACAGATCTTTGACATCCAAATAGAGGCGGTGCCCGCATACAATGTGGTCCACAAACGGGAAACCGGTGCCCCGTTCCACCCGCCTGGAGTCGGTAATGGGTACGTGCTGGGCTTTGGCGATACCCGCGTCTATGTAGCGGGCGACACCGAGGATATCCCGGAAATGCGGTCTCTACAGGATATCGATGTAGCCTTCCTCCCCATGAACCTGCCCTACACGATGACACCGGAAATGGTGGCCAATGCCGCCCGAGCTTTCAGTCCGCGGATTCTTTATCCCTACCACTACGGGCGCACTGACCCCAACGAACTGGTCAGGCTTCTGAAGGACCGCCCGGACATTGAAGTACGGATACGGGACCTGGCATAGCTGGCATGGGCGACGGCTGCACGATGTCCACTTGTTTGACGCTTCTCCAACAGGACGGGTCCATCGCGCGGCTGGTGGGAGCAGCAAGTGTTTCAGCTCACTGGCATTTGCACTCTACGACATTTCTGCTATAATGCGCGCTGGGTGAGTAGCTCAGTTGGTTAGAGCGCACGGTTCACATCCGTGAGGTCCAGAGTTCGAGTCTCTGCTCGCCCACAGTTTTAGGCCCCGCTACCGACGCGGGGCTTTTTTGCTGGCTTTCTCCACTGGACGCAATACAGACAAGTCGATGCGACTGCGCAGGGCTTGCCTACCGTACGACCTGGCTGCCCCGATGCCACACCTCAGGTGCTAAGACGTCAGTCTCTAGGTGCTGTGTACGATAAACCGATATACCGGCACAGCCTCCACTCCGTTGAGCCGGCCAGCGACGCCATCGACAAAATGCGGGGGGCGATCGAAATAGACCTTGGCATCCGCCCGCAGCGGCTTCAATACCAACCGAAGCGACGCCGTCCCCAACCGGTCGGCAAAGCGCCTCAGCCCTACCTCCCACACCTCACCGTTGTAGAAATAATCGGCCACCAGATCGTCGCCAAGATAGAGAAACGCCTTGTCGCAATCCACGTCAAAGCGCAGGAAGACGTCATCCACGCCAGCAAGCACATCAGGCGGCAGGGTGATGATCCAGCAGTAGGGCAGATCCGGATGCGGCGCAACTTCAACCGTGGGGGAACGCCGTGGAGTGGCTACCGTATAGCGCGTGAACAGCCCA
>CAYLRT010000021.1:11845-35531 GCA_964385885.1 uncultured Anaerolineales bacterium | reverse complement strand
AATAGAATCCGAGTGAGGTGCTATGACAGGGCGGTACTTTCTAGGGGTAGATATCGGAGCGACGAAAAGCCACGCTCTTATCGCCGATGAAGCAGGTAACGCTGTGGGATTCGGTGAATACGGCTCTGGCAGTTACGAAGCTGTGGGCCCAGATGGTTTGCAGCGCGCGCTGCAAACCATCTCTGAGCGTGCACTGACATCCGCAGGGATCACCTGGGAGCAGATCGCCGGGGCGGGCTTTGGCATCGCTGGTTACGATTGGCCGGCTGAACTCGAGGTTCATCAACGCGCCATCGACGCTTTGCCGCTCTCGGCGCCTTACGGCCTGGTCAACGACGCGATGGTCGGATTGATCGCCGGAACAAGCGAGGGCTGGGGGATAGGCGTGGTCTCCGGTACCGGGAGCAACTGCTGGGGGCGTGACCGCCAGGGACACGAGGGACGCGTGACCGGCTGTGGCGCCATATTCGGCGAATATGGCGGTGCCGGTGATATTGTCTATCGTGCAGTGCAGAGCATTGGTCGCGCCTGGACCATGCGAGGGCCCCGCACCCGCCTCACCGAGGCCTTCATGGCGTTGGTCGGTGCCACCAGCGAGCTTGACCTCCTGGAGGGGCTCTACCTGGGCCGCTACACCTTCTCCGCCAAGGCTGCGCCCGTGGTCTTCCGTGTGGCTGCCGAGGGCGACGCCGTGGCACAGGGGATCATCCATTGGGCGGGTCAGGAGCTGGCAAGCCTGGCGGCTGGAGTGATCCGCCAACTTGGTTTCGAGGCCCTGGACTTCGAGGTCGTTCAGATCGGCAGCGTCTTCAATGGCAGCCCGGTCCTGGGCCAGACCATGATGCAGAAGATCCACGAGATAGCCCCTGGCGCGCGGGCCGTCCGCCTCACCGTACCCCCGGTGGTGGGCGGGGTCCTGCTCGGCATGGAACAGGCCGGGATTGACTATCCTACGGTGCGGGATACCTTGATCGAGTCGACGGCACGTCTGTTACCAGCCTAAGAGAAGCCATGAAGACCGATAAGTTACATGTAGGCTATGCCCAGGACGTGATCACGCCATCCATGGACAGAACGGTCTACCTGGCAGGGTTCGGGCACAATCGCCAGGCGCGTTCCATCCATGACGATCTCACCGTGCGGGCTTTGGCCCTGGCCCTTGGCGCGACCAGGTTGGTCATTGCCGTGATGGATCTGATCGGTCTATCTCGTCATCACTGCCTGGAGATCGCCCGCAACGTGAACGCCCAGGTACCAGACACGCATGTGTTGCTGGTCAGCACTCATACCCACCACGGGCCCGATACCCTGGGACTTTGGGGACGCAACATGTTTCGCTCGGGGATCGATCCACTTTATATGGAGGCCCTCAAAGCCACAGTGAGCAGGACAGCAGTGACCGCGCTGCAGCATCTGGAGCCCGCACGTCTCACCAGTGCAGCGACCCATGTATCCGGTGTGGCAAAGAACGCCCGCGATCCTGCAATCGTCGACAACGAGCTGACGTGCCTGCACTTCACCCATCGGGACACCGATGCGCCCCTTGCCACCGTCGCAATCTTCCCCTGTCACCCTGAGGTCCTGTGGAATCAGAACACCGCCATCACTGCGGACTACCCTGCTTACCTGCGGCGCTTCCTCGAAGGGTATACCCATGCCCCGGCGCTCTTCCTACCGGGAGCCATAGGCGGCATGATGACCCCCGATGTCGAGCGCCACACCTTTGACGAGGCACAGCGGATCGGAAACACCCTGGCGGAGTCCGCGTACCAGGCCCTATGCGCCGCGGTGCCCCAGGAGATCACCCACCTGTGGTACAGACGTACAACGTATCAGGTACCACTCACCAACCCACTCTTCAAACTCGCCCGAACCTTGGGAGTGTTACCCAGGGAGGCAGTCTCCGGACAGGTCGTGACCACCGAGGCGAGCCTGCTGGCCCTGGATTCGACCCTTCTGATGAGTGCACCGGGGGAGGCCCTGCCACGGCTAGGGCTCAGGGCCAAGGCCATGCTTCAGGAGGCAGGTGCGCAGGTAGCTGCCGTCATAGGACTCGCCAACGATGAGCTTGGCTATATCCTGCCGGCGGAGGACTTCGTCTATCCCCGCAATCCCTTCCGCCCCGGTGATCACTATGAAGAGACCATGGCCCTCAGCAAGGAAGCCGGGCCAGCCCTGCTGCGAGCCTGGCAGGCGTTACTGGCAGACTACCAGGCATCTCAAACAACATGATACATCATTACTGCTAAGGAGAGACACAATGTCAGATCTTGCTATTCTGGGCGGCACACCTGTTCGCACGAAAGCCTATCCGGCCTGGCCGGTCTTCGATGAACGCGACGTTGAGGCCGTGACCGAGGTGGTACGATCGGGGCGCTGGGGCGGCTTCCCCTACCCCGGTCCCCGCACCCAGGAATTCATCCGACGTTTTCTGGCCATGCAGGGCGGTCATCATGCCGTCGCCATGGCCAACGGTACAGTGACTATAGAGGTGGCATGTCGCGCCGCCGATATTGGCTGGGGCGATGAGGTGATCGTGCCCGCCTACACCTTCCAGGCCACTGCCGCTGGTCCGATGGCAGCCGGCGCTATCCCCGTCATCGTCGACGTGGACCCCGAAACTTACTGCATCGACCCCCAGGCGGCCGAAGCCGCCATCACAGAGAGGACCCGGGCCATCGTCGTCGTACATCTGGCGGCACAGATGGCCGATATGGACGCAATCATGGAGATCGCCGACCGACACAACCTCATCGTCATCGAAGATGCAGCCCACGCCCACGGGGCCCAGTGGCGGGGCCAGGGAGCTGGTACCATCGGGCACTTCGGGTCCTTCAGCCTGCAATCCTCGAAGATCCTCACCTCCGGAGAGGGCGGCATCCTCATCTGCAAAACCCAAGAGCTGGCAGAGCGAGCCGCCAGCATCATCGACTGCGGTCGTCCCCACGACGCCGAGGGCAAGGTCTATACGATGGGCGCCAACTACCGCATGAGCGAACTCCAGGCCGCCCTGGCAGCGGTGGGGCTGGAGCGGTTCCCCAAGCAGGCCGCCGAACGTGAGGAGACTGCGGCCTACATGGACGAGGCGCTCAGTGAGATACCGGGCGTGCGAGTGCTCAAGCGTGATCTGCGCCACAACCGCCGTTCGTTCTATCGCTACGTCTTCGCTATTGATCCCGAGGTCTATGGAGTAACGCATGAGGTGATCACTTACGCTCTGCAACGTGAGGGCATTCCGGCCTGGGAGGGGTATCCGGCCATGCACCATTACGATCTCTTCCAACCCCGACTTTCCCGACTGCCTGTGCCCAGTGCCTTCCCAGAATACTTCCAATTTGACCGCATGCACTTCCCGGAGGCGGAGCGCGCCGCAGAACGGGAAGCGATCTGGCTTGACGAGGCTATCTTCCGCGCCGGGCGCGAAGGGGTAGACGATGTCATCCATGCATTGGAGAAGATCTACGATCAACGGGCTGCCCTGGCCGCCTTCGCCAGCAGTTCCCCGGAGGAACGATCATAACCTACTGCCTTCGCGGCAATCTCCACACAGGTACCAACGGGCCGGTTGCCATGACCGGCCCGTTGTGTTTCGGCAAGAGCCCCCATGCCTTCATCCCCGGCTCTTCCCCGCTGTCTTTGGCCAAGAGAGCAGTGGGATCAACCTGATACAAGAGGAGGAGCCATCAGCTTGCTGAGCCACCCTGGCTTCCGACATCGTGGTCCATCTCCAGATGTCGATGCAGATGACGCACAGTAGCTGCCACTTGATCTTCAGGAATGCAGAAGGAAACGCTTGTCTCGGTGGCTGCCTGAGCCACGGCGATCACGCGGGTCCCCAGATCCCCCACTGCAGCGAAGACATGCTGAACCACACCCATCTCGTTCCAGTCGGGTACCCCGACCACCGAAACCGTCGCCACACGCTCCTTGGCCTCCAGGACCAGATCACCGGCGGTCAATGGGCCGAGGTATAGGGTGCGCAGCGTCCGAAGGCAACGCTCCTGGTCCTGCCCCCGCACCACCAGGTTCAATGTGTGTTCCGAGAAGGACTGCGAGAACATGGGCACCTCGATGCCCGCCTCACTCAGGCTCTGAAGCGTACGTGCAACTTCGAGCAAGGACCAGGTATCATCCCGGCCACCAATGGTGATCAACGTGAGTCCCTCAGTCGAGATGATGGCAGGCAGCCGCTCACGCCCTGGGTCAGGATCAGCCACGATCAGTGTCCCTGGGTCCGCAGGGTTGAAGCTATTGAGGATACGGAGTGGGATGCGGCTCGCGATCACTGGTTGGATCGTTTTGGGGTGCAACACATCTGCACCGTAGTAAGCGAGCTCTGCTGCCTCCGCATAGGAGAGTTCGCGAAGCGTCCGCGCCTGGGGGACCAGGTTGGGATCCGCCGTCAGGATACCATCTACGTCACTCCAGATCCATACCTCATCGGCATCCAACCCTGCCCCCACGATCGCCGCGGTGTAGTCGCTACCACCCCGACCCAAGGTGGTGGTAGTCCCTGCCTCCGTCGCTGCGATAAAGCCGGTGACTACTGGCACGACGCCTTCCGCCAGCAGTGGTCTCAGCCTGGCCTGCAGGCGATCTCGGGTCTTCGCCAGCAAAGGCTTGGCAGCCCCAAAGTGGTCATCTGTCACGATCAACTCCGTGGCCATCAGCGGCTCAGCAGGCACCCCACGCAAACGCAGAAGGGCCGCCAGGATGTGCGCCGAGAGCTGCTCACCGAAGGCCGCCACGTGATCCCGGCCTCGGGCAGTCAACTCACCCAGCACAGCAATGCTCTCATAGAGGCGACGCAGGTCCTGCAACCGCTGGGTGACCAGCCCGCTGAGCGAGTCCAACATCTCCCCCGCAGGGAAGAGAGTCTCGATGGCCTGCTGATGCCGCTCTGCAAGCCTCGCCAGAACGCGCTCATAGTCACCAGTCCGCCCCTCGGCTGCCGCCCAGGCGCCATTGAGGAGCTGATTAGTCACCCCACTCATGGCCGAGACAACCACAACGATCCCATCGCGTGCTCCCATCGTAGTTGTCGCATACTGCTCACCGACGATGTCCGCTACTGCGGCAATACGCTCGGCGCTACCCACCGAGGTACCTCCGAATTTATGCACGACCAGCATCATCCCTCCTGCTAGACCGCGTCAAGCGCCTGAGCCACATCAGCAATGAGGTCGTCCGCGTCCTCCACACCTACAGCATAGCGCACCAAACTGTCACTGACACCTGAAGCTCGTCGTTCCTCAGGGTCCAATGAGACAAAGAGCGCCTGCTGTTGGACGATGCTCTCCACCCCCCCCAATGTTGGGCCGATATAGGGGATCTGTAGATGATCGACGAAGCGTGACGTATCCTCCTTGTCCCCGGAGATCTCGAAACTCACTACCCCGCCGTAGCCTTTCATCTGGCGGCGCGCGATCTCGTAGTCTGGGTGGCTGGGCAACCCCGGATAGTAGACCCGTGCCACCTTCGGGTGCGTCGCCAGGAACCGAGCCAGGCGCAGCGCGTTATCGTTCTGCCGTTGTATCCGCAGGGCCAGGGTCTTCAGCCCCCGCAACAACAGATAGGCATCATGAGGACTGCCGACACCCCCCAGCAAACCACGCGTGGCCTCGACGGCCGTGACCAACCGGTGAGATCCCAATACGGCACCCGCCAGGAGGTCATTATGTCCTCCCAGGTACTTGGTTGCGCTGTGTACCACCAGATCGACCCCAAAACTCAACGGACGGAGGTTGATGGGAGTGGCAAAAGTGCTATCCATCACAGTGAGGATCTCCCGTTGGCGAGCCAGACTCACCATGTGCTCCAGGTCCATGATGCGCAGGTGTGGATTAGTGGGGCTCTCCCCAAAGATCACCCGCGTGTTGGGTCTGATAGCCCTTTCCAGGGCCTGACGGTCGCCGATGGGGATCAGGGTCGTCTTGACTCCGAAGCGGGGCAGGAAATCGGCGGCGAACTCGCGAGTCCGCCGGTAGACGTCCTGCACGACGACCGCGTGATCTCCGGCGGAGAGCAAAGTCATCAGTGTGGTGGTGATCGCCGCCATGCCAGAGGCAAAAAGTATCGCGCCCTCGGCGCCCTCCAAAGCCGCCAGCTTGGCCTCCACCACCTTCTGCGTGGGATTGGAATAACGTCCATACTCATCGCGCAGGGGGAGGTCACCACCCTGCTCCCGGGCGACCTCGCGTGCAGCCTTCTGCTCCATGAAGGCCAGGACAGCGGCGGTATCCTCGAAGGTGTAAGTGGATGTCTGAACAATGGGGGTCGTCAGGGCACCGAACGGCTTGGGGCGGGTCTCGCCAGCGTGAACGGCCAGGGTGCTGATACGTCTACTCATCGTGCTCTCCTCTCTCGGCTGGTCCAATCACCATCATTTCGGAAACTATCGGGGCCCATCTCGAGAGAGGCACCACGGCCAGCTACAGAAAAAGCGCCCCTTCAGCGGAGAGAAGAGGCGCTTAGCATTGACGCTGAGCTCTCATCTTCCAGAACCCGCTTCCGCTGAGGCTCTGCCGGACTTGGCACCGTAGGCACGCAAACGCGCCTGGGTTGCCGAGGTTTCACAGGGCCGGTCCCTCCACCTCTCTCGATAAGAACCGACCCAAACTATACCATAGCCGCCAGGAGTGTCAACCAGCCCACGTTATTTGACAGGGACATCTTTTCATGTTATCATTGCGATGAGTTGGTTTCTGCTCTGGCAGAGGTCAAGATAAGATAGGGGGAGCACTATTAGCAAGCAGCAATATCGAGTAAACGAAGGAATCCGTGCACGTGAGGTCCGTGTTATCAACGCGGACGGTGAGAATCTGGGCGTGATGCCAACGTACCAGGCCCTGAAACTCGCCGAAGAGGCCAAGTTGGATCTGGTGGAAGTAGCGCCTAATGCCGAGCCGCCTGTGGCCCGCATCATGGACTTCGGGAAGTTCCTGTATCAGCAGGCGAAAAAAGACCGAGAAGCGCGCAAAGCACAGAAACAGGTTGAGATCAAGGAGATCCGGCTACGGCCCAAGACCAATGACCATCATGCCATGTTCAAGGTCAAGAACGCAAGGCAGTGGCTGAAGGACGGCAACAAGGTAAAAGTGCGCGTTCGGTTCCGGGGGCGTGAGATCACCTATCCTGAGGTCGCATTGGAACAACTTCAGGGCATTGCACGCGAACTATCCGATGTTGCGGTGGTGGAACAGGCGCCACAAATGGACGGCCGCACAATGCTGATGGTGCTGGCTCCAAAAAAGAACTGACAATTCAGGAGGGATAAGGGCGTGCCTAAGATCAGAACGCACAAGCCGACTTCAAAGCGCTTCCGCATCTCGCGGGGCGGTAAGGGTAAGCTCCTGCGGACGAAAGGGCCCAAGAGCCATTTCCGTCGCAAGACGTCACGTCGTACGAAAGCGCTATTTGACGACATGGTGGATGTGAAAAGCAAGGGGTTAACGCGACGTATCCATCGGTTGGCCCCTTACCTGAGTAAGAAATCATAATCGAGGTGAAGTGTGAGAGTTAAGGGTGGAACCGTAACACGCCGTCGCCATAAGAAGCTCCTGCGCCAGACCAAGGGGTTCTTTGGGACGCGCCATAAGCTGTTTCGGCGAGCCAACGAGGCCTGGATGAAGTCCATGGCCTACGCCTACCGTGATCGTCGCGCCCGCAGGCGTGATCTCCGCCGTTTGTGGATCATGCGCATCAACGCAGCGGCACGGGCGAATGGCACAACCTACAGCCGTTTGATTCATGGCATGAAGCAGGCAAACATTCAATTGGATCGCAAGATCCTGGCCGACCTGGCTGTCAACGAGCCAGCCGCATTTGCTGAGGTGGTTAAGGCCGCGCAGTCATAAGGCTAACAGGCATCGCCAGGCCAAAGGACGAGGGCAACGTGGGTCCACGTTGCCCTCTTTTGGGGTCCCGGACGGTAAGCATCCACCGCAGGGGCAGAAACTCCCCATAGCCGTAGATTCCTGGGTCGGAGAGGGAAACTGGTCCCCCTGCCAGGTCGCACTTCACATACTGAGGATCGCGAGCCTTGGCCCTGGATCAGAATGATAACCCAGATGCAGGCTTATGGAGAAGACCTGCACCTGAGGAACGCTACGACTTGCGGTGGGTGAGGAGCTTGTACAGGATACCAATGGCACCTATTAAAAGCGCCAGTATGGCTGCCGCACGTACATCGAAGAGAACCGTGACGTTCTCGCCGGTGACCTCACTGGATGCCAGGAAGATGACGCCGCTGTCCTGAATGTGCGCCTTCTCGGCGGCCATCACCACGGCGCCCCCATCTGTCAGGTTGATCTCCTGAGCCTGAGCGATGACAATGCCGCCATCCCGCACATGGATGACCTGTGCTTCGGCCCGGTTGATCCCACCTTGCTCTACAGTGATCTCCTCAGCGCGCGTTGTGTCATCACTGGGGGATGAAACTTCGGGTGCTTCTGGCTCTGCGGTGTTCACGAAAACCTCCCTTGAAGTAATTATGTATGGAGAAGTGTATACGGATCGAGACGGAACGCAATCGGGCTATGCTCGGCCTCTCAGTGGACAGACGTCATATATGGCTAGGTAGTTTATCACTATCTTTGATAAGAAACTGTGCTATTATTATGCTCGATGAGGTAAGGATGGTGTGAAATCCATCGCACCTCTCCTCCTTTCCTTGGCTGGTGGCCCCCCGGATCCCCCCCTCGCCGGGGGGCCAGCTCATGGTAAGGGCTTCCCTCTCTTCACCGATGAGCTACGGCTTGCTCAGTCCCTGAGCGACCTCGGAAAAAACCCGCTTGCTGTCATCCCCGGGTGAGAAACCAAAAGAAGCACACCTATACGTCGCACCTGTTCCACGTTTTCATTGCCCGGCGGCCCCTGCGTGCTATAATTCTTTTTTGGTTCAGATTCCGATACGGAGCTCTCTATGTTAGGCTTTTTCAAGAAGATGTTCGGCGATCGTGATGATCGCCTTATTGCGCAGCTTCAGAAGACGGTTGAACAGATCAATGCGCTCGAACCCGAGTTTCGTGCGCTCTCCGATGAGGCGCTGCGCGCCCAGACGGACAAATTCCGGCAGCGATTGGCAACCGGTGAATCGCTAGATGATTTGCTCCCTGAAGCCTTCGCAGCAGTGCGTGAGGCGGGTCGCCGTACCATAGGATTGCGCCACTATGACGTTCAGCTCATCGGTGGTATGGTCCTCCACCAGGGAAAAGTTGCAGAGATGCGCACCGGTGAGGGCAAGACGCTGGTGGCCACCCTCCCTCTTTATCTCAATGCACTGACCGGTGAAGGGGTCCATCTGGTAACTCCCAACGATTACCTGGCAAAGATCGGCGTGCAGTGGATGGGACCGATCTATCACGCCCTGGGCATCAGTGTCAGCGTGATCCAGTCGGGTGCCGGACGACCCGATGAAGCCTCTTTTCTCTATGATCCTGACTACACCTCAGATGATGACCGGTACCAATATCTGCGGCCCATCACCCGTCGCGAAGCGTATCAGGCCGATGTCACTTATGGCACCAACAACGAGTTCGGCTTCGATTACCTGCGGGACAACATGGTCATGGACCTCGACCAGTGCACCCAGCGAACGCTCAACTATGCTATCGTGGACGAGGTTGACAGCATCCTGATCGATGAGGCGCGAACGCCCTTGATCATCTCTGGCCCGGCGGAAGAATCGTCGGAGCTGTACCGCCGCTTCGCCGAACTGGTCCAACATCTACAGCGCGACGTTGACTATGAGGTGGACGCACGTTCACAGCTCGCGATCCTCACCGATGAGGGTGTGACCAAGGTGGAATCGCTGGTGGGCATCCCAGAGGGGGAAAGCATCTACGACCCCCAGCACGCCCATATGCTACCTTACCTCGACAATGCGCTGCGTGCCAAGGAGTTTTTCCACCGAGACAAAGAATACGTCATCCGGGATGGCGAGATCATCATCGTGGATGAGTTCACAGGGCGGCTGATGTTCGGGCGGCGCTACTCTGAGGGCCTGCACCAAGCTATCGAGGCCAAAGAAGGGGTCAGGGTCCGACAGGAATCTCTCACTTACGCCACCATCACATTCCAGAACTTCTTCCGCATGTATCGCAAGCTGGCAGGTATGACCGGTACAGCGGCCACTGAGGAGGAGGAGCTACGTAAGATCTACGATCTGGACGTGGTAGTCCTTCCGACCAATGTCGAGTACCGGGCACGATTTGGAGACCTGCAGGAGCATGAGGTTCCGCCAGCGGAGGCCGGCGTCTCCTTCAACAGCGTCCTCTCCGAGATGGACGGATATAAAGTAACAGTCTTCGACAGCCCCAAAGGGGAACGCTACTATCGGCGTCTCGACCTGCCCGATCAAATCTACAAGACCCAGGAGGCAAAATTCAAGGCGGTCATCCGTGAGATCCGCCGGGCACACGAGGCACGCCGCCCAGTGCTGGTAGGGACGACAGCGATCGAGACCTCAGAGCGTCTATCCCGCCTTCTCAAGCGTCAGCGCATTCCCCACAATGTGCTCAACGCTAAGTACCATGAGAAAGAAGGCCTTATCATCGCGCAGGCAGGGCAGCCAGGGGCTGTCACCATCGCCACCAACATGGCCGGCCGGGGTGTCGACATCTTACTGGGCGGCAATCCCGAGGGCATGGCCCGGGATCAGTTGCGCAAGGAGGGTGTTGACCTGACCATGATCCGCTCCTCCGACTGGGAACAAGCCCTGAAGATGGCACGGGCGGGCCAGGATCCTACGACAGCGTTCCCTGAACGCTGGGCGGAAGTGCTCTACGAGAAGGTCCAGCAGTGCCAGCGTGACCGGGAGCTTGTCTATGCCCAGGGAGGGCTCCACGTTATTGGCACCGAGCGCCACGAAGCGCGGCGCATCGACAATCAGTTGCGGGGTCGCGCAGGCCGCCAGGGTGATCCGGGCTCCAGTCGCTTCTTCATCTCGCTGGAGGACGAGCTGATGCGGCGATTTGGTGGCGAACGTCTCAAGCCCTGGATGGACCGGGCCGGGTTGGAGGAGGATGCCCTGGAGTCGGGGATGCTGGGCCGGGTCATCGAGTCGGTGCAAGAGCGCGTCGAGGGGTACAACTTCGACATCCGTAAGCATGTACTCGAATACGACAACGTGGTCAATCGCCAGCGTGAGGTGGTGTACGCCGAGCGACGCAAGGTCCTGAGCCGTCCGGACCTGCATGACGACCTGATGGAGATGTTCGAACAAGAGGTACGCAGGGTCATCGAGAGCTATGGGGATGGTGAGGCGAGGGACACAGAAGCTCTGTTGGCGGAGCTACGACGCTTCGTGCCGATGCCCCGCCACATCCAGGCCGGTGACCTGGACGCGTTGGCCCCAGATGCGCTGATCAAGCAGTGTCTCGAGTGGGCCGAGGCCGCCTACTGGGACCTGAACCGCCAGTTGGGCGAGGAATTGTACCGCACGCTGCGGCAGAACGAGGTAACACTCAAGACGATCTTCGAGGCCGATGATCCCTTCTACCGCCGGGTGCGCGAGCGGTTGGAGGCCTCAGTCGATCGAGAGGCGTTCGCGCCCTGGTACGAACAGCCCGTCCGGCGGCTGCCCGACGAATTGGAGAGCAAGGTCCGAGAAGCGGTGGTCGAAACCCAGCGTCTTTTCCGCGATCGACGTTTGATGCTGCGCCAGATCGACGATCACTGGATCCGTCACCTTACCAGCCTGGACGTCCTGCGCGAGGGTATCGGCCTGCGCGCCATAGGCCAACAGAATCCGCTGGTGGCTTATCAAAAAGAGGCCTATGAGATGTATCAGGAGATGCTGGCCTCGATCCAATCGGAGATCGTCCGCTCCCTTTTCCTGGTGCCCCAGGCGGCGCAAAGGCGGGCCCCGCAACGAGACCTGGCCCGCTCATTCCGGCTCACAGCCCCTCAGCGGCAACTCTCGTTCCATGGCGCGGGGGCCGGGGACAGCAGAGAACGACAGCCACAGCGAGCAACCCGAAGGCTAGGGCGCAATGACCCCTGTTGGTGTGGTAGTGGCAAGAAATACAAGGATTGCCACTGGCGGGAGGACCGCCGCCGCGCGGGGGGCACGTAACATCCAATAGGTCACTGTCCGCAGTTGATCATCGTGGCAGAAGACCTTAGCGCGCCCCTGGGCCGGCCCCTCAAGCAACAACAGTCCCTGACGCCGTCCTAGTCAAGGTAAGAGGCCTCAGCCTTCCTCACACGCTCCAGAAGCCACGCGCGCTCGTCTGGGGGAACAAATGCTGCCTGCGCAGCGTACTCCATCATGCGGCAAAGGTCCTCGCGTGAGATGTTGAGGTAAGCCATCACCGCCTCATACTCGTCCGCCAGAGTGGATGCACTGATCGCCGGATCATCTGTATTGAGGGTCACATGCACGCCCGCATTCCACAATGCCCGCAGGGGGTGTTGCGTCCAGGCGGGCACCACCCCTGTGGTCAGATTGCTGGTTGGACATACCTCCAGAGCGATCTCTTTCTCCCGCAACACAGCCAGCAACGCAGGGTCCGCAATGGCCTGAATACCATGTCCTATCCGCTGGGCTCCAAGCACCCGCAAAGCAGACCATATGCTCTCCGGGCCACTCGCCTCGCCCGCGTGAACCGTAATGTGCAACCCGGCTTCTCTGGCACGCGCAAATGGGCCAGCGAAGAGCTGAGGCGGGAAACGGCGCTCATTGCCTGCCAGATCAATCCCCCGCACAACCGGGCCGAAGTTCGCGATAGCTACATCCACGATTTCCTCAGCGACGGCCAATGGCTCCTCCCGTGGGATCTGGAGGAGCAGGCAGGTTCGAACCCCTGTCTCCGCCTGGGCTGCCTGGACAGCCTCCACCACCCAGGCCACCACCTCAGCGAAGGTGACCTTCTGCACCCGGGCCAGCGCCAGCGGATTGGTACGCAACTCCAGATAGAAGATGTGATCAGCGGCAGCATCCAGAATGGCCTCACGCACAATCCGCTGGATGACCTCACGTGACACATAGAACCGACGCAAGAACTGAAACTTGCTGAGAAAACGCTCGAATCCCGGGGGTTCTCCCAGCATCTGCACATGGGGGCGCAGCTCGGCAAGGTCATCGGTGGGAAGCTCAATGCCATACGCCCGGGCGATCTCCAGCAAAGTCTCTGGCTGCAGCGTGCCCTCCAAGTGCCGGTGCAGGTCAATTTTCGGCAGAGCGTTAACCCAGGCCCTCAGCCTATCGCCAGCTTCCTTGTGGTCATTCTGGGCTAGATACATCACAGTCCTATCGGTTACAAGTGTCCTCTACTCCCGGCTGCTGACAACTCTCCCCAGAAGCACCAAAGCTTACGCTTCCACAACGATGAGTCAAGGCCGAAGCCGATGCATAATGGGACTGACGTGATACGTGGGATAAACGTCCGAGAATATCAAGGCCCCTCTTACTCTGTCTGTCCTGACAGTGTCTGTCCTGACGGTGGGCCGTTTAGACAGAGGCCTACGATGGAATTAAATGCCCTTGCCGCGGCGAAGGATCTTCAGGGCCGCGTTCAACGTGTCGACGATCGTAAACAGAGAGTCGAGCCGCATCATCTCATAATAGACTCGCACCGGGTTGCCTGGCGGACAAACCAGGATGATCTGGCCATCCAGACGCTCCGTCCGCTTGAGCAGGTGCAGCAGAGGATAATCCCCATCTGGGTCCACCACCTGCACCGCCGACAGATCAACAACGAAGTCCGTAATCCCCTCCTCGAGCAGACTATCGAGCTGCTGGACCATCTGGGGAGCACTTACAATGTCCATGCGCTCCGCGGCGGTCACAATGGCTGTCCCATTCCGGGTCTCGACCGTTAGGGCATTCTGAAAGATTGTGTTCTGCATGTGCGCTCTCTTCCGGGGTGTTAATCTCATCCTATCACTTTCCCCCCGAAGAATAGTTAAGGAAATGTTGCGGGTTGGTTACGTCCGACACGGTCTGTCACGCAGCAGGTTCGACGTGACGATCTCTACCACCGACGCACCCCGCTGCATTGGGAGAATCAGGTGCGCTGATTTGCTCCGCCAATACTCCCTCTCTATAATGCCCATGCTTCCCATGACAGGGCTGACAACGCGACATCGGGATAAGCTACTAGGGATGAGCTAGCGGACAGCCCCTCCTTTAGGAACGTCATGACACCTTTGATGGGGTTTGCCTTGAGCTGGACATGTGGGATCCTGCTGGCCTATGCCTGCAACTGTCCCGCAGTCTGGGGGCTGGTTGGTCTACCCCTGAGCCTGACACTGTGGCTAGGCTGGGGGGATCGTCGGGCCAGCCGTTGGGCTGCCCTGGCCATGGTGGGGCTAATGGGGGGATTCCTCCGCATGAGGGTTGCGCAACCCTCTATCACGCCTTGCCATATCGCCTTCTACCGGGACCAGGGCCCAGTGGAGATCACAGGGGTGGTGGTGGCGGACCCCGACCGCCGCGTCGAGGATACCCGCCTGGTGGTACAGGTCGAGCGTCTCAGCCTGCGCTCGACTTCCACGTCGGTCGAGGGGCAAGTCCTGGTGCGGACAGCGCCCTACGCGGAGGTGGCCTATGGGGATCGGATTCAGGCGAGGGGTGATCTGAAGACACCGCCGGTCTATCGCGGGTTTTCCTATCAAGCATACCTTGCGCGCCAGGGCATCTATGCCCTGATGGACACCTCCGAGATCAAGATCCTGGCCGCCCATCAGGCGAACCCAATACTGGAGGGCCTGCTGGCTTTGCGAGCACGCGCTCACCGTCTGATCCTGCGCACCCTCCCCGAACCTGAGGCCTCGCTTCTGAGCGGCATCCTGCTAGGTCTGGAGAGGGGCATCCCGCCTGAGACGCTGTCGGCGTTCTCGCGCACCGGCGCCATCCACATCATCGCCATCTCCGGCTTCAATCTCACCCTGGCAGCGGGCGTGATCACCTTGATCGTGCACCGGCTCCTGCCACGGCAGGCCACACTGCTGGCGGCGTGGTTGGGGATCTGGGGCTACGTACTGCTGGTGGGGGCTTCGGCGGCCGTGCTACGGGCCGGCGTGATGTCCTCAGTCATGGTGTTAGCGCAGACAGCGCGGCGTCGAGTTCACGCGCCAACCTCCCTGGCTGCAGCCGTGGTGTTCCTCTCCGCACTCAATCCGACTGTCCTGTGGGACGTAGGATTCCTCCTCAGCGTCACAGCCACGGTGGGGTTGCTATGCTACGCTCCACTGCTGGCACATGGGCTGACGCGTTGGCTGACCTCGATGATCTCTGAAGCCCGCGCCACACGCATCGTCTCCCTGCTCAACGAGGCCCTGATCGTGACGATTGCGGTTCAGCTCACGACCCTTGGGGTTCTCGTGGGGCAGTTCCGCACGTTGACGCTGGTGGCTCCTCTGACCAACTTACTCATCCTGCCGGTCCAGCCCTTCGTGATGCTGTTTGGCGTGGGGACCGTCCTTGGCGGTCTGATCTGGCCGCCCCTGGCCCTGGTGCCCGGCTGGCTGAGTTGGGCCTTCCTGGCCTACACGACCACGGTCGTGACGTGGACGGCCTCTTTTCCCTGGGCCGCGATTGATCTCCACGCCGTGCCCACTCTCTTTCCGATCGTCTATTATGGTCTGCTGGGAGGCGTGACCCTGTGGGCGACGCATCCCAGAGAAGTATATCACTACGCCCGGGTATGGCTGGCTCGCCTGCCCCGCCCGGTGTGGGCGGCTCTGGTGGCTGGCGTCGCGCTTCTGGTGAGTTATGGGGCCTCTCGCCCAGATGGCCGGCTGCACGTGACTTTCCTTGATGTCTCAGGCGGGGAAGCCGTGTTGATTCAGTCGCCGTCGGGGCGGCAAATGCTGGTAGATGGCGGGCGCGACCCCCGTGCGAGCCTGGCTGCATTGGGGAGCGCTCTGCCCTTCTGGGATCGGACATTGGACGCGGTGGTGCTCACCGCGCCCAACCAGGACCGACTGGCAGGGCTGGTGGAGGTGTTGGAGCGCTATCAGGTCGATCTGGTGGTGTCGGGGACATCAGATCCGACCGGTGCCCTGGCCACACGCTGGCAGTCGGCGCTGGAGGCAAGGGACGGGCTGTCGCAGCGCAGGGTGTCCCAGGGCGACGTGCTGCCCCTTGATGAGTCGGTGACCGTCCATGTGCTGTGGCCCCCGATGGGACACCCCGGTCCGTTGGTCCTGCAAGTGCGGGAGGACAAGGCCCGGCTTCTTATCATGAGCGATGCCACGACCGTGGTCGAGGAGGCATTGGTCGCCACGTATGGCGCTGCTCTCGACACCCAGGTGTTGCTGTTGCCCCGCTACGGAGCCAAGACCTGTTGCCGGCCAGAGTTCCTACAGGCAGTGTCACCCGAGCTCGCCATCGTTGGCCCTGGGCGCGGGAGCCCCCTGGATAGCGGCGTTTGGGCCAGGCTGATGGACGTAGCGCTCTATCAGGTGAGCTCAGTAGGTGCGGTGGACGTCACATGGGAGGATGATATCCTGCATATGCGTACAGACACTCGTTAACGGTGGGGCAACCCCAGTTCACCCATCGTAACATTGTGGAGGGCTTGATGACAACGGAACCGATCTATGCTGACTTTCATGTCCACACCTGTTTCTCACCCTGTGGCTCCCGTGAAGCCACAGTCAGGGCCATGGTCGAACGTGCCCGCGCCAAGGGATTGCAGGCCGTGGGATTAGCAGACCATATCACCCCGCAACCCATCCCCGGCTGCGGCTTCTACGACGGACAGCAGCTCGAGACCCTGTTGGAGGTGCAAGCCGCAGCGGAGGCCGTGCAGGAGACAGCGGGGCTTGAACTGCTGGTGGGGCTGGAGGCCGACTACACGTTGGCCGGTGAGCACTGCCTTTCTCCGGAGATTGTGGAGGTGGCCGATCACGTGGTCTGTGCGGCCAGTCACTTCCACTTGCCGGCTGCACCAGAGCCAGAGGCGCCCACACCAAAGGGACGTGCAGAGCTGATGGTACGCATGGCGCGGAACATGCTCAACATTCCCGCCGTGACCATCTGGGCGCATCCCTTCGACTGCAGCCGCATGCGTCCGCTGGGGCCAATCATGGCAGAGATCCCCGAGGAAACGCTGGCTGAGCTTATCACATTGGCCAACGCTCACGAGGTAGCGATCGAGTTCAATGGCGGGCCAGGCCAGCTCGCTGAATACCGTGAGGCGATGGCTCCTTTCTTCCGTTTGGCATTGGAGATGGGGGCACGTTTCACGGCGACCGCCGACGCCCATCACCCAAATGACCTTGAACGCCTGGATCTAGCTCTGGCATGGGCACGCCAGTTGGGCGTACCTGACAGAGCGTTTCTCACCGTCACCGAGGTGCGCGAGAGACAGCAACGTAAGCGTGCAGCCTATCTCCAGGCCAAAGGTTTCAGCAATCCACAGGAGAACGAGCTATGAAAGCTCTGTTGGATCACGATCCCTTTAGGACACTCCCACCGGACGATCTGGACAAGGTCGATCACTGGCACACAGGACGGTGGCCAGTACGTTGGATCGAGCATCCCGACTCACCGACGCCACCCTTTGTGTCGGCCTACCGCTGTGTGTTCGAGGCTGAAGCACCCGCCGTAGTTCGGATCCATGTCACGGCTGACGAACGCTACCGGCTCTATCTGGATGGACAGCCCATCGGTCGGGGACCTGAACGGGGAGACCGCCGGAATTGGTTCTTCGAGAGCTATGATCTTCAGCTCTCGCCCGGCTCCCATTGCCTGCATGCGTTGGTCTGGGCCCTGGGCGAGCTGGCCCCCTTGGCGCAGTTCAGCGTGCGACCGGGGTTTCTGCTCACCAGTGAGGATCCGGTGTGGAACGGACGTCTGGGCACCGGTGTGGCCCACTGGGAGACCGCGCTGTTGAACGGCTATCAGTTCACCCACAACACGGTAGGCTTTGGCGTGGGTTGCTTCTTCGACCTCGGTCAGGGTGTGCTGCCCGGCGATGCGGGATGGGAGGAGCGTGTGACCTGGGTAGAGGCAGCAGCCGGGCCAGAGGCCGTCAGCGCCGGCGCCTACAATCAACATGGCGTCGTGGGACTCCTGCACTGGCTGCGGCCCGCTCTACTGCCCGCCATGCTGGAACAGCCCTGGTCGCAAGGGCGCGTCCGTTACATCGCTGCCGGCCCTGCGGAGGGCTACCTGCGCCCTCAGGCTGCACAGGACCTGGCCGCAGAGCACGCCGCTTGGGCCGGGCTGTTGGCAGAAGAGGGAGAAGTCACTGTCCCGCCACACACCATACGCCGCGTGCTGATCGATCTGGATGACTATGTGTGTGCTTACCCACGCCTGGTGACCCGGGGAGGAGGCGGGGCGGAGATACGTATGGGGTGGGCGGAGTCCCTCTACGAAGGGGATGTGACGGAGTGGTGGCACACTTTCCGCGCGACGAAGGGCCATCGCGATGAGATCTGGGGCAAGGTCCTGGCCACCGACTACGATGTCTTCCATCCGGATGGAAAGGAATCCCGTGTCTTCGAGCCCCTGTGGTGGCGAGCCGGACGATACGTCGAACTCCAGGTGCGCACGGCGGACGAGCCCCTCGCACTCACCGCTCTTTCGTTCCACGAGACGCGCTATCCGCTTATCCCGACCGCAACGTTTCAGGCCAGCGATGAGCGGTTCTCGCACGTGTGGCCCCTGATGGTTCGGGCGCTACAGATGTGCTCCCATGAGACCTACATGGATTGCCCCTACTATGAGCAATTGATGTATGTGGGGGATACCCGACTGGAGATACTGACCACGTACTGTCTGACCCATGATGACCACCTGCCACGCAAGGCCATCGAGCTCTTCAACGCCTCACGCTTTCCCTCCGGGCTGACTCAGGCGCGATACCCCTGTCGGGCCACGCAGTTCATCCCGCCCTTCTCCCTCTGGTGGTGTGGCATGGTCCATGACTATGCCCTCTGGCGCGGCGACCGTGACTTCGTCGCTGCCATGATGCCGGGCGTACGTGCCGTGCTCGACGCCTATCTGGGCTATCGCAATGCTGAGGGGCTTGTCGCCGGGCCACCGGGTTGGAACTACACCGATTGGACCCGCGCGCCTGGATGGCATATCGGGACCCCACCCGATGGCGAGAAAGGGGCCAGTGCGATCCTCACCTGGCAGCTCGCTTTGATCCTGACCCAGGTCGCCGGGCTGGAGGTCTGGCTGGGTGAAGAGGAGAACGCGGCGCGGTGGAGGCGACACGCGACGGCAGTAGCCCATGCGGCACAGAAAGCCTTCTGGGATGAAGGGCGGGCCCTGTTCGCCGATGACCTCAGCCACCAGCATTTCTCGGAACACACACAGTGCCTGGCATTGTTGAGCGGGCTGCTCGAGCCGGAGCAGGCCCGTCAGGTCGGCCAGGGATTGATCACGGACCCAGATCTGACCCGGACGACGATCTACTTCAGCCACTATCTCTTCGAGACGTATACGCGATTGCGGGAGGCGACCCTGCTCTTCGCCAGACTCGGTGAGTGGTTCGAACTGCCGACCATGGGCTTCAAGACGACGCGCGAAGCACCCGAGCCCAGCCGCTCGGATTGTCACGCATGGGGGGCTCATCCCATCTACCACAGTTATGCCTCTATCCTGGGAATCCGACCAGCCAGCTTTGGGTTCCAGACCGTAGAGATCCGCCCCCTGCTGGGACCGCTTCAGTGGGCAGAGGGGACCCTGGTCCATCCCAGGGGGGAGATCTATGCACGCCTCGAGCGCACAGCGTCCGGCATGTGGGGGGAGATCGTGTTGCCCGAGGGCGTGCACGGCCGGTTGACCCTGGATGGCGAAGTGCGTGAGCTTCAGCCCGGACGTCAGCAGGTCACCCTCGAGAGGGAATGAGCGCACGGCCCTGAGCAGAAGAGGATCTATGGCTGGTGAACCATTGACAGACATCAGAAGACCGTTGCCCCTGGAAGGTACGATCGTCTACGGGCCGATCATGTCCCGACGTCTGGGAATGTCCCTGGGCATCAATCTTCTGCCCAGGGCATACAAGCTGTGCTCCTTCGGCTGCATCTACTGCCATTACGGCACCACCGATGTGAAGACCCTGGCGCGGGAGGAGATCCAGGCGCGCAGGGCAGATCTCCCCTCCCTCCATGAGACCCTACAGGCGCTGGAGCTTACCCTGCACAAGGTCGGCTCCCGGGTAGACGCGCTGACGTTTTCAGGCAATGGAGAGCCCACCCTGCATCCCTATTTCGGCGAGATTGTGCGCGAGGTAGCGCATCTGCGCGATCGGATGTGCCCAAACGCCAGGGTGGTGCTCTTCTCCAACGCGAGCACTACGGCCTGGCCTGAGGTGCGACAGGCGCTATCTACCATCGACCTGCCCATACTCAAGCTTGATGCAGGAAACGCTGAGACATTCCAGCGTGTCAACCGTCCGGCGCCAGGGGTGACCATTGAGGCGCTTGTGGAGGCGCTGCAGGGGATCCCCCGACTCGTCATCCAGAGCATGTTTGTCGACGGCCTGGTCAACAACGCGGAGGGCATGGCCTGGCGCGCGTGGCTGGAGGCAGTGGCTGCCATCCGTCCCACCCAGGTCCAGATCTACAGTACCGACTACCCGGTGCCTGACCCACGGGTACAGAGGGTGCCCCCCTTTGTGCTACGCCGTTTGGCAAGGGATGCCACCCAGGCAACGGGCGTGCCCGTGCATGCGTATTGGCCTGAGTGGTGATGGCCCCTCCGAATCATCACTATAGGAGACTGTTAGAATGGAAGTAACAAGGCTGCGCATTGTCCGCCACACCCGCCGGTTCAAGGCAATGGCACATTTCTACCAGGACGTATTGGAGATGCGGTGCGTCCACCAGTGGGACCGTCCTGAGAGCCAGGGTGCGCTCTTCTCTCCCGGTCGGGCCATGGGGCAGACGGTGATCGAAGTGCTGGACCTGAAAGATCATCGACCCTCCCGCGCCAAACTGAGCGCCGTCGAGCTCGGTCTCGAGGTCCGCAACGTGGACGTCTGGTACGACCGTCTCCGCCAGCGCGGGGTAACGATCGTAAAGGAGCTGGCCGACCACCCCTGGGGGCAGCGGGCGTTCACCATTGCGGATCCAGATGGCCTGCCGGTGACACTGTATCAGGAGATAGGCTAAGCTTCCGTCTCAGGTCGCCAGCGCGGCAGGGGAAGCCGCCACACCCGAGTGCATTTGACAGTTGCGTCAAAAGATATTACAATATGTGTAATATGATGTGATTTCAATGTTCTTCTTCCCGGGAATCGGGCGGCCCAATATGTCCGCAAAGGCAATTGGTGGGTCAACTCTGTGAGATTCAAACGACGGAGGTGAAAGAAGTATGTGGATTCTCAGGCTTAACATGTCAGATCTGACCTATCGGCTTGAAGATGTACCTGAAACATATAAGCACCTGGGTGGAAGAGGGCTGACCTCTACACTCATCCATGACGAAGTGCCGCCGCTCTGTCATCCGCTGGGTCCCAACAACAAGCTTGTCTTCGCGCCTGGCTTCCTGACCGGCACCACCGCCCCCTCGTCTTCCCGCATCTCCGTTGGTGCCAAATCACCCTTGACCGGGGGTATCAAAGAGTCCAATGCAGGCGCATCATGGGCTCCGGATGTAGCCAAGATGAGGCTCAAGGCCATTGTCGTTGAAGGACAACCAAAGGAGAAAGATAAGTACTGGGTGGTTGTCCTGACCTGGGAGGGGGACAAACCCAAGGTCAAGTTCCTGCCCGCTGCCCCCTACACAGGGAAGGATCTCTACGAGGTCTTCCCCCAGGTCTATGCACGCTTCGGCAATAAGATTAGCATCGCCGGCTGCGGTGTATCCGGTGAGTATCGCTATGCCAATTCAGGCATCGTCTTCAACGACATGGCGAAGAGGCCCAGCCGCTACTCAGGGCGTGGCGGATTAGGCGCAGTCATGGCCAGCAAGGGGGTGAAGTTCATTGTTGTGGATTCCAGTGGCGCGCCGGGCGTTGAGTTGGCGGATAAGACCCTCTTCAATCAGGGCCGCAAGAAGATGATTGAGGGCCTACAGACCCACGCTCTCACCAAACCCAAGGGTGGTCTGAACACCTACGGCACGGCAGTGCTCATCAACATCATCAACGAGGCCGGCGGGCTACCCACGCGCAACTTCTCTAGTGGACGGTTCGAGGGTGCGGCCAACATCAGCGGTGAGGCCATCTTCGAGAGCAACAAGAAGCGCACCGGGAAGGAAGTATACAATCATGCCTGCAGTCCGGGGTGCATCATCCAGTGCTCCAACACCTTGTACAAAGCGGATGGATCCGAGCACGTCTCGTGTATCGAATACGAATCGGACTGGGCGCTGGGTGCCAACTGCGGGATCGACAACCTGGATGACATCGCCGAGCTGGTGCGGTTGTGCAACGCCTACGGGCTAGACACCATCGAGACCGGCACGACCCTCGCAGTAGCTATGGAAGCCGGAGTCCTGCCCTTTGCTGACAGCAAGAAAGCCATCGAACTCCTCCATGAGATGGGCAAAGGGACTCCGCTGGGCCGCATTCTCGGTGGGGGCACCGCACTTGCCGGCCGCGCTTTCGGCGTGATCCGTGTGCCAACCGTGAAGGGCCAGAGCATGCCCGCCTATGAGCCGCGTGCTATCAAGGGCATTGGTGTCACCTACGCCACGACCACTATGGGTGCAGACCACACAGCGGGCTACACGATCGCCCCCGAGATCGCCGGCGTCGGTGGTTCAGTGGATCCGCTCAGCCCAGAAGGCAAAGCCGAGCTGAGCCGCGCCTTCCAGGCAACGACCGCGTTCGTTGATAGCACCGGCCACTGCCTCTTCACCACCTTCGCCCTCCTCGACATTCCCAGTGCCATGGAGGGTCTCATGGAAGAGTGCAATGGGGTGCTGGGTACATCATGGACAAAGGATGACGCGGCAAAACTCGGCGCGGAGATCCTACGCCGTGAGCGTGCCTTCAACGAGGGCGCCGGCTTCTCCAAGAGCGACGACCGCCTCCCTGAGTTCATGAAGTATGAGCCGCTGCCGCCACACAACCAGGTCTTCGACGTGCCCGATGAGGCACTCGACTCAGTATTTAAGGAAATGTGATCGGCTCGACCAATAGCTGGAGCAGGCGAAAACAGCGGGACATCACATCAAGGCCCTTGGGGTATTGGAGTACCCCAAGGGCCTTAGGGTAATGGCAGAGGCAACGTTCCCCGCATCAGGGGATAAGGGCATAAGATCGTCTGAGCAGGGAGGAACGGTCGGGTGCGCATCACAGTGAAGCTCTTTGCCGGCCTGGGTCAGTATCGCCCTGGGCAGGACTCGCCGGGCAGGCCCTTTGAATTGACAGTCAAGGAGGGCACAACGGTTGGCGAGGTTATCCGCGACCTTGGCTTACCCACGGACCTGGTCAAAGTGGTCTTTGTCAACGGTCGGGCTCGAGAGGATGGTTGGGAGCTCAAGGATGGGGACACAATGGGGGTCTTCCCCCCAGTTGGCGGAGGATGACATGCCAGAACTTCACCTGGATCTCTGGCTCTATGGAAGGCTGGCCGCCTACGGAGGCGAGGCCAGTCAAGGTGGCTACGCCAACCTGACGTTGGCGTTGCCAACAGGGAGTTGCATGCGTGACCTGCTTCAGTATCTGCGATTGCCGGATACGGAACGGGGTATCACCTTCATCAACGGGCAGTTGAGTGCTCTACCGGGCCTCCATCCCGACCTGGACTATGAGTTTCGGGGTGGAGA
>CAYLRT010000021.1:0-11745 GCA_964385885.1 uncultured Anaerolineales bacterium | reverse complement strand
TGAGTGCTCTACCGGGCCTCCATCCCGACCTGGACTATGAGTTTCGGGGTGGAGAACGGGTTGCCATCTTCGATCGCATAAGCATGTGGCCGTTTCAGTACCGCAATGGCGCGGCCATGACGGAGGCACTGCGACGAGCGCTGGAGGCGCGGGCCGATGGCATCTTGCATCACACCTACGAGACCCAGCATGAGCCGCAGTCGGGTGCCGCGTAGACAGTCGCTCCGCTAGCAGTGGAAGATCGAAAACGAAGTAGGTGCCCCACGCGCTGATCCTCTCGGCCAATGGGGCGTTCACGAAGGGCCAGCGGATCACCCCTGGGGGCAACCGTTCACCATTGCGGATCCAGATGGCTTGCTGGTGACACTGTATCAGGAGATAGGTTAAGCTTCGCCCTCAGGTCGCCAGCGCGACAGGGGGAGCCGCCACACCCGTAGGCCCGTGGCCTGGCGGAATGCGTTGGCGATGGCTGGTGCGGCGCCGACCATCACCGGTTCGGCCAGGTTCTTGGCCCCAAAGGGCCCCAGCGGGTGCTGTGTCTCGATGAAAGTCCCCTCGATCTCGGGCACGTCCTGGGCGCGTGGGATCCGGTAGCGAGTGAAACCCAGCGTCTGAGGGATACCATCCTCAAAGCGGAAGTGCTCCATGAGCGCATACCCCAGGCCCTGGGCGATCCCACCGTACATCTGCCCCAGCGCCCCCTGTGGATAGAGGATGGTGCCGCCGTCATGAGCGGCCCAGATCTTGAGCACCCGTGTCCTCCCACTGCGCCGGTTCACCTCCACCTCGGCCACCTGCGCGCCGAAGACATAGGTGAAGTAGGGCTTACCGGTGCCCCGCTCCATATCCCAGTGGATCGTGGGCGTCTGCCAGTAGGCCTGAGCCGAAAGCTGGAAGCCCATGGCCCGGGCGTGATCCACCACCTGCTCGAAGGAGGCGGGTTCTTCAGCCAGCCCGATGAAACACTCGCCCGCGCGGACCAGGCGCTCCGGTGGACACTGGAGCAAGTCGGCCGCTGCCAGCCTCAACATGTGCAGCACCTTCTGCGCCGCGATGCGCACGGCGTTGCCGCCCACGATAGACGCGCGGGAGGCTACCGTCGGCCCCGAATCGGGCGCGGTCTGCGTGTCGGGCCGCAGCATGCGCACACGCTTCATGTCCACGCCCAGCACCTCGGCTGCCAATACCGTAAAGACCGTGCGGCTTCCCTGACCGTAGTCGGTCAGCCCCGAGGTCAGCGTGATGCCGTAGTCCTCGTCGATGCGCAGCGTTGCCCTGGCGTAATCCAACCCCTCCGCCCCCAGGCCCGTGCCGTGGAAGTAGCAGGCGACACCAATACCCCGTCGCAGGAGCGCATCGCGTGGTTGAGCATCGTAGGCGGCGCGCTTGGCGTCCCAGTCTGAGCGATCGCGCACCCACTCCAGGCAGGCTGCCAGGCCCACAGGATCCTCCAACACATCGCCCGTCATGGTGCGATCGCCCTGACGCAGGCAGTTGTGCAGACGGAACGCCAGCGGATCCTGCCCAAGCTGGAGGGCCAGCTCATCGATGGCCATCTCGATGGCCGCTGTGGCCTGGGTGTTGCCAAAGCCGCGGAACGCCCCCGCGTAGCCGTTGTTGGTGTAGACGACCTGGGTATCCACGTGGACCGCCTTATAGCGATAGGCCCCCACCGCATGCATCGTCGCCCGCCAGGACGAGAGCGGCGTGATGGAGGCGTAGGCACCACTGTCAACCAGCAACTGGGCCTTGGCGGCGCGCAGGGTCCCATCGCGGTCGGCACCCAATCGCAGATGCACGCGCATGGCCTGACGCTTGTACGACGCGGCCATGGACTCAGAGCGGGTGAGAATCAGGCGCACTGGCCGCCCCGTCATCAGGGCCAGTCGCGCGGCCTGCGCCGAGGTCTGATAGAGGACATCGTCCTTGCCCCCAAAGGCGCCCCCCACCGGTGGCTGGATCACCCGCACGGCCTCCTGTGGTAACCCCAACACCTGCGCCGTAGTGTTGCGGTTGATGTGGGGGCTCTGATTGTTGGCATAGAGCGTCACTCCACCATCCGGCTCTGGGATGGCCAGCACGCCCTCGGTCTCCAGATAGGCGTGCTCTTGATGCGGCAGCGTGATCGTGGCCTCGAAGGTCACTGCCGCCTCCGCCAGCAGAGGGTCGGGATTGCCATTGCGTACCAGATGGGTGTTGCACAGGTTGCCCTGGCCGGTCGGTGAGACCGCCGGGATCAAAGGCGCATCGGGGTCCAGCGCGCGCGTCATATCGCTGACGACCGGCAGCGGGGCGTAGCGCACCCGGATGGCCTCCACCCCTGCCCGCGCGGCTTCCTCCGTCTCCGCGGCCACCACCGCCACAGGCTCACCAACATAGCGCACCTTGCGATAGGCCAGGATATAAGCATCGCGGATGGGCCAACCGAAGGCCCCATGCTCCACGAAGTCGTCATGGGTGATGACGGCGTGTACCCCCGGTACCGCCAACGCCGGCGCGGGATCCAACGCCACGATCTCCGCATGGGGATGGGGGCTGCGCAGCACCTTGGCCACCAGCATCCCCGGCACCTTCATGTCGGCCACAAAGCGCGCCTGTCCGGTGACCTTCGCCACGCCGTCCACGTTCTGCAGCTTGGGGTTCCCCACGTAACGGTGCTTGCTCATGGCTCCTGCACCTCCGGCGCATGGGCCTGCATGCGCTGGCGGGCAGTGGCCTCGATAGCATCCACGATCTGCTGATAGCCAGTGCATCGGCAGAGTTGACCGTTGATGGCAGCGCGGATCTCGGCTCGCGTCGGATGGGGGTTGCGTCGCAACAGCGCCTCGGCCGCGACGATCATCCCCGGCGTGCAGAAGCCGCACTGTACGGCCCCGTGCTCCAGGAAAGCCGCCTGCAGATCACTCAGTTCCCCGTCAGGGCCACTCAGCCCCTCAATGGTGGTAACGCGGCGTCCGGCGACCGCTGTGACCGGGGTGCGGCAGGACCTGATCAGTCGATCATCCAGTAGCACGGCGCAAGCGCCGCAGGTGCCGGTGTCACAGCCGCGTTTGGTGCCGGTGAGGTCCAAAACGTCACGCAGCAGATCGAGCAGCATCATATCCTCTGGCACATCATCCAGGGTGACGGGTTCCCCATTCAGGACAAACGTCAGGACCATGGGCCTTGTCTCCTGCTTCGCGTTATCTCTTCGTTCTACTCTACCGTCGAAGCGTGAGAACGCAATCCCAGCGGACCAGGTGGCCCGCTACTCGAAGGGGATAGCGAACCTCCCCACGCCCCACACAACGTAAGCGATCCCGGCCATCACCAGAAAGACGAGCGCTAATGCGCCGACGATATAGTCGCGCACCTGTAGCGTTGCTGTGTGCAGGTAGGTGCGCTCCGAGCGGCCGGAGAACGCCTTGGCCTGCAAGGCCACCTCCAGCATTTGGGCCCGTGTGAGGGTGCTCAAAATCAGCGGCACGGCGATGTGCGCGTAGACCCGCACGCGCTTCAATGGCGACATGCGCTCCAGCACCACCCCACGCAGTTTCTGAGCCTCGATAATGGTCTGGATCTGGGCCAGCAACAGCGGATAGAAGCGCAGCGTCGAGGCGAAGATGAAGGCCAGCTTGTAGGGGACATGCGCCCGGGCCAGGCTCACCACGATCGTGTTGACATCGCTGGTGAGAACCACCAGGGGTACGATGATCATCACCGCCAGGGTCCTGCAGATCACAGCGACCGCATACAGCACACCTTCCCATGAGGCGGCTGCCCCCCCAATGATGGGCCAGGTCTCGGGGAAGGTGAAGATCTGGTGGAACTCCGCAGGCGTCAGACCGGTCCGCGCCGTGATCAGTGGTCCGGCGAAGAACCCCTGGGTCACCAGTAGCGTTGCGTAAAAGGGGACCATCAGCAGGAGCGTGCGTTTGAGGTACACCAGGGGCAGACCGGCCAGCACAGAGGCGAGCACGACCGCCAGCGCCAGGGCACCGGTCAGCAGAGGATTCTCCCACATCACCGCCACGGCCATCACAACGACCATAACCACTACCTTGGTGCGGAAGTCGAGGCGGGTCAGCAACGAGGACCGTGGCGGGGTCCCGGGGGCGTTCAGGAAGCGATGCACGCGGCACCTCCCGGGCGCAGCCTAAGCAGATAGCCTGCTACCTCCTGGGGTGTGATGCAGGGGCACGGCACTCCCGTCAAGCGGGCAATCTCCTGGGCCAGCGCGACGGCCTGGGGTGGTACCAGCGCGGCGGCGTCCAGCGCCTGCCGATCATGCAAAGCCTGGCGCGTAGGGGCATCCAGCACCACCTGGCCCTGGTGAAGTACGACGATCCGTCTGGCATAAGCTGCCAGAAGATAGAGATGGTGACTGATGACCACCACGGTTTTCCCCTGGCGGTGGAGTTGCCGTGTGATCTCCAGGATCTGACGGGCGCCGTGGACGTCCTGGCCTGTCGTCGGCTCGTCGAAGATGAGGATCTCCGGCTCCATCGCCAGCACGGCGGCGATGACGACCCGCGCCCGATCGCCCCGCGCCAGGGAGAAGGGATGACGGTGCCGCAACCCACCCAAGCCCAACGCAGCCAGGCTGGCCTCGGTCCGTGCTTCCACCTCAGCCAGTGGCATCCCCAGCGCCCGCAGCGCGAAACTCACCTCCTCCTCCACAGTGGCGTTGAACAGTTGGCGATCCGGGTTCTGGGCCACGTATCCGATGTGCCGGGCCAGCTCTCCGGTGTGCAGGGCCCGCACATCCTGGCCACGGAAGAGAACCTGGCCAGCGGTGGGCTCCAACAGGTGCAGCAGGTGCCTCACCAGCGTGGTCTTGCCGGCACCATTCTGTCCTGCCAGCAGCAAGTAGTCCCCACGGTGGATCTCCAGCGACACATCACGGAGAGCAGGGGTACCGTCCTCGTACACGTGATGCACGTGGTGCAGGGCCAGCACCGTCGGGCCCTCCGCCCCATCAGATGAGAAGGGCGCAGGCAGGGGAGGCGGCGTCACCCCGCGTGCCACCCACGCCCGAATGCGCTCCTGGCCCTCGGCCAGCGTGGTTGGAAGGGCAAACCCGGGATTGTCGGCCGGCAGGCGCGCGAAGACCTCCGTGACCTGCGGCGCACGCAGATGGTGGCGGTGCAGAGTCTCCAGGTCGGCGTAGATGTGGGCCGGCGCGCCAACGGCGATCAGACGGCCGGCCGCCAGCAGGGCAATACGGTCGGCAGCGGCCGCCAGCTCCTCCGCGGCGTGGCTGGCAACGAGCACAGTGATCCCAAACCGGCGGTTAATCTCTCGCAGGAGGGCAAATATCTGCTGTGTGCCCGCGGGGTCCAGTTGGGCCGTGGGCTCGTCGAGCACCAGCAGGCGAGGTCGGACCGCCAGCATGGCGGCGATGGCCAGACGCTGCTTCTCACCGCCGGAGAGCGTGGCCGGGTGGTGCATCTCCATCCCGCGCAGCCCCACCGCATCCAGGGCCCAGGCGATGCGCCGCACCATCTCGTCACGGGGTATCTGCAGGTTCTCCAAAGCGAACGCCACCTCGCTTTCCACCGAGGTAGCGGTGAGCTGTAGCTCCGGATCCTCAAACACCAGCCCCACATGGCGCGCCAGGGTACTGATGGGAGTCTCCACCGTGTCCAGGCCGGCGACCGTGATACGGCCAAAGAAACGCCCACCGAAGAACTGGGGCACGATCCCGTTGAAAGCCAGGCACAACGTGCTCTTGCCGGCGCCCGTGGGGCCGATGAGGCCCAGGAACTCGCCCTCCCGCACCGTCAGGTTCACGTCCCGCAGGGCGAAGGTCTCCGAACCGGGGTAGAGATAGGAGACGTTCTCGAAAGTGGCCAGGCTGCGCGCTTCCATCTTGGCTGCGGTGATGGCGTCTCCTCAGTCTATGGCGGCCATGGGCACCTTCATCAGCTCACGCAGCAGCATGGTGGCGAAGGCCCCCTTGGGAGCAAAGAAAGTGATCACCACACCCTCAGCGTCCGCGGTATAGCTGACCTCGCCGGGGTGATAGCGCAGAGGTCGACGCACGCCCCTGGCCCGCACGGCGCGAAAGTCCTCCAGTGTCAGACCAGCCTGGCTCAGGATGCGTCCCTCCAGGGCGCCAGCCTCCCCTCGTGCCTCCATCATCCGGTATCCATAGATGGGGCCGGTGGCTGAGATCTCGAAGCGGGCGGCCCGTGGGCGTTCGGCCTCCACGTCCCCCACGATGAACAATCCGCCCGTGTCCTCCTTGCGGGCGATATCGCCCGCCACCACGCTATCCAACGTGCCGGCCTCCATGCGCTGTGCCACCACCTGGTTGAAGAGCGCCGCCTGCAGGGCGCTGATGAAGAACTGGTGCATGCGGCGTGAGGGAAAGCGGATACCCATCGCACTGAGCGCATCGCGGTCGCCCCGCAGAAGATGGTAGCCGACGATGTGGTTGTCGGCCCGATTGCCGAAGCGCTGCGGCCCATACGCATTGGGCACGCCCCGGGCGCTCAGCTCGGCCAGGATGTCGGCGGCCCGCAGCGCAGCATCGGGGGGCACGTCACGGATACGGATGGTGAAGCGATTACCCTGCAGGTGGCCAATGCGCAGCTTGTTGCGATGGCGGCTCACCGCCAGGATGCGAGCGTTATCCAGCGTCAGCCGCTCGAGGCGCTCAGGCGGCACCAGGTGAAGGGAGAGCATCTGGCAGGCCACCGCTCGCGCATCCTTCAGTCCGGCGTAGCTGATGGTCCGTCGGGGGATAGCGAGCCGCTCGGCGAGCTGTGCCACCAGTTGGGCGGTGGTGATGCCGCGCTTCTCCACCCAGATGTAGGTGTGCTCCCCACTACCGCACGGCTGATAGGCAGGCACTTCCTCCACCACGAAGTCCTCGAGCTGTGCGCGGATCACGCCCCCGATGCCGGGGAGATGAGCGGTGAGATAGGGGATCCTTGGGTCAAGCTGCCGGGCCAGGTCCAGTGTCATCTCACTCACTTAGCAGATAGGCCATCAGCAGGCGGATGGTGGCGTCGAGGGCGTCACGGTGGGTGCGCTCGTAGGAGTGCGAGCCATCCACGCCCGGGCCGATGAGTGCCACAGCCAGATCGGCGCCGGCGCGCCAGGCTGCCTCCCCATCCGATCCGTACCTGGGATAGATGTCCGTGCGGTAAGGGATAGCGTGGGCGCGGGCCAGTGCCTCCAGCCGTCGGCGCAGCCCCAGGTGGTAGGGGCCGCCGGAGTCCTTGGCACAGATGCCCACCGAGAACTCGTCGGAGTTCTGATCGCCGCCCGCGGCCGCCATGTCCACCACGACCAACTCGGCGACATCGGCCGGGATGCCCGAGGCGCCGCCATGCCCCACCTCTTCGTAGTTGCTGATGAGCACATCCAGCCGCTGGCGCGGCGCCAGCCCCGCCTGGTGCAGGCCCAGCAGTGCGCCGTAGATGGCGGCCACGCCGGCCTTGTCATCCAGATGGCGGGAACGAATGAAGCCGTTGGTGATCTCGACCCGTGGGTCGATGTAGACAAAATCCCCCACGTTGATGCCCAGGGCTACGGTGTCATCCTCCCCACTGATCTGCGCGTCCAGCCGCACCTCGTAGTTGTCGGCCACGCGCTCCAGCTTGCGCGCCTCGTCGCCATAGATGTGCACCGAGGCCTTGGTAGGCAGGATGCTGCCCCGGATGGCCTTGCCCTCGCGGGTCACCACGGTGCAGCCTTCGGTCTCCAATGAGTGCCAGTCGAAGCCGCCAATGCCGGTCAGCAGCAGGCGGCCGTTGGGCTTGATCTGGCGCACCATGGCGCCCAGGGTGTCCACGTGAGCCGTGAGCGCACGGGGGCAGTCCGCGGGCCCCTCCCAGGTAAGCAGCAGGCTGCCCTTGCGGGTGCGTCGCATCCTCAGGGGCAACGTGGCGCAGACATCGGCCACCAGCGTGATGGCCGCGTCGGTGTCACCCGTAGGGCTGGGCGTGTTGAGCAGATCCACCAGGAAATGGAGCGTCTGATCCAGCGGGACAGAGGGTAGCATAGGACCTCCAGTTTCGTCGGTTAGGACAGCGTGCGTGGACGCTGTGGACCTGGAGTATACCGCCACACGTCGGGCCGGCAACAGCGGAGTCGGGGCATGGGCACCTTGGGGCAAGCGGTGACGACGCCGCACAGGGTGGCGTGGTTGGCGGTGGGCTTGTGGCGCATCGCGGAACTCGCCAAGCCATAGGGGGGATGCGGGCTCTTCCGTGCCCGCCAGCTCTACGGTGAGCATGGTCCCGTGACTTGCCAGAACTCCCACCTCGCGGCATAGTGTAGCCACGATGGACAGAGTTACGCTGTGTCAAGCAGCGGCGTTTCCATCGGAGATGCTGGCTGCGCTGCTAAACCAGGCCTATGTCGACTATCCCGTTCCCACGCGACTCAGCCCGCAGGCCTTCGCCCGCATGGTGGAGAGCACCGACATCGATCTGACCCACTCCGTGGTCGCCCTGGCCGGTGGGACCCCCGTGGGGCTGGCATTCCTCTCGCGTCGGGGGCAGGAGGGCTGGATCAGCGGCGTGGGTGTGGTGCCGCACTGGCGCCGTCACGGTCTGGGGCGCGCCATGATCGTCCGACTGCAGGACGACGCACGGCAGTGGGGCCTGCGGCGCGTGCGGCTAGAGGTGCTGGCCCAGAATCGGGCGGCCCAGGCCCTCTATGAGACACAAGGGTTTGCCTTCACGCGCGAGTTCCTGGTGTTACAGCGAGATCCCAGGGTAGATGAGCCCTGGCCGGCGCTGCCACCCACAGTGCACGTCGATCCCTCCTGGCCGCTGGAGGCGCTGTGGGATTTCCGCCGGATCCTCCCCTCCTGGCAGCGCGATCGTCCCACCCTGCGCAGGCACCTGGTTACCCTCTCCGGACTGGCCTATCTGGAGCGCGGGGTACCCCGCGGCTATGTATTGTATCAGACGCAGCCCTACGCGGTCGTGGTGATGGACCTGGCGGTGGACCCAGAGTATGGAGACCGTGAGAGGATCGCGCTGACGCTGCTACGCACGGTGCACGGGCTCAGCCCGCACCACGTGGGATATGTCATCAATGTGCCGGCGGAGGATCCGCTGGCCCAGGCTTTCTTCGAGGTCGGCTATCATGTATGGCAGCGTCAGCACGAGATGGTCTGGTACCCCCTGTCGTGAGGGTGGCCGGTGAGTGGGGGAACCGCGTCCGCCGCCGGCCCTCCATCCACCTGCGCCCGCTGTGGACGCTATGTGGGGCCTGCCTATGCCACCTGCCCTTACTGCGGTGCGCCGCACCCCGTGCCAATTCCACTGCGCGTGTTGCGGGTACTGGCGGTGGTGCTGTCCACGCTGGGACTGGCCTGGTTGTGGTGGCTGGCCCGGCGGACCGAGATCCCTCTGGTAGAGGCGGGCCAGGTGGGCGGTCTGATGAATTTCGCCTATGTGCGGCTGGCCGGCGTGGTACCTCAGCGCCCCACCTACGATGAGGAGAGCCGCTACCTGGGGTTCTGGCTGGATGATGGCACCGGTGAGATCTACGTCAACGCTTACCGGGATGTCACCCAGGCGCTGGTGGCCCAGGGAGACCTGCCGGCCATGGGCGACCGCATCACTGTAGCGGGGACGCTGCGCATCCGCGACGACTGGGTGGCCCTGACACTCAACGCCCCAGAGCACCTCTCGCTGACACGCCCAGCGGCGAGGCCGGTGCTTGCCGGGGAGGTGACGCTGCTGGATGCAGGGCACAGGGTGCGCCTGGCCGGTCAGGTGAGCCAGGTCCGCACGCCCTATTCGGGGATGACCCTGGTGACCCTGGAGGACGAAAGCGGTCAGATACCCGTGGTGCTGGATGACCGGGCGCTGGCAGGGACATGGCGCGTGCTGACCGTGGGGCAGAGACTGACCGTGACCGGCGCTGTGGACATCTACCACGACACCCCCCAGGTCGTGCCCGCCAGCCAGGAGGACCTGAAGGCGGGCCCACCGCCGACCCCACTGCCAGTGTTGGTGACGCCAGCGGACTCAGCGGTGCAGACGCCCGGCCCCATGACACCATCGCCGTCTCCACAGCCGCAGATCCCTCGCCTGACGACGCTGGCAGAGCTGGCCTCCCACCCGGTGGGCGAGGAGGTCATGGCGACGGGCCATGTGGTGGCACTGGAGGGGATCAAGGGCGGGGTGCGGGCCACGCTGGACGATGGGGTAGCTCAGGTAACCCTGGTGCTCTGGGATCGGGTGTACGGAGCGCTGTCCAACCCACGAGCCCTGGACGTGGGCGCGCAGGTGGAGGTGGTGGCGAAGGTACAGCAATATCGCGGGGAACTGGAACTGGTACCCCGTGCCGCTGGGGCAGTGACCGTGGTGACCGCAGCTCCAGCGCCGCCATGGCTGGCGGTGGATGTGCTCCGTCCTCAGGATGTGGGGCGAGTCGTGCGACTGCGCGGCGTGCTGGGCGAGCCGACGGGTTTCTCGGCTGGTGTCAAGGTTCCGCTCTCCGATGGCACGGGGACCATGTCAGTCGTCCTGTGGTCTGAACTCTACCAGGCTCTGACCCCACGACCCCAGGAGGGCCTATCCGTGGAGGTGACCGGGGTGATCAATCTGTTCCAGGGGCGGCTGGAGCTCATCCCCCGTTCGCGCTACGACTGGCGCGTGAGGCTGCCGCCATGAGCACGGCGCTGGGCTGGGCGTTGGTAGGCGGCGTCGCGGCGATGCTGACGGCGCTGGTGCCGGCGTTGCACATCTACAATGTGGCGGCGCTGTTCCTGCTCTGGGTGACCGAGCGAGGAATCCCGATGGAGACTGAGGCCCTGGCTTTCCTCTTCCTGGGGATGGTGACGGGCTACACCATGTTGAGTGTGGTCCCCGGCGTCTTCTTCGCGGTACCAGACGAGAGCATGGCCTTCACCATCCTGCCAGCTCAGCGCTACCTGCTGGAGGGGCGTGGTTATGAAGCGGTGACGCTCATGGGCATGGGTGGGCTGGGAGGGTTAGGGCTGGTGGCCTTCCTGGCCCCGTTGGCGCCCCACGTGCTGCCAGCCGTGCGCACCATCCTGCAGCCCCATCTGCCCTGGCTGCTGTGGGCAGTGGTGACCTATCTCCTGCTCTCGGAATGGCCCAAAGGCAGCGAGCGCCCGCCGGCCGGATGGCGACGGTGGTGGGACGGCTGGCGTTCCCTGTTTGCAGGGTTGGGGACCTTCTTGCTGGCCGGGCTGTTGGGGCTCATCCTGCGGGTGCGCTCGCCGCTGCCGCCAACAGTGGCGTACCAGGGGCTCATGCCAGCGTTCGTAGGGCTGTTTGCCGTGCCCTGGCTACTGACGAATCTGTCGGCGCAGGTGTCCCTACCACCGCAGCGTATCGGGGAGACCGTGGATGCACCACCGTTTCTAGTGCTGCAGGCGACGCTGGCGGGCGTGGCGGGGGGCTCCTTCGCGGCCTTCTTCCCCTCGGTGACCGGCGGCATTGGGGGCTTCCTGGCAGGACACGCCACCGGTCAACGCGACGCGCGGGCTTTCCTGATAGCGCAGGGGGCCACCAGGGTGGTCTATTACGTGGGGGGCTATCTCCTCTTCTTCGTGCCAGGCCTGCAACTCACGCGCGGTGGCATGGCTTGGATGCTTAGCACGCAGGGGATGCTTTACGGGCCGCAGAACCTCGTCTGGGCCGCCGCCTCCGCGCTATGTGTGGGGGCGCTGACCTTTCTCCTCTCGCTGGGATTGGCGAGGCTGGCCACGAGGCTCATTGCAGCGGTGGGGTACCAGCGCATCAACGCTCTGAGCCTGGCCGTGGT
>CAYLRT010000020.1:4978-38234 GCA_964385885.1 uncultured Anaerolineales bacterium | reverse complement strand
GGCTACTCGCGGCTTCTGCCACCGTTCTGCCTGGCATCTCTTACCTTCTTAAGGTAACCCCTATTATATCAGATTCCGTCCCTCTCGTCAAGTCCGCGCCCGCGATCTTCTCAAAGCACCGCGTTCATCTGATACTGGGGTATCTCACCCACTTACAGACCTGGGGAGGACAACATCCAATCTGCCCTGCCAGGGAGGTTTCTCCCTCACCCTTGGCTATCCCCAGCCACGAGCTCAGAGTCCATCATCGAACCCCTCGCCAGCGGACCCAGATGTTACCACACTCGAGAAATGTGTCAAGCCGCCCACGCATACCCCTCGCTATTCTCTCAATGCGATAATCCTGCTGTGGCGGATGCCCTTCCCACATCAACCACCAGGCCATCCTCTCACTCGCGCGGAGAAGGGCGAGCAGGCATTGCCGAGGCTTCTTCACACCCCTCACCCCAAGGCAGCCTCCGCCACTGCACACCTACAGCACGCAGTATTCCCGCAACTTATCCAACGAGAGCGACACGAAATGCCGTCGAAATGCCGCAGTTTCCCGGAGCACAGCTCTGAGCTTGGACGCCATCTCTGACGCCACGTGCGGATTCTCGTCGCCGGGTGTCACTGGCAACGCCAGCCTCATGGCCAATGGCTCAGGGTCCAGGATCACAATCTGCCCCCTCGCCTCTAACCAACCCAGGCCGAACCGCACCCCAGCCTCGCGTTGCCCTGTGGAGGCAGCCAGCTCAGCCAATCCCACACACCCCTCTGCATGGTTGATCACATATTTCACCCGCGCAGCGAGTGCCTGCAGGAAAGCACGCACAGCATGATCCACTGTCGCACGGCACACAAAGGCCACCCGGTTAGGGTTAACCCGCCGCAGCAGGGCACGAAGCGTCCCCTGGTCCGGCGGTATACTCCAGACCACCAGAGTGTCCGCCTGCGCCACCTGTGTCCTGCTCCGGACCTCAAGGTCCGCGCCCACGACTCCCTCCGCCCATACCACTACGGAGGACCCCCGCGCCTTCAGCCTCGCAACAGCCAGCCCAGGATCACTCAACTGACGCCAATCCACCACCTCCAACTCCTGCACCACCGGCTGTGGAGCACTGGACACAATGGCATGGGCGTCCCGCCACTCCAACCGCACCTCTGGATGGCCCTGGAACCAATTGATGTACGGCGCAAACGCGAGATCGAAGAGCCCCTCGGGCAGGGCAGCCCCTCGCCATCCCCACCAAAGCACATCGCGTGTCACGCTCTCGTCGTCCTCGATAGTCACCCGCAGATGATGCCCATCCCGCCCCAATTGCCGCCTCCGCACAACACGGACGTTGCGCACAGCCAGCACCGGTCGCGGGTTTCCGGGACCAAACGGGGCCAGCCGCGAGAGCTCTTGGAGCAAGGGGAGGGTGAGTTCTGCCAACGACACGTAGCCATGGATCTCCAGCCCCACCTCGAGGCCCTGCCCAGCGAGTTGCTGAGCAACACTCTCCGCAATTCCCTGTCTGAAACGCTCCAGGCGTTCAACACGCAGGGTCAGTCCGGCCGCCATGGCATGTCCACCGAAACTGTCCAACAGGTCGGCCTGGGTGGCCAGAGCATCTGTGATGTGACAACCGCGAACCGAGCGCGCCGACCCCCGCGCCACACCTTGAGAATCCACCGACAGCAGGATTACAGGACGCTCATACCGCACGGCCAGCTGATTTGCCACGATACCGATCACCCCGACATGCCAGCCGGGATCGCTCAGCACCAGGACTGGGGACTCCAGTAGATCAGGGGACTCGGCGATCTTCCTCTCTGCCTCCAGGTATGTACGATCACAGAGGGCTTTCCGACGCACGTTGAGCGACTCCAGCTCATAGGCCAGCATACGGGCCCGGGCCAAATCGTGAGTCGTCAGCAGCTCGACACTGCCGCTCGCATCCCCCAGCCGACCCAGGGAGTTCAAGCGCGGAGCTAAGCCAAACCCGATGTCTTCTTCTGTGAGCCGGGCAGGCTCGATCCCCGCCACCTCACATAGGACGCGCAGGCCAAGCCGCTGGGCTGCTCTGAGCACCCGAAGGCCACGTTGCAAGAGGTAACGGGTGTCCCCGCGCAACTCAGCCACATCGGCCACGATCCCCAACGCCACAAGATCGAGGTACGATGCCAGTGCTTCAGTGGGGTGCCCTAACTGCTGATAGAGGGCCTCAGCCAGCTTGAACGCCACGCCAACGCCTGGCAACGTCCGTAGCGGATGGTGCTCATCGAGGAAGTGCGGATTGATGAGGGCCTCCGCGTCGGGCAACACGGCAGGCAGCTCGTGATGGTCGGTGACGATAACATCCACACCCCGCGCCTTGGCGTAGGCGACGGCCTCATGAGCGTCGATCCCGGTGTCGCAGGTCAGGATCAGGCGCGCCCCTTTGTCCAATTCGGTTCTCAGAGCATCCGTTGAAATGCCATGGGACTCCGTCATGCGGACTGGGATGTGGTAGGTGACGTCAGCCTGCAACTCCCGCAGAACAGAGACCAGAAGGGTGGTCGACGTCTGCCCGTCTACATCGAAATCGCCCCACACGCAGATGCGCTCCCCCTCCTCGAGGGCACGCTGAATTCGGGTCACAGCGCGGGCCATTCCCGAGAAAGCGTAGGGATCGGCGGGGGTATAGGCGTCCGGATCGAGGAAAGCGCGAGCCACCTCCGGGGTCACCACGCCCCTTCGCACGAGCACCTCCGACACCAAGGGGTGCCCGCCCACAGCCGCCAACAATGCCTCCGGCACAGATGGCCGTGGAGACTCAATCCATTTCATACTCACCGCTCCCGGGAAACATCAACCGCCAGCAAACCAAGTGGCTTGCTGGCGGCCCTATATCAAACCTGCAACAGGGTATGGTTACGCGCCGTACTTGGTCAGCCGACCAGCATGCGCCATCATAAGCGGCACCAGATCAAAGTGTCGAATGTGGCCCAGTCCACCGGCCATGCACGGTCGCTCCCCAAACGCTGTGACGCCATCCGGTCGTACATAGCGGGACCAGAGCAGCACCGGTACCTCATGCCATGAGTGCGCCTTCAACGCCCAGGGCGTGCTGTGATCCCCCGTGACCACGATCACGTCAGGCTCCAGCGCCAACACCTTCGCCAAAGCAGCATCCGCCTCTTCAATCACATGGACCTTGCCATCGAAGTTACCGTCCTCGCCATAACTATCGGTCTTCTTCACATGGAAGAAGAAGAAGTCGTAGGCATCCCAATGAGCCTTCAAGGTCTCAACCTCACTCTCGATGGTCTCCCCAGTGGGCAGGACCTCCATACCCACCAGACGGGCGATGCCCCGATACATAGGATAGGTGGCGATGGCCCCCAGTCGCATCTTGTAGATGTCTGGCATCTTGGGGATTGGGGGGACTTTCGCAATACCACGCAGGTTAAGCCCATTAGCCCTGGGTTCGTCAGCCAGCAGACGTCTGGCCTCGGCGATCCATTGATTCAGAAGTTCAGCCGCCCGCTCCGCCTCCGGACGGGTGGCCTTGACAGGCATCGGGGGCACACCCGTCTTCTGCGGATCCGTTTCGGTGAGGCCATCCTCCAGCCCCTTGCCGCGCAGGACTAACACGAAGCGATACTCCTTGACTGGCTCCACAAAGACCTCGACGCCAGGGAGCTTGATCTTACGCAGCTTCTCGACCAGGCGGACCCCTTCCTCGCTGGGAATCCGACCGGCACGTCGGTCGAGGATGTTGCCATCCGCGTCCAGCGTCGCGAAGTTGCCACGGGCAGCCAGGTCATCCGGTCCCAGATCGAAATCGATCCCCAGAGCCTCAAGAACCCCACGTCCGATCTGCCAGTCCAACGGGTCATAGCCAAACAGCCCTACATGGCCCGGCCCACTCCCTGGTGTGACCCCTGGCCGGGCGGGAGTGCTCAAGCCCGTGGTGCCGCGTGCTGCCAAGGCATCCAGGTTAGGTGTATGCGCCGCCTCAAGTTCAGTCTTTCCATCAGGGCCCGGAAGGCCCCCGACGCCATCCATCACAAACAGGACCATCTTGGTCGTCCCAGGAATGCTCAATCGTTGCATCAATGTCAATTGATCCATGGTCTTCTGCCTCCACGTCGGTGCCGTTATTTCCTTAATTCAACTATTGTACTGCTGAACCCTTTATCGACAACACAGGCCTACTATATGGGAACAGCCCGCCGTTCAGCTATCACGGCGAGGCCCTCATCAAAGTTCAACCTCTGCCACCTGGTCGAAGTCAATATCGAATCCACCCAGATCATCTTCCTCCATCTCCACCTCAACCGAAGGATCAGCAGGGCCGGCCGCCCCGCCACGCGCGCAGTACGAACGATAACGACACACACGGCAAAGCTCCACATCCTCTGTCATTGGGAAACTCTCACCTGGAGCCTCGATCTGTTGGATGAGCTCCTCGAGCAATGCCCGGGTCGCATGGTGTTGGGCGGTGGAGTAAGCGAGACGGAAAGGATGCTCTGGGGCACTGGGAAACCAATAGATCATCTCGATCTGCTCAAGGTCCAGTCGATAACGTTCCCCCATCGCCGGCAGGGCCTCCGCAACCACATAGGGATAGACTCGGGTCTGCAACCGGCTCTCCAGGACACGATCGCGGGGTCGCCGTTGGCTCGTCTTCCAGTCGATGATCACACAACGCTTCCCCGGCACTACGGCCAACACATCGAGCTTGGCAATCAGGCGGTGCGTGCCGATCCAGCACGACAATGCCACCTCACTGTGTACCACAGGAGCTGGTTCCACCCCCACCAGCGCGGCAATAGGCCGAAACGTCATATAATTCTCCCACCACATCCGCAATTGTGGATCGTCAACCTGGTTGCCGATGAGTGATTCAGGGACACCGGCCACATGCTGCTGAACCAGACGGTGGAATGACGCTCCAAGCGCCATGCGACGCTCTTGCGCCTCGACCGGCTCCGAAACCACCGCAGGCCAACTCAGACGGTCCAAGTAGCGCAGCTTGAAACGACGTGGACAGTCCACAAAATCCTGCAAACTTGCCTGGCTGAACTGGAAATCCTCCGGCAGCATTGGATCTTCTCCCTCACGCCTCATCCTGGATGTCGCAACCATCCACCTGAGCCCCTCTCGTCTCCCACCACGATCTCAGAGCCGTCAGTGCCAGGGCTGGCGTCTGATCACCCCGCTTACCCCTGTTCCATGTGATGCTCAACGCACGTTTCGCCCGCGTGATGCCCACATAGAGCAACCTCAAACGCTCCGCCGCATAGTCCAACCGTGCCTCCAGCGTAGGCGTGCCCTCATCATAGATGAAGAGGTCTGGATTCTCATACAGGGCTTTGAGTTGAGCGACAGCCTCTGCCTGAAGGTTAAGCTGTCCCCGGATGTACCATGGCTCACTCATGTACGTGTCGCTGGAGCGCCCTGACGGGAAATCATAGCTGTTGACCGACACGAGATAGACCTTGTCCCATTCCAGCCCTTTCGCCTTGTGCATCGTCGTCACAACGATCCGGCCTGGATAGGCATCCGGATCAAACCCTGTATCGTCCTCGCCCAATCCCAGGCGTCGCGCATCCTGAGCCAACCTCCTCAGCTCCTCAACCAGATCGGGCAATGCCCACTCAGGATGCAGATCAGCGGTTGAGCGCAGGGCCAGAGCTAGCTTATGTGCTACAGCAAGATCGACAATCTCATGGAAGAGATCCTGAGCCAGGGTCAAGACCAGTTGATCGATAGGCAGGAAAATCCCCCCAAGCCAGCGACGCACTAACTCTCGGAATCGCTTCAGCTTATCCAGATCATCAGGGGTGAGGGCCTCTTCCTCCTCAGCCTGTGACGCCAGCCAGTCCTGCTCTGGCGAAGGCCACAGATAGCTTTCCACCTCCCCACACTTCTCGATCCGCTGAGCGAGCCGGCGCACGTCGCGTGCGTTCTCAGAATCGGCCAGCGCTTCATGTTGCCACGCCCGATACGCTTCGGCCAGTTTGCGGGACGAGATGGGCTCGGATAGATAGTCCAGCACGCTGGCCAGGGTTTGTGCGGTCTCACGGGTGGCGGGGCTGCTGCGCAGCCACTCGACATAGGGAACCCGCCGCCTCTCCAACTCCTCCACAAACCGATAGCCACGCTCGTTGCGCGGCACCAGGATCGCCACCGTCTCCTGTGGGTGCATGTCTACCCACTCAGCCGCATATTTGGCTACGACCCTGACCTCATCTGCTGCACTGTACCCATGGGCCACCAGCCTTATATGTTCAGGGGCATCAGGTGGGTTGGGTTGGGGGTCATCGGATGGCACCGGTTGGATAAACGGCTCGCTCAGAGCTTCACGCAGCTCAGGCAGTGGGTGCTCCGTCATGGTCCACGTGATCAGATAGTTCGCGAGATCGATGATACTCCTCATAGATCGCCCAGACTCAGGCAACGTCTTGGGCACTACCCCAGGCTCGTCCATAAACGCCCGCAGATAGCGAGGGTCCGCCGTGGTAAAAGTCTCATAGATCGCCTGGTTGGGATCCCCCACCCGCACCCAGTGTCCATCCTCGCCCGTCAACTCCCGCAGAATCTTCTCCTGAAGGCGGCTACTGTCCTGCGCCTCATCCTCCAGGATGTAGGGCCACCGATAGCGAAGGCGCTCCAAGAACACTGGATCCGCCTGCAAGGCCAACAACGCCATACGGATCAAATCATCGAAGTCGACGGCATGCCGGGCCACAAGTGACCGCTGATAGTCCGCATAGACAGCCCCCGCCATCTCGAGAAGTGGGAGGGGGAACGGCAAGGATTCCAGCCGTCTGTGCAGGTCCTCCGGTGTCATCTGCAAATCCTTGGCCTGACGGATGACCGCTGTGACGATCTTGACCATCAGAGCGGGCCAGTATCTTCTCAGAATCTCCCGGCGCTTCGTCTCTGTCAGATCAGGGCTCAAGAACTCATCGATCACCTCAGGGTGCGCTCGCATCCACGCGCCGGTGACCTGCTCGATAATCTCCTGTGATGTGCGATCATCGACGATGTTGAAATCCTCTGACAACATCACCAGATCCGGTCTCTCCCGCACAATGTCATGGGCCAGGCCGTGCAACGTACGGACTCGGTAGCCCACACCAGGCAGCAGCCCCATGTCTTGAAGGAAGCCGGCGATGCGGGCGGAGAAATTGTCCACGGCGGCGTTGACCAGAGTGACGATCAGGACCTCCTGATCGTCCTCAAGCCGCCCCTCGGCTACCAGATGAGCCGCCAGCAACGACAGCGTCCACGTCTTGCCGCTGCCAGGTACCGCCGACACCCCCATCTTTCCCCCACGGTAGGCCAGGACCTCCGCTTGCGTGGGGCGTGGGCGGGGGTGATTCCCTTTACTCAAGCTCAGAGCACCACCTCCGTACGCACGACACCAGATCTCTCGTGCCTTGCCACAAGCGTCACCTTCCCTCCCGTCGGGGCCCGAACCACCCACTCGACCTTGAGACGATCATCCGTGACATCGTTCGCCTCAGGGAACGCGTCTTTATAGGCTCGCCCTTCCAACTGTGCCATTACCTCCCGTGGTTCCCCCACCATCAATTCCGCATCTTCAGGGAGCTCGATCTCACACACCACGCCACGGATGACCTTCTTCTCAATGGCCTTCTTCGTGCCGTATGAAGGCAGCCATCCGGTATTGTGGACCACCAACCGTACCCGGTACACCCCATCCCCCAAAGGAGTGGCGCTGGCCTCGAACAGCTCCAGTTTGGGTGACACCAATGCCATCCACAGCAACCACTGCGGGAAGAGAGCGATCTCTTTCTCCAAGAACTGAGGCGGCGGATTCCACAGGGCATACATGTGATGCCATCCCCCAAGTTCAATTCTCCCCAGTTGCGGATGCTCAAACGGGTACCAGTCCACATAGCCTTTGCCGTCGAGCACCTCGTCATTCCACTTGAGCAGCTTAAGGTCATCTTCAAGAGGGTGCTCACGGTACCAATCGATGAACTTGTAGTCCTCGATGCCAGCCTGCCGCTGTGGGCTCCAGATCTCGACCGTCCACCCATAGATGCCCTGCTGTTCGTAGAGCCAGGTATCGAAACCGCCTGTGATGATTTCCTTGGGGTGATAACGAAAATCATGGTAGACAGACACAGACGGATAACCCGTCAAGGCCGTACCTCGCTGACCTAGCTTCTGATAGGTCCAGAGGTCCTCCGCTGGGAACTCCTTGTCATCGCGGTCATCGTAAGGACGCAGAATGACGCCGCTGTAGGTGTGAAACGCCACGCCAGCAACAATGTTGGGGTGCGCAACAATGAAGTGGACCAGTGCCCGCACCTCCGGCTCCGATGTCGGATAAGGGCCTGCCCCACGTTGCTCGACCTCCTGGCGCCAGTGCTCCGGGAAGTTACGGTTCAGGTCCAGGTTCTCCCTCTCGGGCCGAAGCTTGATGAGTACACCATCGTAGTTCTCGATATGGCCCTCAGGCAACAGGCGATAGTATTGGGCTCCTACCTCCTCAGGCTCTCGCCGAACCATCAGGCGGGGGTCAGCCGCGCTCACCTTCCATGCCCCATTGGGATCCGGGATCCGCATTGTCAGGATACGACCATCACCATCAATGTCCTCCGTCACAAGTCCGCCCACCGGCTCCTCCGCATACGGATAGGGCCTTGTGCTGGAACGGATGAACTTGGGCTTGTCGGCCAGCGCCCACTCAGCCCCATCCGGGTTGACACGTGGCACGATATAAAAAGCCCGCGACCTCAAGGCACGAGAGACATCAGGATCACTGCCGTAACCCCGCACCAGGTAATCCAGGAAATACAGGCATGCTGTAGAGGGCGTCACTTCGGTGGCGTGGATGTTTCCATCAACCCACAGAGCTGGCTTCTCCTCATCCGGCCCCGTCCCAAAGTCTGTGATCTTGACCAGCCAGATATCGCGCCCCTCATAGCTCTTCCCAATGGAGACCACCTGCACCAGATGAGGGAACTCTGCCTCGTAGGCTTTCACCAGCGCAGTTAGCTCTTCGTAGCGGTAGAAGCGGTCGAAATGAACATCAATTGCCATAGCACTCTCCTCTGCGTTAACGATGGATACCACACATCAGGGAGCTGTTCCCCCTGTACGCAACACACGCTGAACCGCCTGCAGCAAAGCCCCCTTCTGTTCGTATCCCTGCTCCGAGAGCTGGCTCAGGCCAAGATAGACTGCACGCCTGCAGCGGCGCAGGAGGCCCAGGATGAGCCGACTCAAGGTGAGTTGCCGCCACCAATACTCTGCCTCATCGGTCCACGGGCGATCCACAGGCCAATGCCTGCTTAGTACAAAGGGGTGGGTCAGCGGCTGATAGAGGCGTTCCCACCAGCCTCGCCCTCCAATGTCCAGCCAGAATTGAACACTGACCGGCCGATTGCTGAGCAGGAACGTGTAGGCAGGTGCCAATAGAACAGCATCCGCTGGCTGAAGTTCCCATGCCTTCAGATATTGTGCCGCGATCACACCGGCGTTCACCATCTCCAGATATTCTCTGCCCAAAGGCTTCTCGGCAGGGATCTCCGCCGTGACCCAGCGGAACTTGCGCACCGACTCAATCAACATCGCGCTAACGCGGGCTGCCTCGATATCCCGATGGAACCCAAACCCAGGCTGCGAGAGTACCTCTCCGAAGAGACGGGCCATGAAGTAGTCCAGAACATCCTCGGGACCCGACTTGGCTCTATAGGCCAAGAGCCACTCACGCAGAGTCTCATAGCGCTCTCCGAGCGCATACGTGATCCGCTCCTTCATATCAGGGTTGATGTCAGCAAAAGGGCAGAGGTCTGGCTTACCCTGCGATCGCCGGTACACGATCCGCGTCAGGAGTGAGGCCCTCACTGGGTCCATGTCAGCGATGACTCGCGAGAGCGTACTAGCCACATCATGCGGAGAAGGGACGATCTCCCAATCGGGATGGGCGAGCGCAGCCAGCGTCAAGAGCGCTTTGGCCGGTGGCTCGTCACGCAAAGCTCGTGAGGGGCGATGGGACTGTACAGGGACCTCGCGCGCCCGTAGGCGTTCACTGAGCGCGTAGCGCAGAGCGTCGCTCAAGAAAGGTGCCAACACGACGATCTCGCCAGGTGCGATTCCCTCCCGAGTCACCAACCTCCCGATGGTATCCGCTACCCAGTCAAGCATCTGAGGGTGAAACCGGTGATATTCGAAGTGTAGCACCGAGGGGAAATCTACCAAGGAAGTGTGGCCCACCGCGGAGGCAGAGAAGCTACCGCGATTTCCCTCAACCTCGAACAGCGGCCTGACCTCCTCCGGCACGTTCTTGGGTTTCAGGACCTGCTCAAATGCCTGAGCCAGGGCCTGCACGCCCTCCGACATCACCAGCGTCTTCTCGAAGGTCACCACCCGGTCGCAGCGCGCTTGCAGTCGGACCGCGCCAGATGGGTCGGCACCCAAGAAACTCCGATAACCGGCGCCCTGGTCGCTGACCAGCAGTGCGCCATCGATTGTCCCCAACCATGCATCCAGGAGGTCGTGCGCAACAGGCGTGTCCTCCTCAAGGTTATCCACAAACAGATAGCGGTACCGGTCGGTCAGATAGTGACGACACAGCGGTTCGGGCCATAGCACCTCACGCAATAGGGTGATCTGGAGCGAGAAGTCCAACAGGTTGTGCTCCAGACAGTAGCGCCGGAATGCCAGGGCACACGCCTGGGCCTGGTCGAAAATCTCCAGTTGTGCGCGCTCACCACACCACGCACGTTTGAGCCGTAAGGCGATCTCCTCCGGCGGGAATCCCACCACAGCAGCTTTGTTCAAGTTGTCCAGGATCTGACTGTACAGACGATTCCGATCGATGCGCACCGCGCGGAAGTACCCTTCACGCTCGATCAATGGCCCCACCGCTCGCACCATGAAATACTGTGCTGTCTCCAGCGTCAAGAAGGTCGGAGGATCCCCTGGGCGTCCGAACTCTGCTCTTTCCACGACCAGTGGCCAGAAGAGATCGATCATGCGCCGCGCCAGGCCAGAAAATGTCATCACATCCACCAGCGCCCCAGATGCGCCTCTCAGACGGCGTAAGACCGCATGGTAGGGAAGACCCAACGTCCGCTGTGGCACCATGACGAGGATCTGCTGCGCGGGGATCCCATCAGCAAGAAGGCGACCAATGCGAGCGATGGCCGCGGTCGTCTTTCCCGTTCCGGCAACGCCCTCCAGGAAGAGGCGAGTCTCGATTGGAGCCTCGACGACTTCCCGTTGCCGTCCTGTCAAATCCAGCATATGGATCTCCCCCTCTAGTCCTCTGACCAGAACAGTCGTTCGATATTCTAGCACGAAGCGACGCCCGTGCCAGGTTTCCAGGGGGTGTAACGGCCCGCCATTGGCACAAGAGACGCAAGGGAGTCCCGGCAACACACCTGGCGGATCAGCCGGTGGCAAAGATCATGAAAGCACCTACAATAAGGTGCAGAGATGGCCAAGGATACCGCGTGCCGTCGCAACTTTTCATTGTGCAGGAGAGAGCATGCCTAGAGAGACGATGACTCCCAAGGAACGCTGGTTAGCTGTATTGCGTCACGAGCTCCCCGATCGGCTTCCCATGGACTACTGGGCCACGCCAGAGGCGACAGCGAAACTAATGAACTACCTGGGATGCGAAACCGCCCAAGAGATGTACGAACGGCTCCATATCGATATCCTGGTGAGCGTTGGACCCAAGTATATCGGGCCTCCCATCCCGGCAGATGAGAACATCTATGGCTGCCGTTTCAAGACTGTCGACTATGGCACCGGAGTCTACCAGGAATGCATCGGACACCCTCTGGCAAACTACCAGAGCATCGAGGAGATTGAGGCCAACTACACGTGGCCGACCGCCGACCTCTTCGACTATTCAGTCATCCCAGCGCAAATTGAGGGGAAAGAGGATTACGCCATCCGCGGCGGCGGATCAGAGCCATTCCTGACCTACTGTGAGCTTCGCGGTCTGGAACGGGCATACATGGACCTCATCGACAACCCTGAAATGGTCCACTACTGCCTGGATAAACTGTTCGACTTCTGCTATGAGAACACATTGCGGATCTATGAGGCGATTCCTGGCAAGGTGAATGTCTCATACGTGGCCGAGGACTTCGGAACCCAGGAATCGTTGCTCTTCTCCCCGCGCCAGATCCGCACGTTCTTCATCCCCCGCATGAAACGCATGATTGATCTGGCACACAGTGCCGGCGCTTACGTCTTCTTCCACAGCGATGGTGCCGTACGCCCAATCCTGCCCGATATGATCGAGGCGGGCATCGATGTCCTCAATCCCATCCAGTGGCGATGTGTAGGGATGGAACGAGAAGGGCTGAAGCGCGACTTCGGCGACAAGCTGGTCTTCCATGGCGGGGTCGACAACCAGCAAACGCTCCCATTCGGCACCGTCGACGACGTCAGGGAGGAAGTCCTGACCAACATTGACATCCTGGGCGCTGGCGGCGGTTACATCATTGCCCCCTGCCACAACATCCAGGCCAATACGCCACCGGAGAACATCGTAGCCCTGTACGAGACCGGCTACAACCACGGTTGGATGTGATGCTGGCCGAGGGGACTCTGTCGCAGGGCCCCGCGAGGCCGAGATCAAGAGCACCAACATGATGAGTGCAGTAGGACCAGGACCATGGAACCGATAACGTTCGACAACACAAGTTACTGGATCGGGGACCGTCCCGTCTACCTGAACGCAGGTGAGTTTCACTATTTCCGGGTGCCCAAAAACCACTGGCGCCCTCGCATGGAGCATTTCAAGGCAGCCGGGGGGATGTGTCTCTCCACCTATATCCCCTGGGCCATCCACGAACCGGCTGAAGGGACCTTCGTATTTGACGCAGGCGACGGCACAACCGACCTGAGAGCCTTTCTGGAGCTCGCGGCCGAGCTTGATCTCTACGTCATTGCGCGGCCGGGTCCTTATCAATACTCGGAACTCATCTACGGCGGATTACCAGGCTGGCTTTTCGAGAGATACCCGGACGTTCGGGCCCGCACCATAGATGGGACACCCTTTGGGCATCTATCAGTCTCATACGTACATCCCGTCTATCTCGAGAAAGCCAAACGCTGGCTCGCAGCGGTAGCAGAAAGGCTTTCACCATACACTGTCAGTCGTGGCGGGCCCATTGCGTTTACCCAGATCGACAATGAACTCACCGGGGTCCACATATGGTTTGGTAGCCTGGACTATCATCCGGAGTCTATGGGCTTCGGACGTCCAGACGGACGTTATCCCCGCTACCTGGCCCGCCGTTATGGTGACATCTCCCGTCTCAATGCAGCCTACCAGACGCAATACTCCGACTTCGCTACAGTGAGACCGCTTAAGCCCTTGGAGGCACAACCAGGCTACATTCCCCACGTCCGTCGATTGCGGGATTACTTCGAGTACTACTTGAGCACTGTCGCAGAGTATATGGAGATCACAGCCCAGACGCTGCGACAGCATGGCGTTGATACTCCCTTCATCCACAACGCTGCCAATCCAGGCATGAATGCCTACTTCTATGATGTGCCGGAGTCCTTGGGGTCCGATTTCCTTTTAGGTTCGGATCACTACTACAACCTCGATCAGGATTGGCCCCAGAATCACCCCACCCCCCAGTACGCCAGAGATATCCTCATGTCCATGGAGATGTTGCGCATGATGGGGTATCCTCCCACAGTGCTCGAACTGCCCAGCGGGAGTGCATCAGACTGGCCCCCATTCACCCCTGAAGACGCCGCAGCATGCTATATGACCAATCTAGCCTTCGGCATGAAGGGACACAACTATTACATATTTACCGGAGGCCCCAATCCGCCACGCCTGGGTGACACGACAGACCTCTACGACTTCGGGGCACCCATTGGTGCGTGGGGGGAGATCAGACCGCTCTACCATACCCAGAAGGCCTTTGCCGAGTTCATCCACGGCCATGAGTGGCTCGTGCGTGGGCAACGCCTGTGGGATGTCCGTCTGGGTTTCAGCTTTCAAGATGCCCGCGCCGAACGGTACTGGCTGGGGCGCGGCGGCCTGCTCTTCACGCCCGCCGACGCTTATACCTTCCTGCAGAAGGGCCTTCTGACATCGGCGCTGTGCGCCGGTTTGAACCCCGTGATGGTGAACCTGGATCACGACGACTGGGTCCACGACATCGACACCCCTCTCGTGGTGGCGACAAGCGTGAGCATGCCGCGAGCTCAGCAACAGCGCTTGATTCGGTTCGTGCAAAGGGGCGGACGTCTGCTCCTTGCACCGCTGCTGCCAAGCCTTGACGAGGATCTATACCCTTGCAGGGAACTTGCTGACTTCTTGGGGGCGCCCGACGCGCAAAGACCTCCCGGGACTGTCACCAGGATCACGATACAGAACGATGACAGTCCCATCGTCAACATTCAACATAACGATGCCTTCATATTCAACCCACTGCCCGAGGGTGCAGAAGCCCTTGGATGGGAGGAGTGGTCCCAGCAGCCCATCGCCTGGCAGAGATCTTGGGACTCGGGGGGGACAGTCATCGTGCTGGGCGTCCATTGGCGCCACAAGATGCACGAGCAGTCAGACGCACTCACCACTCTGTTGTCCCAGCTTCACCTCAGTCGCCTGGTCAGCCACACCAACCCTAACGTGTGGGTCTCAGTGTGGGCCAACGAGGAGAAGACCCTGGTCTTTCTCTTGAATCTGTTCACTTCTCCGATGTGCACCAGGCTCCAGTGTCGTACCAGGCAAGGGGCCTGGGTCGACCTCGGCGAGCACTGCATCCCTCCCATGACAGTCAGCACGGTGGAGTTGAGCCAGTGACACCCCATATCATGGCGTGCATCGTACGGTACCGTGGGTTGGAGGAAATCTAAAACACATCCCGTCCTGTGAGTGGACGCAAATAGCGCCAGGAGGTCAGAGATGCCGGACAAACTACGCTGGGGGCTCCTGTCAACAGCCCGCATCAACCGAGCTCTCATCCCACCCATACGTCAGTCAGCACGCAGTGAGCTGGTCGCGGTGGCGAGCCGAGATCAAGCCCGGGCGGAGAATTATGCGCGTGCATGGAGCATCCCGCGCGCCTACGGCTCTTACCAGGCGCTTCTCGAAGACTCGGACATCGACGTCGTGTACATCTCTCTGCCCAACAAAATGCACGGCGAATGGACAATCCGGGCGGCCCAAGTGGGCAAACACGTCTTGTGCGAGAAACCTCTGGTGCCAACACTTGAGGAACTTGATGACATCGAAGCGACAGCTCGTGAGCACCACGTCACCGTGTTTGAAGCATTCATGTATCTGCACCACCCGCAAACCCTCAAAGTCGAGGCGATGGTGAGTCAGGGTCAGCTTGGCCGTCCCCAGCTCATCCAAAGCTGGTTCAGCTTCTACTTGTCCCCAGAGCAGGCAGACAACATTCGCCTGTCGCCCGAACTTGTGGGAGGGTCTCTGTGGGATGTCGGCGTTTATCCCAACAGCATGGCCATTACCCTGGCGGGGGCACCACCCCTGAGGGTTTGGGCACACCAGATCATCGGCGAGACCGGCGTAGAGGTCACGCTCACAGGGCAGATGCTTTTCGACAATGCGCTAGTGGCACAGATCTCCTCCAGTTTCCGTATGCCTTTCCGACAGGGGACCATCATCGTCGGTGAGGATGCATCCCTGACCATTCCCGAACCGTGGAAGCCTGGCAGCGACGGCCACCCCACCAGGATCTTGGTGCAGCATCGAAACGGAGGGACCGAGGAGCTGGAGATACCGCCAGTGGACCCCTATTTGTGCGAGGTCCAGGCCATGGAGGCTTGCGTTCTCGACGGAGCGGAGCCGGTCGTCCCGCTGCGGCGCAGTCGGGACTTCCTTCGCAGCGTGCTGGCCCTCTATCGCTCAGCACGTACAGGTCAGCCAGCGGCGCTCTAGAGCTCCATCCGACCGTCAGCAGCAAGCAGTGTCGAGTTACACACCACAGACGAGTGCCCGGTTGCTCGCACTGAGTTGACATTCTATGACGTTGTGCTAGAGTAAGCATGAAAAGCTATAGGAGCTTGAGACCGTCAATGCAACAGATGTGGGTAAGCCGACAGCCTAAGCAGCAGCCAAAGCCTGACCTCGTGTGGGTCGGCTGATGCTGTCGGTTTGACTCTAATTGCAGTAGCGAAAACCAGCCAGCCTACCCAACAGGGAGCTGGCTTTTTTCTTTGTCTGTTCGAGGGGGAAAGCGAAGAACTCAGCAGGTCACGACAGCAGTCATGCACTAAACGGTCGGGAAAGGAGAAATATGACATCCGTGAGGGCCTCCAGCAATACAGCAAGAACAATGTCTGCCTCCAGCTCCAAAACAGCAGCCTCGGCGGCAGAGACAACGAGGGGAGCGGACGCGCCCGCCGTCCACGAGGGGCTGGCTGGCGTGGTCATCGCACGCAGCACAATCAGCAAAGTCGACGGGGAGCAGGGGACGCTGAGCTATCGGGGTTACGACATCGGTGACCTTGCCGCCCACGCCACATACGAAGAGACTGTCTACCTGCTGTGGCACGGCGATCTGCCCACGGAGAACCAACTAGGGGAGCTGACAGAACAGCTAACCGCGCATCGTGACATTGACGACACGACGTGGCGCGTCCTCACCATGCTGCCCCCGACCGTCGAGCCCATGGACGCCCTGCGAACAGCAGTCTCCATGCTCTCATGCTCCGACGGTGACAACGGGGATCGCCACCTGGACGTCACCATCGATAAAGCGATCCGTTTGGTTGCTCAATTCCCCACCATCGTTGCCAATTACTATCGCCATCAGCAGAATCTGCCACGCATCCACCCAGACACGACGCTAGGGCACGCCGCAAACTTCCTCTACATGCTCCACGACCAGCCCCCCTCTCCTGTAGAGGCCCGCGCCATGGACCTGATCATGCTGTTGATGGCCGAGCACGGTTTCAACGCCTCGACCTTTGCCGCCAGGGTCACAGCGGCGACGTTATCCGACATCTACGCCGCTATCACTTCGGCCGTGGGTACCCTCAAAGGTCCCCTCCACGGCGGCGCCAATCGTCGCGCGATGAAGATGATATTGGAAATTGGCTCCGTGGACCGGGTAGAACCCTACATCAGTGCTGCACTGGCGCGCAAAGAACGGATCATGGGGTTCGGGCATCGAGTCTACAAGCGAGCTGCAGACCCCCGCTCTGCCTATCTGCGGGAGGAACTCTACAATCTGTGTGCGCTGCGGGGAGACTTTCACCTGTTCGAGTTGGCAACCGCCATCGCCGACGCTGTGGAAGCCAAGAAGGGACTCTATCCCAACGTGGATTTCTACACCGCGCCCTTGCTCTACCTGCTAGGTGTACCATTGGAGTTGTTCACACCCGTATTCGCCATCAGCCGCGTACCCGGCTGGGCAGCGCACGTGATGGAGCAATACGCCAACAACAAGCTCATCCGTCCGTTGTCCGTCTACGTCGGCCCCGCGAACCGGGCCTACATCCCTATCAGCGAGCGGTAAGCGATGAGTCTTTCTAACAACCCGAGCTGCATAGACTCGATTCAACCCGGTTAGGAGGAGATACAGCCCATGGGACTCACACTGGCAGAGAAAATCATTCAGGCACACCTCGTTGATGGCACTATGACACCCGGGCAGGAGATTGGCCTGAAAATCGACCACACCCTTACTCAGGACGCAACCGGCACCATGGCCTGGTTGGAGTTCGAAGCCATCGGTCTACCGCGCGTCCGCACAGAGCGCTCTGTGAGCTATGTCGATCACAATATGCTGCAGACAGATTTCCGGAACGCCGATGACCATCGCTTCCTTCAGTCTGCAGCCGCCCGGTTCGGCGCTTACTTCTCGCGTCCAGGTAACGGCATTTGCCACCAGGTACAGCTTGAGCGCTTCAGCATCCCCGGCAAGACGCTGCTTGGCTCAGATAGCCATACCCCCAATTCAGGAGGGTTGGGCGTCCTCGCCATCGGTGCCGGCGGCCTGGATGTAGCCGTCGCCATGGGTGGGGGAGCATTTTACACCACCATGCCCACGATTATAGGGATCAGGCTCACTGGCGTCCTGCAGCCCTGGGTCACCGCAAAGGATGTCATTCTCGCTTTGCTCCAGCGCCTCACAGTCAAGGGAGGCGTGGGAAAGATCATCGAGTATTTCGGACCTGGTGTGGCCTCGCTGACCGTTGATCAGCGTGCCACGATCTGCAATATGGGCGCTGAGCTTGGCGCGACGGCGTCTATCTTCCCCAGCGATGAGCAGACGCAGCGCTACCTTATCGCCCAGGGGCGAGGCCATGATTGGCGCCCCCTGGCCGCGGATCCTGACGCGCAGTACGCAGACGTCATCGAACTGAATCTAGACTGTCTCGAACCGCTGATCGCCCAACCGTCCATGCCCGATCGGGTGGTGCCGGTGAGGGAGGTCGCGGGATTGCCCGTCGCTCAGGTCTGCATTGGATCATGTGTCAACTCCTCATACGAGGATCTGATGGCTGTGGCAACCGTCCTCAAGGGACGACAAGTCCACCGTGATGTCAGCCTCACCATCACCCCGGGCAGCAGACAGGTCTACGGGATGATCGCCCATAACGGCGCACTGGCCGACCTGATTGAGGCGGGCGCCAGGATCCTGGAGTCAGCCTGTGGCCCCTGTCTGGGTATGGGGCAGGCACCAGCCACAGGCACGGTGTCGCTCCGATCTTTCAATCGCAACTTCAAGGGACGCAGTGGCACAGCCGATGATCAAGTCTACCTCGCCAGCCCCGAAACCTGTGCAGCGGCTGCGCTCACCGGTGTCATCACTGACCCCAGAGAGCTAGGGCCCTACCCCGAGATCGCTGCACCGAGGCGCTACTTGATCCAGGACAACATGATCATCCCGCCGCTGCCGCCGGAGGAAGCGGCCCAGGTGGAGATCATCCGTGGCCCCAACATCAAGCCCATCCCTCTCGGGGAGCCTGTGGCGGATGAGATCACGGGGCGCATATTGCTCAAAGTGGGCGACAATATCACCACAGACCACATCATGCCGGCCGGTGCCCACATCCTCCCCCTGCGCTCGAACATCCCGGCTATCTCGGAATATGTCTTCATCCGTGTGGACCCCGAGTTCGTCAAGCGTGCCCGCGCATGGGGCGGTGGAATCATCGTGGGGGGTGAGAACTACGGCCAGGGCTCCAGCCGTGAACATGCCGCACTTGCACCCATGTACCTTGGGGTACGAGCAGTCCTTGCCCGTTCGTTCTCACGCATTCACCACACCAACCTCATCAACGCGGGCATCCTGCCCCTGGTCTTCGCTGACGAAGCCGACTACGCCTCGGTGGAACAGGGAGACACCTTGGTACTCTCCGATATCCACACAGCCCTCAGAAAGGGACAGGAAATCACAGCCCACAACGCCACCAAGGGGTTGAACTACGTCCTGAAAGCGCAGATCACGCCGCGACAACGAGAGATCCTGCTGGCAGGTGGGCTGCTCCCATACACCCGCAGGCAAATGAAGGAGGGACACCATGCTCAATAATGGCTACACCGTTACCCTGATCCCCGGTGACGGGATCGGCCCGGAGGTCACCACAGCCGCTCGGCGCGTCCTGGAGGCCACAGGCATCCCTTTGCAGTGGGATGTTCAGCCCGCCGGTGCATCGGTCATGCCAGAGGAAGGCACCCCTTTGCCAGAGCGGGTTTTGGAGTCTGTGCGCACGCACGGCGTGGCACTCAAGGGACCCATCACTACCCAGATCGGCTCGGGATTCCGTAGCGTGAACGTCGCCCTTCGCAAGCTCCTCGACCTGTATGCCAACCTCCGCCCGGCCAAGTCGTTGCCCGGTGTTGCTCAGGCCAGGCCTAGTGTGGATCTGGTGGTGGTCCGGGAGAACACCGAGGGGCTTTATGTCGGTGTGGAACATGAGGTAATCCCCAATGAGGCAGCCGAGGCCGTACGCATCACGACACGGCGTGCCTCTGAGCGCATCGTGCGTTTTGCTTTCGAGTACGCACGCAGACATGGGCGCCACCAGGTGACTGCGGTCCACAAAGCTAACATCCTCAAGATCACAGATGGTCTCTTCCTCAAAGTCGCCCGGGAGGTCGCCGAGGCATATCCCGATATCGCCTACCAGGAACGAATCGTGGACAATATGTGTATGCAGCTCGTCCTGCGACCGGAGGCATATGATGTCCTGGTCCTGCCTAACCTCTTCGGGGACATCGTGAGCGACCTGAGCGCTGGACTTATTGGAGGATTGGGTATGGCTCCGGGGGCTAACATCGGCGACGGCATCGCAGTCTTTGAGCCCGTCCACGGCTCAGCCCCTGACATCGCCGGGCAGGACAAGGCCAATCCCATCGCGGCCATTCTCAGTGGTGCGCTGATGCTACGCTATCTCAATGAGGATGAAGCCGCGGATCGCGTAGAGCAGGCCGTGGCCTCAGTGCTGGCGGAGGGTCGTGTAGTTACTGCCGATCTACACACCCAGCGGCCTGATGCACAATTGGTAGGGACCCAGGACATGGCAGACGCGATCATCGCCCATTTGTAGCCGTGTACCGGTGGGCCTAGAAATCCAAGGCGCCGCCAACGGAAGCCAACTGTACATTCAGCGGTCGAGTTGGCCTCCCCGCATGGTGGCACAGGCAGCGCCTTTCCCCGCTAGCTCTTGTAGGCCTCCCTCCCCTCGCGGATGGGAGGGAGGCTCGTGTTTCATCACGAGATCAATGACAGAGATGGATGCCTCGCCACGTGAATTGTGAACAATTCTCTTGCGATTAGAATAAGCGCCAGCCGACACGTATTATAAGGGGGGAACATGCGAAACCGCGAGCTCTTTGAGGGTGTGGAGGCGTTGACCTTCGACGATGTGCTGATCGTGCCAGGATACACCGAGGTCCTACCCAATCAGACCGACATCAGCGCCCAACTCACGCAGGACATCAAACTGGCTATACCCATTCTCTCCGCCGCCATGGACACCGTGACCGAGGCAGCCATGGCCATCGCCCTCGCCCGCGAGGGGGGAGTGGGCATCATCCACCGCAACATGGCTCCGGAGCGCCAGGCTGCGGAGGTCGCCAAAGTGAAGCGATCCCAGTCCGGCATGATCGTGGATCCCATCACATTGCGCCCCACCGCCACCCTCCGGGATGCAGAGACCATCATGTCTACTTACCATATCAGTGGGGTGCCGATCACCGATGACGACAACCGGCTCGTGGGGATCCTCACCAACCGCGACTTCCGCTTTGTCGACCCGGAGGACTACGACCTGCCAGTCACCGAGTTTATGACCTCGGAGAATATCATCTCCGCGCCAGTGGACATCAAGCTGGAGGACGCAAAGCGGCTGCTGCACCAACATCGAATTGAGAAACTGGTGCTTGTGGACGAAAACAACATCCTGAAAGGTCTAATCACCGTCAAGGACATCCAGAAGGCGCGCGACTTTCCTAACGCCACCGCAGACAGCCAGGGGCGCCTGGTCGTCGGCGCCGCCGTCGGGGTGGGACCCGATCTGGAGGAACGCATCCAACTTATGGTCGATGCCGGCCTAGACATTGCCGTTATTGACACAGCCCACGGACACTCCGCTGGAGTGCTTCAGGCCATCCGTCGTATCCGAGCGGTCGCCCCCGACCTAGCTATCATCGCGGGGAACGTGGTCACGGCAGAGGGGACCCGGGCCCTCATCGAGGCTGGGGCCGACGCTGTCAAAGTGGGCGTTGGTGCAGGCTCCATCTGCACCACGCGTATCATCGCGGGTGCGGGGATGCCTCAGCTCACAGCGATCTACAACTGCGCCCAGGCCGCGGAGCCCTATGGCGTGCCTGTGATCGCCGACGGAGGGATCAAGTACAGCGGCGATATCGTCAAGGCCATTGCAGCAGGCGCCCATGTCGTGATGCTGGGGAGCATGCTTGCCGGTCTGGACGAAGCCCCAGGAGATGTCGTGTACTACGACGGAAGGCGATTCAAGGAATACCGAGGCATGGGCAGCCTGGGCGCCATGAAGGGGTATGGCCGAGACCGCTATGCCTCCGGGCAAGATAGCAGTGGCAAACTCGTCCCCGAGGGGGTGGAAGGGCGCGTGCCCTACAAGGGCCCCCTCCACGATTACCTCTTCCAGCTCACAGGGGGACTTCGCTCAGGCCTTGGCTACGCAGGGGCAAAAGACCTGGACGAACTGCGGTCCAAGGCCCAGTTTGTGCGCATCACCCACGCCGGTCTGATCGAAAGTCACCCCCACGATGTCATCATCACGAGCGAGCCACCGAACTACCAGATCGGGTGATATTCAGCGAGCCTCTGGTTGACAGGTGACCAGGCCATAGCTGCCACTGTGCGGCCCGCACAGTGGTGCGGCCCGCGCCCTTCAATCAAACAGCAGCACTCTCACCCGTGTCCCGGGGGAGACATGATCCCACTCCTCCGGGATCACGGCCAGCCCATCCGCCTTGACCATGGAGTAGAGAATGCCGGAGCCTTGCTCCCCGGTCAGGGTTGCGTACAAGACACCGTCTCTCTGCTCCAACGAGACCCGCACGTAGTGTCGCCGGTTGTCTTTGCGCTTGATCCCGTCGACGAGGATCGCGTCCACTGAGCGCTTGGCGAGGTCCTTGTGCCCTGACATCTTCAGGATGGCCGGCCGTGCAAACATCTCGAACGAGACCATCACGGAGACAGGGTTCCCCGGCAGTCCCAGAATTGGAACGCGTCGGCGCTGCCCATCCACGTCCGCCTCAATATGACCAAACGCGAACGGCTTACCAGGTTTCATGCGCACCCGCCAGAAAGTGATCTCACCCTCGGCAGCCAATACCGTTTTGACGACATCGAAATCCCCAACCGAGACTCCGCCTGAGGTCACCAGGAGATCGGCACCACACGCCAAGCCCTCGCGCAGCTTGGCGGTCAGGTCCTCCACCGTGTCGCGTGCAATCCCCAGCAGGATAGGCTCTCCCCCGTACTTCAGGACCAACGCAGCCGCCGAGTAGCTGTTAGTATTACGGATCTTGCCCGGTGCCAGGGGCTCATCGATATCGACCAGCTCATCACCAGTGGACAGAATAGCCACACGAGGGCGACGGATGACAGAGACCTGTCTGCGACCCAGGGCAGCCAACATGCCTATCTCCTGCGGACGCAACACCTTGCCCCTGGCAAGGACAAGTGCACCACGTTGCACATCCTCACCGGCACGCCGAATGTTGTTGCCCACCGGAACCTCTCGATAGACTTTGACCCACTCGCCCTGCTGTTCGGTGAGTTCAAAGCGGATGACCGCATCGGCACCAGGTGGGATAGGTGCCCCGGTCATGATGCGGATAGCCGTCCCCGGCTCGACCCTCTGCGCGGCCACGTAACCGGCAGCCAGATTCTCGATCACCCGCAGACGCCGAGGGTTTGTTGCTGTAGCCCCCTGCGTGTCGACAGCACGCAGGGCGTAGCCATCCATGGCCGTGTTATCATGAGGCGGGATATCCATGTCGGCATGAATGTCCTCGCCCAAGACCCGTCCCAGGGCCTCTAGGATCGGTACGGACTCCACCTCCAACACTTGAAACGCCTTCAGAACCTTGTCCAGAGCCTCTTCCACGCTCAACATTGGATACAGGTCTTCTACATGACTGGCATGAACCTTCATCGTTCGCTTCTCCATTCCTCACCATCTATCCAGACTTCTTTCTTCCAGATCGGCACAATCTCCTTGAGGCGGTCGATCGCGAAACGCAACGCATCAAACACGCCGGGCCTGTGCGCGGCTGCCAGGGCAATGACCACCGCAGTCTCACCGATCTCCAGACGACCGACCCGATGGACTATCGTCACGTGGAGAATGTCAGGCCAATGAGCGCGAATCTCCTTCCCGATCTGTGCCAGCGTACGCTCAGCCATCTCAGGATAGGCCTCATACTCCAGATACCGCACCTGCCGCCCCTCAGACGTGCCGCGGACCACCCCCACAAAGGTCACCACAGCCCCCACAGCGGCGTCCGTCACACCTGCCACGATCTCATCCACAGAGAGTACGTCTCGCGTCACGCGATAGATGTCAGCCATGGCTTCAGCCCCCTCCGACAGGCGGGATACAGGCAATCTCGTCGCCATCGTGCAACGGGATATCCTCTCGCGCATAGACGGCGTTCACTGCGAACTGGAGAGCCACATCGCGCAGAAATGGGTACTGCTCAAGCAGAAAGGCCCTCAGCTGCGACAGGGTGGTCCCCTCTGGAAACTCCAGCTCCATCTCGCCCCTCCCTATCTGCTCCCTGGGGGCGGCAAAAAACCGCACACGCACCTTCATGAGCCCTCCTCAAGCACAATATCTCCACTCTTGCCCCCCCGCTTCCTCAGCAGGCGGATATCCTGAATCCTTGCAGTCCGCTCCACAGCCTTAACCATGTCGTAGATGGTCAGGGCGGCCACACTCACCGCCGTCAGCGCCTCCATCTCCACACCAGTGCGGTCCCTCGTTCGGACCGTAGCACGGATATGGACGCACGAGGCCTGCCGATCCACCTCGAATTCGACCCCCACATAGGTCAGTTGCAGCGGGTGGCACAGGGGAATCAGCTCAGGCGTGCGTTTGGCAGCCATGATGCCCGCGATGCGGGCCGTCGCCAACACATCGCCCTTGGGCACCTGACCCGATGCCACCAGAGCCAGCGTCTCCGGTCGCATGTAGACGGCCCCACCAGCCACGGCCTCCCGCTCTGTACGAGCCTTGTCACCAACATCCACCATGCGCGCACGCCCCTGCTCGTCGAGATGGGTCAAGGGCATTGACTCTTCCCCTCCCATGTTTATCCTCCAATCTCCGCCATAGTCCGCTCCTCGGCCTCCCGCCAGCCCCTATCCAGATGATGACCAGCCGGTTTCATCCGCACAGCCTCTATGAGCAAGGCCTTGAGTCCTTCGTCGTCAATACCCTGGCGCAGAGGCGTCCGCAGATCCAACTCATGGTCAGAGAGCAGGCAAGGCCGCAGTTGGCCATCCGCAGTCAGGCGCAGCCGGTTACATTGGCTACAGAAACGTTCGCTGATAGAAGAGACAATACCGATCTCTACTTCCATACCTTGCACACGATAGCTCCGCGCAGGCCCCGTAGTCCTCGCCCCTACGACTTCCAGAGGGCCGTAGGCAGCTTCAATACGCTCCCGAATTTCGCGAGCGGAGACAAAGCGGCTGCGCCAGGCAGCAATATCCTCAACAGTATGGCCAACAGGCATCCATTCGATGAATCGTAAACGATATCCTTTCTTCGCCGCCCAGCCAGCCAACGCGGGTACCTCTTCATCGTTGAGCCCCCGTATGACCACGGTATTGATCTTGATGGGGGTCAAACCCGCCTCTTCCGCAGCCTGCAACCCCCTCAGCACATCGTCCAAAGAGCCCCAACGGGTGATCTCATGGAATCGCTTCGGATCGAGAGAATCGAGGCTGACATTGACGCGGTCCAGGCCAGCGGCGGCCAGGGCATGGGCGTATCTCGCCAACAGGATGCCGTTGGTGGTCATCGCCACGTCATTCAGCCCAGGGATCTGAGCGATCATAGCCACCAGGCGCTCAATCCCGGGTCGCACCAGAGGCTCCCCTCCGGTAAGCCGCACCTTCGTAAACCCAAGCTCACTGCCCACCCGCACGATGCGTGCGATCTCCTCATATCTCAGGATCTCCTCATGCGTCCGCAGTTGTACACCTTCCTCAGGCATACAGTAAACACACCGCAGGTTACACCGATCCGTTACCGAGACGCGCAGATAAGTAATGGCCCGATGGAACCGATCATGAATCGACATGTCCTCCGTCTCCTCAACACTCAGAACACATGAACCGCAGACGCTTTGAACGAGAGATAGATCTCTCCATCCACGGCGAGGTCCATCTCCTCCAATGAGGCTCGAGTGATCACACAGACGAACCGAGGAGGGACAGAGACCGTGATATAGACCAGCCCCCCCCGGTCATCGACCTCGGTGATATAGCCTTTCAGGCAGTTGCGGGCGCTGGAGCGCAAAGGCTGCTTCGAGAGGATGATGTCCTCCGGACGCAACACCGCATGCACGTGACCATTCAAGGGCGTGACCACAGCCAGCTCTGTCCCCTCTATGTCAAGCACGGCATAGCCTGCTTCCCTCCTGAGGATCATGCCCTCGAAAATATTGCGCGCCCCCACAAACTCGGCCACCGAAGGGGACTTGGGGCGGCGGAAGATCTCCTCCGCTGTGCCCACTTGCACGATCTCACCATCGCTCACAATCGCGATGCGGTCAGCCAGAGCAATCGCTTCTTCGAAATCATGGGTGATATGCACTTTTGTCACGTGGGCGTGGCGATGCAGCCGTGCCAGTTCTCGCCGTAGTTCCTCCCGGGTGCGGGAATCCAGGGCGGCGAGCGGCTCGTCCAGAAGGAGCAACCGAGGCTGGACAATCAGAGCCCGGGCCAGAGCCACACGCTGCTGCTCGCCGCCGCTAAGCGTCGTCGGCACGCGGTCCAGGAGAGACTCGATACCCAATGCTCGAGCCAGTTGCATCACTCGAGCCCGCCGCACCTCAGGGGCCACATGGCGCACCGCAAGACCATAACCGATGTTCTCCGCCACGGTCATGTGGGGGAACAATGCGTAGTCCTGATAGACAAAGCCGAGGCCACGTGCCTCGCAGGGCAGACGTGTTATATCAACGCCATCCATCAAGATAGCTCCAGACCGCGGGGTACGGACGCCAGCGATGGTCTCCAGCAACATCGTCTTCCCTGCACCTGTTGGGCCAAGGATCACCAGATATTCCCCGGCTTCGATATCCAGACTCACGTCCCTCAACTCGAATCCTTCGACCGCTACTTCAAGATTGCGGAGAGAAACAAAGCAGCCCTCCAGTTCTGGAATCGATCCGGCGAATGCGGCCTCCTCCCGAGGCCGCTCGACAGAAACGAGCGTATCAGCTTGATCCCTGGAGACGGAGCTGAGATGCCCATTGTCACCCCGGCGACGCCAGGAACGGCTATTCGCTCTGCGCGATCGCGGCCCGGCGACCACCTGAACCAATCCAAAAAGGCCCAGACAGACGGCGATCACCAGGGATGTCACCGGTTGCACAGCCCGCAGTCCAAAAGCCTCGAAGCGTTCGTAGAGCAGGACGGGAATCACCATGGGGTGGAAGGCGAGGATGACGACCGCCCCAAACTCACTAATGCCTCGCGCCCACATAAGCAAAGCGCCGGACAGAATTCCGCGTGCCGCCATAGGCAGGGTAACAGTCCGGAAAGCCTGCCAGGGGGTAGCCCCCAACGTGCGTGCAACGCGCTCCAGGCGGACGTCCACCGCCTCAAAGCTCTCCCGAGCGGCGTCGACCAGGTATGGCATGCTCACAAACAACATGGCCAGCACGATACCCGGCTTTGCGGACACAAAACGGATCCCCAGGGCGTCGAAAACCATGCCTATGCTTCCCCGCCTGCCAAACACCATCAGCAGCGCAATGCCGGCGGCGGAATGGGGGATCACGATGGGCAACCTGACTACCCCTTCTACCAGGGTCTTTCCTGGAAAGTCGCTCCGTGCCAGAAGATAGGCCAGCGGCACACCACACAACAAGGCCAACAGAGTGGCCATCATCGCAGCGGAGAAAGTCACGCCGAACGACTGTCGCACGGTGGCATCGGCCAGCGTCTCCTTTAGCGAGGCAGGGGACACTGCAAACAGGGAATAGCTCAGGGGCCAGACGACGATCACCAACAGCAGTGCAGAGAGAAAGCCGAAGATGACCTGCATCGGCTGCTGAAGCACAGCGCGCACCCTGTCCATAATGGTACTCAATCGACTCTCTCCACCAGGTCAGCGAGTTCAGCGGGAACTTCCCCTGTGGCCAACGGCGGCACAAGCGGAGACTGTCCGGCCTCTTCCAGGATCGCCTGCCCCTCTGGTCCCAGGATAAAACGTACAAAAGCCTGGGCCTCATCCGGATGGGGGGCGTTGCGGGGGATAGTCAACCCATAGACAATAGGCACGGCCACAAGGGTCGTTGTCGTACCAGGCTCCCTGCCGCTGACCTCTACAGTGGCCTCACGATAGGCATCCGCAAGCTGCGGCTCGCTCAAATTGATCTCCGGCGGCAGGGTGACGTAGTTCAAGCCGTGTTGGATCGCTACAGAGCGATACTCGAAAGCATAGTCCATGTCGCCCGACTCAAGGAGTGCAATTAAATCCGTTTCCTTGGGGCGCACGTTCTCGGGTGGACAGTGCTCATCCAATCGCTCAGACAGACCGGCGATCCCGTAGTGCCTTTCCGCAAGCTGCCAAACCATCAACGTCCTGTAACCGCAGGGATCCGCATTGGGATCCGAATGGCCATATACCACGTCGGGGCGGAGCAAAATCTCGTACCAATTCTCAGAGGTGATCTCATCAGCGTAGCGGGAGGACGCCGTGTAGGCAATAACCATCTCGTTACGCGCGAAACGGATGTTCCAGCCCGCGAAGTCGGGGATCAGAAGTTCATCAAGCACCAGGTAATCGGCTGAGAGGACAAGATCGGCCTCACGCCCCAGCTCACTCACCTTCCGGGCCGTGGTCCTGCTCCCTGCGGCTTCGGTGAGGAATGTGACATTCCTGTGATCCTGTTGATAAGCTTCGATGAACCCCTTGACCGGGACCGACAGGCTCCCCGCGTGGAGCACAACAAGTGTTACATCGCCACCCCCATCTGAAGGCAGACTTGCACAACCGGACATTGCCAGAGCAATAAGCACAAGGGCTACAGTCAACTTCGAGTGAAGCACTATCAGGCCTCCTGCCACGCCATCAGCAGACAAGTAAAAAATGCGGTGATGCTTGCGAGGAGAAAGCAAGCACCACCGCACAAAGGGTGCATCCACCTTCTCCTTTCCAAACACGGGAGGCATGGCCGTTTCCAACCATACCCTACCGCCCGGCGCCCATGGGTAGGAAAACCTTTAGGTCCGCCGGGTCGGAGAAGTAATCTCTATTTACTAAGAAGAATAACACAAAATCAACGGAAGTGCAAGGCGTGTGCCTGTGCGCGATGACAACGTCACTCTAGATCAAGCCGCGCCGACGCAACGCTGCCTGCAACAACGGCTCCACCTCAGCCCTGATTGCACTGTTGGCGTAGCCCACCCACGCCACCTCCGTATCCACGTCCAGAGAGGCATCCAACGGCGCACCATCTGGCGCAGTGACAATGACGCCCAGCTTCTCAGCAAGCATCGAAGTGCAGATGTCATAGGGATGACAGCACAGGCCCAGCGCCATTCCCCGTTGGGCGAGCCATTTCCGCATCAGGGGCCTTAGGTCGGCTACAAAGCGGTCATGGCCAGCCATCAGCTCATAGAGCTGTCCACCGGTGGAGATGTATTGATCCTCGAAACAGTGAGCTTTGCCTGGAGAAATAGGCCCTAAGGCCCCCAGTGCGATCTCATCATCGATGGCAGCCAGCAGATCCCGGGCTCCAGGGAAGAAGCGGGACACTGTCGCGAAGCCGTGCGCGATTGAGGGCGCACGGGACGGCGCCAGCTCCAACGGATGCACCGTCTCATCCAGCAGGTTCTGCCGCACGGCGTGCACCTCCCCATCGCGCAAGCCCCATATCTGATCCGCGAGATACTGTTTGACGACCGGCACCTCGGTCTGGACAGCGAAGACGATATCAGCCAGCGAGGTTTCAGGGCCTCGATTGGGCGCCACTGCTGAGAGGATCCACGCACTCCGCTTCTGATACATGAGCCCACGGGTGCCATCGATGGGATCCACAATCAACCGCCACGCAGCGTTCCCCTCCTCAGCCCCACGCGGCAACACCATCTCCCCACCGTGGGGCAACCCCTCCGCCACGAGCACCAATGGCCCAACAGCTCTGGAGATCCGTTCGACCTGCTCGATCAGTTGCTCCTCACTGATGCGGTCGATGGAATAGATCGTGTCTCCTTCGCCATCACGGGCCACTCCGCTGAGCACTGGCCCGGCCTCCTGCACCCGAAACGCCGCCAAGACAGCCTTTCGCATCGCACGGTGGAGCTCCAGGATCGGCGAGATCAACGCATGAACATCTGTGCCCATAGCACCCTCCCGCGCCGAGATTCTCAAGGTCCGCCAGGCTGTCAGGGGGCACCGCTCACCGTGCCCTGCACTCACCTCTTCACGTTGTCGCTCCCTACGTTTCCTCAGCGAAGCAGGACATACCGGTGGAGCCCCGATTTCATCTTGACAGACTGTACCACAGCATATATGATGCCCCCCGTGACGTCAATGTCCAAACATCCAGGGGGACAGGGACACCCTGCTCCCGAACAAGCTCGCATAGTCCGAACACAAGACCATGGAAAGGGAGGTTACACATGAAGAAGATCGTCACATTTGGAGAGATTATGCTGCGGCTTTCCCCGCCTGGGCATCAGAGATTCGTGCAGGCTCGCAGCTTTGACGCGATCTACGGGGGAGGCGAGGCCAATGTCGCCGTTTCCCTCGCCAACTACGGCCTGCCGGTGGAATATGTCACTCGTCTGCCGAAGAACGACATCGGAGATGCCTGCCTCAACTACATCCGACAGTTCGGGGTAGGCACCCAGCACATCGTCAGAGGCGGCGATCGCCTCGGCATCTATTTCCTGGAGACCGGCGCAGCCCAGCGCGGCAGCAAAGTCATCTATGACCGCGCCGGCTCGGCACTCGCTACCATTGAACCCGGCATGGTCGACTGGGATGCGGTCTTCGCCGACGCCAGGTGGTTTCACTGGACGGGCATCACACCAGCGATCTCCGCTGGAGCCGCGGCCGTGTGCCTGGAAGCGGTGAAAGCTGCCAAGAAGGCCGGGGTCACCATCTCGTGCGATCTCAATTACAGGAGCAAGTTGTGGAAGTGGGGCAAGCGCGCTGGAGAGGTGATGGAGGAGCTTGTCAGCTACTCCGATGTCGCCATCGGCAATGAGGAAGACGCGGATAAGGTCTTTGGCATCCGCGCGCCAGAGGTCGACGTCACTCGTGGCAAAGTCGAGGCCGACGCCTATGTTTATGTATGCGAGAAGCTCAGCGAACGTTTCCCCGGCCTCCACACCATTGCCATCACGCTTCGCGGATCTCTCTCTGCCAGCCACAACACCTGGAGTGCGATCCTCTGGCATCAAGGAGAAATCTACACGGCTCCCACCTACGACATCGTCCCCATCGTGGACCGGGTAGGTGGTGGCGACAGCTTCGTGGGTGGCCTGATCTACGGCCTGCTCACGTATGACGACAGACAGCGTGCGCTCAATTTCGCAGTTGCTGCATCGTGCCTGAAGCACACCATCATTGGTGACTTCAACCTCGTGACAGTGGCTGAGGTCGAGAAACTCATGGGCGGCGATGTCTCCGGCCGCGTTTCCAGATAAGCCTGTAGCTTTCCTAGGAGGTAACGGACCATGGCGCGTTTTGATCGTTTAACCGTATTGACGACGATGATAGATGTTGGCCTGGTGCCCCTGTTCTACCATCCGGATATCGAGGTCTGTAAGAAGGTGATCCATGCTCTGGCCGACGGAGGGGCACATGTCGTCGAGTTCACCAATCGCGGTGATCAGGCCATGGAGGTCTTCAAGGCACTGGTTCCCTATTTCGCCGAAGCCCGCCCTGAGGTGATCATGGGCGTGGGATCGATCGCGGATGCCCCAACTGCTGCATTGGCGATCTCCTATGGCGCGAACTTCGTCGTCGGCCCCATGCTCAATCCAGAGGTCGCCAAACTGTGTAACCGGCGCAAGGTAGCCTACATGCCCGGCTGCGGCACCGTTTCAGAGATCTCGACTGCGGAGGAACTCGGTGTGGAGATCTGCAAGGTGTTCCCAGGTACCCAGGTGGGAGGGCCTGGTTTCATCAAAGCGGTGACGGCCCCCATGCCATGGACCAGGCTCATGCCCACCGGAGGAGTCACAGCCGAAGAGGACAATATCAAGGGCTGGATCACAGCCGGCGCTGTATGTGTGGGAATGGGAAGCAAGCTGGTGCGCAAGGAGTGGATCGCTGCAGGGGAATACCACAAGATCACCGAGACAGCGCGACAGGTGATCCAGTGGATCAAGGAAGCACGCAGCAAATAACCGCACCATGCAGTGTGTGCCGCCGCATGTTGCATGAGCCTAGTCCCTTTGACAAACCCATGGAGGGGACAGCGATGTTGCTGTTCCCTCCACGCATGGGCTATGGACCGAACTGTCTAACAGTCTACACCATCCCATCCAAATGAAAGGAATGAACCGTGCCTAAGATCAGCTTTCTCGGTGCCGGAAGCACCGTATTTGCCAGGAACCTGATAGGCGACATTCTCAGCTTTCCAGAACTGGCGGACTGTACCCTGAGTCTGCACGATATTGACGAATCACGGCTCCGCACATCGGAAGTGGTGGCACATCGCGTAGCTGAGGCACTCGATGCACACCCCACAATCGAGGCGACACTGGACCGACGCGCCTCTCTCGAGGGGGCCGACTATGCCATCGGGATGTTTCAGATCGGCGGGTACAAGCCCGCTACGGTCATCGATTTCGAGATCCCCAAGAAATACGGGCTGCGCCAAACCATCGGCGATACGCTGGGTATCGGAGGGATCATGCGCGCGTTGCGCACCATCCCGGTCATGCTCGACATGTGCCGTGACATGGAGGAGGTCAGCCAGCCCCACATTACGTTCCTTAACTATGTCAATCCTATGGCGATGAACTGTTGGGCAGTCTTCAGGGCCTCCCCCATTCATACCGTGGGACTTTGCCACAGTGTGCAGGGTACAGCCGAGCAGTTGGCACGGGACATCGGAGTCCCTATCGAAGAGATCAACTTCGTCTGCGCAGGCATCAACCACATGGCTTTCTACCTTCGGTTCGAACGGAAAACGCCTGAAGGCTACGAAGATCTGTATCCCAGAATACAACAGGTCATTGACGAAGGACGGGTACCCGACTGGAACCGTGTCCGTTACGAGGCCCTCCAGCGGCTTGGCTATTTCGTGACAGAGTCGAGTGAGCATTTCGCCGAATATGTGCCCTGGTTCATCAAGCGCGACCGCCCTGACTTGATCTCACGCTTCAACATTCCACTGGATGAGTACCCCCGGCGTTGCGAACGCCAGATCGCAGCATGGGAGACTATGCGGGAACATTTGGAACGTGGTGAGGGTATTGAGGTGCGGCGCAGCAAGGAATACGGCTCACTTATCATCCACAGCATGGAAACCGGAGTGCCGCGAGTGATCAATGGCACCGTCCCCAACTTCGGACTCATCGACAATCTGCCCCAGGGCTGCGC
>CAYLRT010000020.1:0-4878 GCA_964385885.1 uncultured Anaerolineales bacterium | reverse complement strand
TCAATGGCACCGTCCCCAACTTCGGACTCATCGACAATCTGCCCCAGGGCTGCGCTGTGGAAGTACCCATCCTGGTGGACAAGAACGGCCTGCAACCCACCCGGATTGGCGCACTGCCCCCCCAACTGGCCGCCTTGATCCGCACCAATGTCAACGTCCAGGAACTGACGGTGGAGGCAGCGCTCAGCGGGGAACGCGAGCACATCTACCATGCCGCCATGCTCGATCCCCACACCGCGGCTGAACTGGACCTGGATCAGATCTATGCCCTGGTGGATGAGCTGATTGCAGCCCACGGGGAATGGCTACCCACATACCACTGAGACGCTTGGTCTCAGCGACAGGGAGAAATGGATTTCCATCAGTCGAGGGAACGACGTGAATCGTGAGATGACCAGCCGGGAGCGCATTGCACGGATGTATGCCCACCGCGAAGCTGACCGCATCCCTGTGATAGACATACCGTGGCAGGCTACCATTGAGCGATGGCACAGAGAGGGTATGCCAGAAAGGGTGAGCTACGTGGATTACTTCGACCTGGATCGCATCGCGCATATCAGCGTCGACAACAGTCCGCGATATCCGGTCCGCATCCTGGAGGAGACGGACGATTATGTCATCCAGACTACAGCCTGGGGTGCCACACTGAAGAATTGGAAACATATCGCCTCTACGCCAGAGTTCCTGGACTTCACCATCACTGACCCAGACAGCTGGCGAGAAGCCAAGGCCCGTATGGTTCCCAGTGACGACCGCATTCCCTGGGACTACCTCCGGACGCATTACCCCACCTGGCGACGAGAGGGCTACTGGATCGAAGCTGGCCTGTGGTTCGGGTTCGATGTCACCCACTCATGGACCGTGGGAACCGAGCGGCTGCTCATAGCGTTGCTCGACGACCCGGAGTGGTGCGTCGATATGTTCAACCACTTCCTGGATGTCAATCTGGCTCTGCTCGAACGGGTATGGGAGGCTGGATATACCTTCGATGCCGTGACCTGGCCCGATGATATGGGGTACAAGGGCCACCAGTTCTTCTCCGTACGCACCTATCGGAGGCTCCTTAAGCCCGTCCACAGGCGTGCCGTCGAATGGGCACACGCCAAGGGTATCCACGCCCATCTGCACTCCTGTGGCGATGTCCGCCCCTTCGTGCCGGAGTTCATCGAGATCGGGATCGACGGACTCAACCCTCTGGAAGTCAAAGCCGGGATGGACCCCATCCACCTGAAACGCACCTATGGGGACCGGCTTCTCCTACACGGCGGCATCAATGCCGTACTCTGGGATGACCGGGAGGCAATCGAAACCGAGATGCGCCGTGTGATTCCAGTGCTCAAAGAGCAGGGCGGCTACATCTTCTCCTCCGACCACTCGGTCCCCTCAAGTGTCAGCCTGGAAGCCTTCCACCACATCGTGGCGCTCGCCAAACAACTAGGTAGCTATGAGTGAGAGAACCGATAAATGGCTCGAACTCACACGTCCTCGGGAGGGCCTTATGAGCCCAGAGCCTCAGCCGCGATCGCCGCGCCGACGATACCCGCCCGATTCTGGAGCAACGCCGGCACCACAGGCGCCTTCACGGTCAGCACATCCTGGAATTTGGACATCTTCTTGCTGGCCCCACCACCAATGATGATCAGATCGGGCCAGAACAAGGCCTCAATGCGTTCAAGGTAGCGGTTGAACCGCCGCGCCCACCCCTTCCACTTCAGGTTCTCGCGCTTGCGCGCCGAGTCCGCTGCCAACCACTCCGCGTCTTGACCATCCATCTCGATGTGGCCCAACTCGGTATTGGGAACCAGGACGCCATCCGTGAACAGGGCTGTGCCCAACCCTGTGCCTACAGTCACAATGAAGACCACGCCTTTCTGCCCACGACCCGCGCCAAAGCGCATCTCAGCCATGCCAGCCGCATCCGCATCGTTGATCACCCGCACCCGACAACCGGTTGCCTCGCCCAAGAGCGCCTCGACATTCGTCCCGATCCAGTGCTTGTCAATATTGGCCGCGGTACGGGCCACGCCATGTTGGATCACAGCCGGGAACCCGACGCCCACTAGCCCGCGCCAGGTGAAGTGATCGACGATCTCCGCTACCACCGCCGCGACATCGGCTGGAGCTGCCCCCTCGGGCGTTGGAATTCGAAAACGATCGCGGAGCAGTTCCCCTCGTTCGGTGTCCACCGGCGCCCCTTTAATTCCTGATCCCCCAATATCAATACCCAGGATCTCCATACCCGTCACCTCCGGTCACAGTATAACGTGCGTGAGGAGAGCGTCAAAAAGAACGAAGGCCCCAGACGGTGTCTGGGGCCTCACACTCAGTATGAACTCGGGCAATAAAGACTTACCACCAACCCTGGCGATCTCCACGCCCGCCGCCACGTCGCGAGCCACCACTGTGCTCACGCCGTGCCCTTGCCTCGTTGACCTTGAGCGTCCGGCCCATGTGCTGGGACTGATCGAGCGCTGCGATCGCGGCCTTGGCTTCCGCCTCGTTCGCCATCTCAACAAATCCAAAGCCCCGTGACCGTCCTGTATCACGATCGGTCACAACCGTGGCCTCTGAGACCTCCCCATACGCTCCAAAAAGCTCGTTGAGATCATCAGAGGTCGCCTGATACGACAGATTGCCAACATAGATCCTCATTCCGCTGCGTCCTTTCAATACTCTGAGAAATGGTTGCCGCGCTCGCAGGCACCGGCTTATACAACGAGAGCATTATAACACCGGAATCCCCCGAGGCAACAAACAAAAGATCGAGATAACTGACCTCTTCAGGTGAAACGCCGTGGCCTTAAATAAGTCTGGGCGACGACAATGATTCGGACATGCTGATCTCCATCGCGCAAGCTCGAAATCGCGGCAGATAGCTTAGAGAAGCATAACCCGCCCAGAACGCCCCTTTTGAAGAGGCCTTGAGAGTTCCCCGCCCAGAGGGTGAGCGTGACAGTGCCTCGCCGATTTGGCAACGGGCAGCCTTGGAGTAGAATTACATTCCCGTGAGGAGGTGCTGAGTGGCAACCAAATATATTTTCATCACGGGGGGTGTGGTAAGCTCACTGGGGAAGGGTATCACTGCCGCTTCCCTCGGTAGAGTCCTCAAAGCGCGTGGACTGCGCGTCTCCATCCAGAAATTGGATCCCTACCTCAATGTGGATCCGGGCACGATGGCTCCATACCAGCATGGCGAGGTCTTCGTTACAGAGGATGGAGCTGAGACCGACCTCGACCTGGGACACTACGAGCGTTTCATTGATGAAAACCTTGGCAAGCTCAACAATGTCACCACAGGACAGGTCTATCAAGCGGTCATTGCACGGGAACGGCGGGGAGACTTCCTGGGTGGCACCATCCAGGTCGTGCCTCACGTCACCAACGAGATCAAGCATCGCATCATGCTTGCTGCAAAGACACTGAAAGCCGATATCGCCATCAGTGAGATCGGCGGCACAGTGGGAGACATCGAGGGGCAACCTTTCCTTGAGGCCATCCGCCAGATGCGCAATGATGTGGGTCCCAAAAACGTGCTCTATGTCCACGTGACCCTATTGCCCTACCTGGGCACCACGAGGGAGCTCAAGACGAAACCCACCCAACACAGTGTGCGGGAACTTAGAAGCGCAGGTATTCAACCTGACATCATCGCCCTCCGCTCAGATCTGCCCATCGACGACAGCATCCGCGATAAGGTGGCACTGTTTTGCGATGTCGCGCCCAATGCGATCCTCCCTCTGCTGACAGTCGACACGATCTATGAAGTACCCCTGTTGCTTGAGGAGGCCGGCATTGGCGACTTGGTGGTGCGCAGGCTACATCTCCGCAGGAAGACCCATCCACCCGACCTCACGGGCTGGCGCGAGGCGGTGCAGAAACTGAAGACCCCCAAACCTACCGTCCGCATCGCCCTGGTCGGCAAGTACGTCGAACTCCACGACGCCTACATCAGCGTGCGGGAAGCCCTCATCCACGCCGCACTGGCCCACGACTACCATGTGGAGATCGACTGGATCCACAGTGAGGACCTTGAATCGGGCAAGAGCCACGACCGCCTCCTCCAGGCCGATGGCATTGTGGTCCCCGGTGGCTTCGGCTATCGAGGCATCGAGGGAAAGATCGTCGCTGCAACCATCGCGCGTGAACACCATATCCCCTATCTGGGGCTCTGCCTGGGGATGCAGGTCATGTGTATCGAATTGGCGCGCCATGCGTTCAAGACCGACGACGTGAACAGCACGGAGTTTGCCCCCCAGACCAGGCATCCCGTCATCGACCTCATGCCGGACCAACAGACCGTCGTCGACAAAGGAGGGACGATGCGCCTTGGGGCCTATCCATGCCACCTGCAACCCGGGACCCGTGCCCATGCAGCTTACGGCACCGACGTGGTGCAGGAGCGGCATCGCCATCGGTTCGAGTTCAACAACGCTTATCGCGAACGGCTGGCCGAGGCGGGGCTTGTGTACAGCGGGCTCTCACCCGATGGCAAGTTGGTGGAGATCGCCGAACTCCGCGACCATCCATGGATGCTGGGCTCTCAGTTTCACCCGGAGTTCAAGTCACGCCTCCAGCGTCCCCATCCCTTGTTCAAGGATTTTATAGGGGCAGCTATACGCCAGCAGGGGCGTCGACGTTCCCAATAGGTCTTGTGTGTCCAACCACTCACAAGCACAGCGGGGAACTGCGCATGTCCCCCGCTGTGGGATGTCCTACCAACATAACACTTCACAATTCTTCCGGCGTGGTGGCCCTGCAAGGTCCTCCCTTGCAGGCGCGGCGTGCCCGCAGGTATTCTGTCCCAAGGACAAACAGCATCTCCTCCGCGTCATTCCGCCAGGGAGACCTCATACTTGGGCACCAGGTGATCAGGGTGGT
>CAYLRT010000019.1:0-40173 GCA_964385885.1 uncultured Anaerolineales bacterium | reverse complement strand
TCCCCGGACTGCGGGGTGTGCGGTTCGAGGTGCACTCGCTCTTTCCCCTGCATCCGGCTCTGCTCCAGGTGGGCAAGCTTTACTTCCCCATTGGTGTGGGGCTCTTGATGGATCAAGCTAGCGTGGCGCTGAGCTTCAACCTGGCCTCACGAACGGGCCCTAGCGGCATTGCCTGGATGAAATATGCAGCGACGTTGATCCAGTTCCCGTTGGGTCTGGTGGTGACAGCGATCTCGGTCGCGATTCTCCCCACCCTGTCGCGGTATGCGGCCGGCGATGAGGATTCAGCGTTTCGCGCCACCCTGGCGCAGGGGCTGCGTCTGGTGCTGACGTTGGTCCTGCCGGCTGCGGTGGCATTATTGGTGATGGCCGAGCCTCTGGTGGCGGTGGTGTTGCAGCGAGGACAGTTCCTGCCCTCAGACACGGTCGCTACGGCCCAGGTGCTCCGGCTGTCGGTGCTGGGATTGGTCTTCGCCGCCCTGGATCAGCCGCTGATCTTTGCCTTCTACGCTCGCAAGGACACCTGGACGCCGGCACTGGTGGGGGTCGTAACGGTGACCCTCTATGTGCTAATGACGGTACTCCCCGCGTTGCTCTACGGGCCGCAATTGTGGCAGTTGGTGCTGGCCAACTCTTTGAAGCTCGCGGCCCATGCGCTCCTGATGCTCTACCTCTTCATTCGACGGGTGGGAAGCCTGCGGAGCTATGGCATGAGGAAAACGGTGGTCGGCGCCCTGGCTGCGGCCCTGTTGATGGGGCTCCCGGTCTGGAAGATCCAATCGGCCCTGGAGGGCTTGACGGCATTCGGCACGTTGGGGTATGGCGTGATGATCCTGGTGACCGGTGGCCTGGGTTTCCTGATCTATCTGGGGCTATTGCGGGTGTTTGGGCTGGATGATCTCAAGTTGGCGTTCCAGGCGCTGCGTCATCATCCGGCCGAGGCTCCTTAGAGAGGGAGCAAAAGCGTTGAAAGGTACATCGGTAAGCTGGGGAGACGGCAGGAGCGATCGCATGACCTACCTTTTGAATGGGCGGTGCAGGCGGCTAGTGTGGGCGGCGGTTGCGACGTTGCTGATTCTGTCAGTCGTCGGGTGTGAGCCTCCTCCCCTGGATCTGGTCGAGACCCAGGAGATCGTGGTCCTATGGCATGGGTTTTCGGGTGAGGAAGCTCGGGCGTTGGAGGCTCTGGCCGATCGCTTTAATGATGAGAACCCCTGGGATATCGTGTTGATCACGGAGTACCAGACCGACATTCCGGGTAAGCTGCAGGGTCTCCAGGAGAGCCGGCCTGATCTGGTGACGACATGGGCACGAAACCTGCCGGTCTATGTGGCCACGGGCAGTGTCGAGCCGTTGCCTTTGACCACCCCTGAGCTGAGACCCATGTGGAAGGATTTGCTGCCGATGGCGCAGGCACTCTATGAGGTGGATGGGGTGGCGTACGGCGCTCCGCTGGGACTTGCGACTTACGTCCTGTATTACAATGCTGATTGGGTGGCTGACCTGGGGTATGATGTGGAGACTGCCGGGTGGGAGGATCTCAGGCGTACCGCCTGTGCTGCCAGTGATCCGGCGCGCGGACGGGTTGGGTTGGCCGTTCCCGCACGGGCCAGTACCTTTTTGGCCTTCCTGGCTGCCAGCGGCAGCCAGGTCATGACGCCGGAAGGGTTGTTTGGATTCTCGGACGAGCCAGGACAGGGCGCTGCCGCGCTGTTGAAGACCATTCTGAGTGGGCGCTGCGGGGCCGTTTATGAGGACTGGCGCACCGGTTTGGAACACCTGGGCCGGGGGGCGACGGCCATGGTGGTGGAGTCAAGTCAGCATCGCGCAGAGGTGGAAGCAGCCGTCCAGGCTGGACGCAACTTTCGCCTCAGCCTGGCACCACTGCCTGGACCGAAGGGCCCAGGGCCATCCCTCTGGTATGGGCCAGGATTGATGTTGGTGGCCCCTGCGACAGATGTGCCCGATCCCGACCATCAGCGGGCCAGCCGCCGTGTATTAGCCTGGTTCCTCTCTGAGGAGGCTCAGCGCTATTGGGGCGATGTGACGACCTTCGTTCCCGTGCGCAAGAGCGTGGTAAGCGAGGTCCTGACAGAGGCGGAGCAGGTTCCCGTCGCCAATCTGGACATCCAGCTCTGGCGTTTGACGTTGGACACGGAGACCCGTGAGACCTGGGCCATTTGGCCTGCGGCGGCGGATGATATCACGTGCCGGGCCTCTCTGTTGCGGGGCCTGTTGGCCATGCAGGAGGAGGATGCGGATCCCCGGGCCTACGTGGAGACAGCCGTGACGGCCTGTAACATTGGTTCGGCTCGTTCATCTTCAGACCCTTAGATGACTGTGACGCGAGATGCTTAGCTCTGGATGGTGTGGAATGTCCAACACAAGGGGGCGCGCGCCAGCTTCCCCTGGCCTTTTTAGGCCAAGTAAGTCGATCCTGCGGTGGGCAGGGCCACCTGGGCTGTTGCTCCTGATGCTAGGGCTTGTGGCGGTGTTGAGTGGGGTGCACAGCGTGTGGGCCCAAAAGGATCCGGCCTTGCACCTGTACGAGTTGATCAGCCAGGCCCGCCTGTATGAGGGGCTGGCCCCTCTGGGACGTTCTACCCTTCTCAATCAGGCGGCTCAACGTCATGCAGATGATCTGGTTTCCCTGGGGAAGGTAACCCATGAAGGCTCAGATGGCTCCAGCTTTCAGCAGCGCATCCGTGAGGTCCGCTACCATGCCTGGGAGGACGGACTGCTGGTGGATGAGGTGATCTGGGCCGGTCTGGGTACCGCTGAGGATGCCCTGGTCTGGCTGCATAGCAATCCATCCTGGAAGGTCTTGACCGATCCTCGCTATCGTGAGATAGGCGTCGGCTATGCCGATGACAACGGGGTGCACTATTTCGTTATCACCGTCGGCTCACGTCCCGGGGTGTTGCCGATCTTCATCAATGACGGGGCCGAAACGACAGACACAGCACAAGTGGCGTTGCACCTCACCAACGAGGAGGCTGTGCCCCTCGGTGAGGGGAACTGGATGGGGCGGGCCATCGAGGTCCGCATCAGTAATCAGCCTGACTTCGAGGGGCTACCTTGGCTACCTTGGGAGCCTCTGTTACCCTGGGTGTTGGCGGGCGATCAACCGGGTGAGTATGCGGTCTATGTGGAATTTCGTGATGGCGCCAATCGCACGGCTGTGTCGCAGGACACGATACGGCTGGTGACGCCCGAAGAGATGCCTCCCACGCCCACGCCGTTCTTTACATTACTAAAGGCAACTCCGGTTGCCTTGGCAACACTTCCGCCTGTCACACCAACAGCAGTGCCCGGGGGAACGCCTCCGGCCTCGCCTGGGCCACAGGAACCGACGGAAACCTCTACCCCTCCCGCCGGGACATCAGGTGGGGGCTTGCCCTCGCCTACAGCGCTACCGCCCTACCCTACCTGGACACCGTTACCCGAACAGAGCAGCGTTTACTCCACCGAGCGGTCCACTGACTGGCCTGTGGTGTTGGCTTTCCTGCTGCAAGGGGCCGCTTTGCTGCTGGGAGTGGCGCTCTTCCTGCGCCAGCATTGATGTCTCTGGCATAGTCGCTCTATCGTCTCTGCGCTTGTGCTGTGTCAGAGCACCTGGTGTTCCCTCTCGCCTTGCTGTGATGGGGCCCGGAGATGGTTTTGTCCCTGGTCAATCAAGGAGGAGATTCTGCCATGACAAGACGTGAGAGGCTTCTGCGTGAGCTCTATGAGTACGTGATGATCATTGTGGGGGCTCTGATTCTGGCGGCCAATGTCCCTCTCTTCCTGGAACCTAATCGGGTGGTCTCCACTGGCGTGACTGGGCTCGGCATGCTGGCATACTTCCTCTGGGGGTGGCCCATCGGGCTGGTAACCTTCGTCATCAACATTCCTATCCTGTTGGCGGGGATCCGCTGGGGTGGTGGGTGGCGACTCCTCATCAGAACTGTGGTCGCGGTCATCACGATGACCGCAGGGATCGACCTGTTTCAGCGTGTGCTGCCCCCCATCCGGGTTGATCCTCTGCTATACACGCTCTTTGGTGGGCTGCTGGATGGTGTGGGGATCGGCCTGGTGTTGCGGGGGCGGGGGACGACGGGGGGCACCGATATCATCGCGCAGCTCTTGAGCCGCCATCGGGGTTTTTCCTTTGGATCAGTGTTTGTCGTGGTCAATGGGGTGATCCTCCTGGGAGCTGCCGTGGTCGTTGGGATCGTGCCGGTCCTGTATGCGCTGGTAGTCAACTTCGTGTCCGGTCGGGTGGTGGATTTTGTGCAGGAAGGCGGTGGGTATGCACGGGCGGCTCTGATCATCACGGAAGCCCATGAGGAAGTACGTTATGCCATCTTGCGCCAGCTTGGCCGTGGCGTCACCGTGTTCGAGGCGCGAGGCGGCTATACTGGCACTGTGCGGCCTGCGCTCTATGTGGTGGTGCACCGCACCCAGGTGACCCAGTTGAAGCAGATCATTGCAGGGTTAGATCCGCGGGCTTTCGTGGTCCTCTCGGAGGCTCATGAGGTGCTCGGTGAGGGCTTCCGTCCGGTGATCCATCTCGCTTGAGAGGAGCATGGCCTTGCCAGGGCAAAGAGCACGATGGGGGCTCCAGCTCAACTCCGATGGTATAGGTCTCTTAGCCCGGCGGCTTCGTCTTGCCTGTGTTGGCAGCCCTTCGTTGGCACCCTCCATAGAGCGTCCGATGGTGGATGAGAGTACCCCAACCTTCGCGACGCTCAGGTCGTGGTACCCGAGAGGGAGGTAGAGGCCAGGGAGGGGTCCCCATTGTTGCTGCCCCACAACAGTAACGAAACTGCAACCAAGCGTAATGTGGTGGGGAGTGGAAAGCTGCTACTATGGGGGTGTACAGAGAAGAAGGTTGGATGGATAGTCTGAAAGGAGAGGGGTATGCGTCTCTGGCGCATGGCGTTGCTTGCAGTGAGTGTGGTCTGCCTGGCTGGGCTCCTGGGACAACCTGTGCAGGCAGCTCCTATGGCCGACTCTATCTACATCGTGCAGCCCGGCGACACCCTGACAAGGGTAGCCCAGCGCTATGGGGTGTCGGTGGGGACCTTGGCGGCGGCCAATGGACTGCGTTGGAACTCCTGGTTGTACGTCGGACAACGACTCACTATCCCCGGTAGGTCTACCTCACCATCGCCAGCTACCTCCACGGGAGTACACGTGGTTCAGCGCGGTGAGACACTCACACGGATTGCGGTCCGGTATGGCGTCAGTGTCGCTGAACTGGCGCGCCTCAACGGCCTCACCACGCGTTCATGGGTGTATGCGGGACAGCGTCTGCGGATCCCGGGCCGTGCAAGCGCCCCAGCCCCTGCCCCCAACGACAGTGCTCCGGCCACGGGTGACCGCTATTATGTGGTCAAACGCGGCGACACCCTGTACAGCATTGCCCGCTGGTATGGCACCACAGTGCAGGCGCTGCGGGCTGCCAATGGGCTGCGATCCAATACCATCTATGTGGGGCAACGCCTCAGGATTCCAGGCAGGGGTAGTAGCCCTGCGCCGAACCCCACGCCTTCCCCTTCCCCACCCAACCCCGTTCCCTCTACGGGTGCGAGCGAGAAATGGATCGACGTCGACCTGAGCCGGCAGCGGGTCACGGCATATGTGGGACGGACGCCCGTCTACTCCGCCCTGGCATCGACCGGGACCTGGCGCACGCCTACCGTGGTTGGGACCTTCCGCATCTACGTCAAGTATCGTTACACACCGATGAGTGGCCCCGGGTACTATCTGCCCAATGTGCCTCACACCATGTACTTTTATCGCGGGTATGCCATTCATGGGGCATACTGGCACAACAACTTCGGGACCCCCATGAGCCACGGCTGTGTGAATCTCTCGCTCCCTGATGCAGAGTGGTTCTACAATTGGGCACCGGTGGGGACTAAGGTGGTGAGCCACTATTGAGTGGTGCGCTCCTCTTAGGTAGATCAAGGGAAAGCTGGGCCATTGGTGTGATGTCGAACGCCATGGTCCAGCCTTTCTGTCTCAGCAGCGTGCATACGGTCCCCCAACACCTGCCCCCTCAGGGAACATCGGGCCTGGTGTATAATGGAGGCCTGACGAAGATTGGGTTCAGGTTCCATGGTGGCAATATGGGGGGACAAAAGCCGGATGTTGGAGATTGATGGTGCCTACGGTGAAGGGGGAGGCCAGATCCTGCGTTCGGCGCTGACACTGTCGGTGCTGACAGGACGGGCAATCCGCCTCATCAACCTGCGGGCACGGCGAAAGAGGCCGGGCCTGCGTCCTCAACATCTTACGGCGGTCAAGGCGGCGGCTGCGCTTTGCGATGCGCAGATCGAGGGAGCTGCTCTTGAGAGTCAGACGCTCACGTTCGTGCCTCAAACCTCCCCAAAGCCGGGCTCATATCTCTTCGACATCAGCCGCATGTCAGGGACAGGCTCGGCAGGAGCGACGACTCTGATCCTGCAAACCGTGCTTCTGCCGCTGGCCATGGCTTCTGGAGACTCCCAGGTGCGCCTTCGAGGGGGGACAGTGGTGCCCATGAGCCCGCCGGCACCCTATTTAGAATATGTCTATGTGCCCGTGCTCTTCGAGTTGGGGTTGCGTGTCAGGTTGACTCATCGTGTGTGGGGATTCTACCCCATAGGAGGAGGGGAACTTCTGGCTGAGGTGAAGGGAAGGGTTCAGCTCAAGGGTTGTGAGCTGGTGGAGCGGGGACCGCTGCAGCGGGTGGAAGGGATCGCATTCGCTGCACACCTCCCCTCCCATGTCCCGCAGCGGATGACCAATCGCGCCACAGGATTGCTCAAAGGGCTGGGGATTGACGTACATGTCGAACCCCGCCATGTTCCCTCACCGGGGATCGGTGCAGGGCTCTTCCTGTATGCGCACTATGCGCACACGTGGGCAGGTTTTCTTTCTCTGGGCCGGCGGGGTTTGCCCTCGGAGCGGGTGGCGGAGATTGCCTGTCGGGCGTTCTTTGACTTTCATCGCACGGGAGCATGCGCTGAGCGGCATCTGGCCGATCAGCTTGTCCTGCCGCTGACGGTGGCACTGGGACCCTCGCATGTCACCGTGGCCTGTGTGACCTCCCACCTTCTGACAAACGTCTGGCTTGTCAATCAGTTTGGGATCCGCGATGTGTGGGTGGAGGGAGTAGAGGGGGAAACAGGGGTGTTGCATGTGGAGGGCTAAAAGGGTGTGCAAGGTCAAGGTAAATCCTTGTCCGCACCCCCCCAGGTGCGGTTACTCTCCCGTGGCAGAGAGGACAGCGTTCCTTCAAGGTCCTTGTTCCAGGGATCGCCGGGGATGAGCTGGTAGCATTTCGAGGTCATGGGAGTCTTTTGTGCATCATTCATACTGTCATAGGGGATAAGGCTTATGCTCGAATTGGTCTTTTTGGGAACTGCCGCGTCGGCACCTTCGATCCAGCGTGGCCTGCCGGCGCAGGTGGTGCTCTACCGCAATGAGCGGTTCCTCATTGACTGTGGAGAGGGAACACAGCGTCAGATCCTGCGCAGTGGCCTTGGGTTCCGACGGTTGGGACGGGTGCTGCTGACCCATGGGCACCTTGATCACATCCTGGGCCTCGGTGGCCTGGTCTCCACGTTCGCCAGATGGGAGGCCGTGGATCACCTGGAAATCTACGGGGGCAGATACACCCTTGACCGTGTCCACGATTTGCTGTACGGTGTGGTGCTGCGGGGAGCTCGACCGCCGGTACCCATCGAGCTAGTCGATGTGAAGCCTGGAGTCCTGCTGGAGGGTGCTGATTTCGAGGTGCGCGCATTTGCCGTGCATCATCGCGGCCCGGGATGCCTGGGCTATCGTTTCTCGGAGAAACCTCGTCGCCCCTTCCTGCCTGAACGGGCTGCAGCGCTCGGCGTGCCGGCTGGGCCGGTACGCCGTGATCTGGTCAATGGCCTCACGATCACCCTGCCGGATGGGCGGGTAATCCACCCCGACGATGTGCTGGGACCGGAGCGCCCTGGCCTCTCGATCGCCCTGATCGGCGATGCAAGCCGGACTGAGGACCTGGTGGAGGCCGTTCGGGGTGTGGATGTGTTGGTCTGTGAGGCGACTTACCTCTCACACGATCGGGCGCTGGCGCGACGTTTTGGCCATATCACAGCAGCAGAGGCTGGGTGGCTGGCACGTGCGGCGGGCGCGCGCCTGCTGGCCTTGACGCACCTCTCACAGCGCTATCGCGTTCGGGACATCCTCGAGGAAGCACAGGCCTACTTCGAGGATGTCATCGTGGCGCGGGACTTCGACAGGCTTACGGTGACCCGTGAGAAGATCACATTGGCGAACCACGAACTGAAGGAGGACGCTGATCTGTCTTTGCTGGACTTGGCTAAGGAGCGGGATACCAAGATCGCATAGATGGGGACCCACAGCGGCAGTTCCCGTGCGGCAACCATACCATGGCTGAAACGGGGGCATCTTCATCACCTCATTTCCCCTTTTCCGATTTGTGAGCGTTGGACATTGACCGGGCTTTTGCTACAATGGATAGGCATTCCTCTTCCAGCCGTGGATGGAGGGTGAGTGAACCTCAACTGGTTTCATCAGAATTCTTGAAGGAGGCGTAGCAATGCGACGTCGTGGATGGGTGTTCCTGGCATTGATACTCTTGTTGTCCATGGGGCTGATGACTGCCTGTCAGACGGGCGGCAAGCAGTCGGAGGGGCCGTTCAAGGCCGCCTGGGTTTACATTGGCCCGCCGGGGGATCTGGGCTGGACCTATGAGCACGATCGCGGCCGCAAGATGGTGGAGGAGGAGTTTGGGGACGCCATCGAGACGGCCTACATCGAAAACGTGGAAGAGGGACCGGACGCCGCCCGGGTCATTCGGCAGTATGCCCAAGAGGGCTACAACATGATCTTTGCGACGTCCTTTGGGTATATGGATCCTATGTACGAAGTCGCAGAGGAGTTCCCTGACGTTCTCTTTGAGCACTGCTCGGGCTTCAAGACCCGCGAAAACATGGCCACCTACTTTGGCCGCATGTATCAGCCGCGCTATCTGTCCGGGTTGGTGGCCGGCAGCATGACCGAGGCCAATAGTATCGGCTATGTGGCCGCTTTCCCGATCCCTGAGGTCATCCGCGGGATCAACGCCTTCACTCTAGGGGTCCGTGAGGCGAATCCCGAGGCAGAGGTCCGTGTGGTGTGGACCAATACCTGGTACGATCCTGTGAAGGAGCGTGAGGCGGCGATCGCGCTGCTCGACCAGGGCGTAGATATCATCGCTCAGCATCAGGATACCACCGAGCCACAGAAGGCCGCCCAGGAACGTGGGGCCTTGAGCATTGGCTATGACTCCGACATGCGCTCCTTCGTCGGAGACACGGTGCTGACCAGCCCGATGTGGAACTGGGGTGTCTACTATATCGACACGATCCGTGCCGCGATGGAGGGCAAGTGGGAGACGCATCAGTACTGGGGCGGTCTGGAAGAGGGCGTGGTCCAGTTGGCGGACTTCAGCCCCAAGGTGCCGGATGATGTGCTCGACCTCGTGGAGGCGGCCCGCAAGGACATCCTCAAGGGTAACGATGTCTTCTGTGGCCCCATCAATGCCCAGGATGGCACGGTCCTGGTGGCGGATGGGGAATGCATGACCGATGAGGCCATGTTGGGTATGAATGTCTTCGTGGAAGGTGTGGTAGGCAGCATCCCACAACAATAACCGATTGAGGTTGTCGTGGCTTTGTGAGGGAGCGGCGGGCTCGGATCCTGCAGCAGTGAGATCAGGTCCCAACCGCGGCTCCCTCCGTTGTTTATAAGGGGGGCGATGTGCGCTCCGAGATAAGCTCAGAGAGTGGTGCGATGGCCATGGGGGATCATGAGGCCAGGTCGCGTGATCAGACGCCGGTGCTTCAGATGAGGGGGATCGTCAAGCGATTCCCTGGGGTACTCGCAAATGACCATGTAGATCTGGATCTGTATCGAGGCGAGGTGCTGGCCCTGCTGGGCGAGAACGGTGCGGGCAAGAGCACCCTGATGAATGTGCTCATTGGGCTCTATCGAGCCGATGCCGGTGAGATCTTTGTGCGTGGTCAGCGGGTGCATATCCGTTCTCCAAGGGATGCGGCACGGCTAGGGATCGGGATGGTCCATCAGAACTTCATGCTGATCCCCACGATGACGGTGGCCCAGAACATCATCCTGGGCATGGATGCGCTTCCTTTTGTTCCCCCGATGAGTGAGATCGAACAGCGCATTCGGGAGCTTTCCGAGCGCTATCATCTGCCGGTGGATCCCAGTGCCTACATCTGGCAGCTCAGCGTCGGTGAGCAGCAGCGCGTCGAGATCCTGAAACTGCTCTATCGTGGTGCGGAGATCCTGATCCTGGACGAGCCCACGGCAGTTCTGACGCCGCAGGAGGCCCGTAAGTTGGGGCGGGTGCTGGACATTATGCGTGAGGAGGGGAAGGCGACGATCTTCATCACCCACAAAATGGGGGAGGTGATGGCGTTCTCCAACCGGGTTTGTGTGCTGCGCCGGGGGCGGGTGGTGGCGGTCAAGCGGACGAGCGACACCACACCCCGCGAATTAGCGCGGTTGATGGTGGGACGGGACGTGCTCTTCCGCCTGGAGAGGAAACCTGTGCCGGTTGGGGATGTGGTACTGGAACTGCAGGATGTCTATGCGGAGAATGATAAAGGATTGCCAGCGTTGCGGGGCGTGTCGCTGACGGTGCGCCGGGGAGAGATCCTGGGGATCGCAGGGGTTGCCGGCAATGGACAGCAGGAGCTGGCTGAGGTGATCACCGGCCTCCGGGAGGTCAAGGCCGGACGTATTCTGATCGATGGTCGAGACGTGACCAACCGCTCTCCGTTGGAGGTGATCCAATCGGGGGTCAGTCATATTCCCGCCGATCGAATGGGGATGGGGGCGGTCGGTGAGATGCCCGTGGCCGATAATCTGGTCATGAAGGGCTACCGCACACCCCCGCTCAGTCGTCAGGGCGTGTTGCAGCGGCGAAGAATTATCGAGTTCGCGCGCTCGATGATTCAGTTGTTTCAGATCGCCACGCCCTCACCGCAGACTTACGTGAAGTTCCTGTCGGGGGGGAATATTCAGAAGACGATTCTGGCGCGGGAGATTGATGCCTGCGCCGGCCTGTTGGTAGCTGTCTACCCCTCTCGAGGGCTCGATGTAGGGGCTACGGAAGCAGTGCGCCAGCGCCTGCTGGAGCAGCGGGAGGCTGGACGGGGGGTGCTCCTGATATCGGAGGACCTGGACGAGCTATTGAGTGTCGCTGACCGCATTGCCGTGCTCTATGAGGGGCGCGTGATGGGAATTCTCCCGGCCGAGGAGGCCGATGTGGAGACCCTGGGGCTGTTGATGGCGGGGGAGGATATGCTTTTGACCGCCGCTCAGACAGTGGGGGGGCTGGACTGATGAAGCTGGTCTTGAGAAAACGCGAGAACATCTCCCGCCGTGCTGCTGTGCTCGTTCCCATGATCTCCTTTGTGGTGGCGTTGCTTTTCGGCGCTATTCTGTTGGCCGTCTCTGGGGCTAACCCATGGGTGACCTACGCAGCCATGTTTGGTGGGGCCTTCGGCTCACTCTATGGCTTGAGTGAGGTGCTGGTGAAGACGACCCCCCTGTTGTTGACTGCTTTGGGCGTGACGCTGGCGTTCAAGATGCGGTTTTGGAACATCGGGGCGGAGGGGCAACTCACCATGGGCGCTGTGGCAGCCACAGGCGTCGCGTTGTACTGGGCGCGTGATCTGCCCGGATGGACGCTGCTGCCCCTGGCGATCGTGGCTGGATGTCTGGCGGGCGCGCTGTGGGCTGGCGGCCCTGCCATCCTGAAGGCCACGCTCAACGTCGATGAGACATTGACCACCCTCATGCTCAACTACGTGGCTGTGCTCTACTCGGAGCATCTCTACTATGTGGCCTGGCGGGCGGAAGGCTATAATTCGGGCACCGAGCGTATCCCTCAGGTAGCGTGGTTACCGCGGCTCTTTGGCCGCGCCCACGCTGGCTTGCTGATCGGGCTGGCCCTGGCCGTGGTTCTCTGGCTGGTCTTTCGCTATACGCGCTGGGGATTCGAGCTGAAGATCATCGGGTCCAGTCCGACGGCGGCGCGCTATCTGGGCATCAATATTGGCCGTCATATCGTGATGACGTTGCTCATTTCTGGGGCGCTGAGTGGACTGGCCGGGGCGAGCGAGGTATTGGGGCTGGCCCATCGCCTGCAGCAGGGCATCTCGGTAGGTTATGGATATACCGCCATTATCATCGCCTGGATGGCTCAGCTCAACCCGTTGGGGGTGGTCTTTGTGGCTTTCGTGATGGCGGCTTTGCTGGTGGGGGGAGATCAGATCCAGATGAAGATGCGCCTGCCGGCGTCGGTTGGCCTGGTTCTCCAGGGGATGTTGCTGATCCCGCTACTGGCAGGGAGTATCTTCCGAGAGTATGCCTTGGAGGTGGTTAAACCCTCGCACGGTCTTGATCCTGATGAAGGTGAGGCTGCGATCCATGGTTGAGATCCTGGTCTTTCTGGGTTCCATTCTGACGATCACGTTGCGGGCGGGGACCTCGCTCATCTATGGCACCATCGGCGAGATCTACACCGAGCGTACGGGCATCCTCAACCTGGGGGTTGAGGGTATGATGCTCTGCAGCGCGGTGGTCGCTTTTGCAGTGGCCTATTACAGCGAGAACCTCTGGCTGGCGTTGCTCGCCGCTGGACTCACGGGGGGAACGTTGGCGCTGATTCACGCATTTCTTACAGTGACCATGCGGGCCAATCAGGTGGTGAGTGGTCTGAGCATTACGCTCTTTGGTACAGGGCTGGCGAGCTTTCTGGGTGAGCGTTTGGGGCCGGAGTCGAATAACCGCAGCCTGGTGGGCCTCATCGGTCCCCGGTTTCATCCCCTTGAGCTACCTGGGATGAGCTCGATCCCGCTGGTGGGAGCCCTGTTTCGCCAGGATATCCTGACCTATGCACTCTTCGTGTTGGTGCCGCTGGCCTGGGCCTATCTGTATCGCACGCGCAATGGCCTGAACCTGCGCGCGGTGGGAGAGGACCCCCAGACCGCAGATGCGATGGGTATTAATGTCATTCGTATCCGTTACCTGTACACGCTACTCGGAGGGGTGCTCGTGGGGTTAGGGGGGGCTCATCTCTCTCTTGCCTACGCTCCCGGGTGGGCGGAGAATATCACCGGCGGCCGTGGGTGGATCGTGATCGCGTTAGTGATCTTCGCAATGTGGAATCCACTACGGGCAGTCTTCGGCGCGATCCTGTTTGGTGGGATCAACGCTGTACAGTTCCGACTCCAGGCCAGTGGGACCACGATCCCCTCGGCTTACCTTAACATGTTGCCCTATCTGGCGACGATCGTTGTGTTGGTGATTATGACATGGTGGGAGGCGCTGAGCCATCGCGTGGGTGCACCGGCTGCTTTGGGGCGGCCGTACATGCGCGAGGAGAAGTAGCGCTTCTTCTTGAGGAGTTGTTGACTGGAGATTCTGGAGTCTGCAGGAGTGTTGGATGGTAGAAAAGCGTGATGTATCTCCGAACTGGCGGCCGCAGCCGACCTCGCGTATGTGCTTCGTCTGCGGTCGGGAGAACCCTGTCGGTCTACATGTCCATTTCTATGAGGATCCCGAGGCCCAGCAGGTGGTGGTACCCTTGGTCATCCCAGAGGTATACCAGGGCTACCCGGGCATCGTCCACGGCGGGGTCCTGGCCTCGATCCTGGACGAGGTCACGGGCCGCGCATTGATGATGGTGACAGACGGAGATCCGTTCTGGGTCACAGCCAAGCTTGAGGTGCGCTACCGACGTCCAACACCCACCGAGACGCCGTTACGTGCTTTGGGTTGGGTGGTCAGGCGCCGTCGGCGCTCGGCGGAGGTCGCGGGGCGCATCGAACTGGAGGATGGAACGGTCACCGCTGAATGCCAGGCTATCGTTGTGCAGCCCCCTTCGGGAACCCTGAAGGGATGGGAGGAAGAACGTCAGTTCTGGCGAGTGGAGGAATAGGGGAGGCTTGGTCGAGGGGAGTTGTTCACATAGCAGGTCGCCATTGAAGCGGGAATACTTGACCGTACCCGATTGTAGACCCCCTCGTCAAGTCAGTCTCACGGTGACACAGCGCTGGCTGTGATTTGTATTTGTCCTGAGTGGGGTCTTGCTCTCTCACATTCTCCACTTGCGCGGAGAGGGGAAGAATTGATTGGCCTCATCTCTTGGAAGGTATAGGTTGACAAGGCGCAGAGTGAGCTGCGATGGGAGGCAGGTATGAAATTGCGAGGGGTGAAGCAGTATCAGCGTCCGACATCGATCGACGAAGCGGTAACGCTGGTGCAGTCCAATGTCAACGCGACCTATCTGGCGGGAGGCAGTTGGATCGTCGCTCACCGCGATCCCTCACTGGAGATGGTGGTGGACTTGCAGGCGCTGGGCCTGGAGTTTATTGCCTCGGATGTGGACGAGGTCCATGTGGGAGCTATGGCTCGGTTGCAGGATGTGATAGATCATCCAGATACGAGTGTGCTGGCTGGTGGGCTGCTCAAGCGTGCCCTGGGTTACCAACAATCGCGCAATTTACGTGAACAGGGGACGTTAGGTGGCACACTCATCACCGCGGGGCCGGCTGATCCTTTGACGACAGCCCTGCTGGTGCTGGATGCAGAGCTATACTATGCGGACCCGGTGATCCACCATGCTCCCTTTGAGAGCTTTGTGGCCTATCGCGATCGGCTGGTGGCGACGCGGGCCCTGCTGCTGGAGTTGCACCTTGTGCGCCCCCCAGTGCGCAGTGGCACCGCCTTCGAGGTGGTGGGGCGCTCACCGAAGGACAAGCCTATCGTGTGTGCGGCAGCCTACATCGCGCTGGATGAGGGACTGCCAGTCACGGTTCGTCTGGCCGTCGGTGGGGCGGATGCCACGCCAACGCGCCTCCACAAGGTGGAACACATGTTGGAGGGACAGGAGCTGACCGAGGAACGCGTGGTGCACGTGCTGGATCACATCGACTCTGATCTTCAGCCAGTTGCTGACTTCCGTGGAAGTGTTGAATATCGCCTGGCGATGGCGAAGGTCTTGGGCCGCCGGGCACTGATGGGCGCATGGACCGTGGCTCGTCAAGGATCTGCATGATGTGGGGTGTGTAAGGACAGCCAACGGTCAGGAGGAACATGGAACAGGAAGATAATCGCAGGCCTCTGGGAGAGACGTATGGGGGTCAGGCTCTGATTGAAGGGGTGCTGATGCGTGGACGCTATCGGGCGGCCATCGCGGTGCGCCGTCCAGATGGTGAGATCCTGGTGCGGGAAGAGCCGCTCAGTGGGCTCTACCGGGGTGTGTTCACAAAAATACCCTTTTTGCGTGGGATTCCACTGCTTTGGGACTCGTTGGGCCTCGGTATGCGAGCCCTTTTCTTCTCTGCAGAGGTCGCGGCTCAGGAGGAGGACCCGGACTTCTCCATGTCGGGTGGGATGGGGTTGCTCACCGGCGCTCTATCTTTGCTCCTGGGCGTTGGGCTCTTCATGCTGCTTCCCTCTTGGGTGGCAGGGTTGGTGGTGGCGCATAACGCGTGGGCGTTCAACTTGCTGGAAGGGATGATCCGGCTGGCGCTGCTGATCGGCTACATCGCTGCGGTTGGGCGTGCCGAGGAGATTCGACGTGTCTTTGCCTATCATGGGGCGGAACATAAGACAATCAATGCCTATGAAGATGGCGCTCCACTGACGGTAGAGGGGGTGCGCCCCTATTCGCGACGTCACGCTCGCTGTGGGACGGCCTTTCTGCTCACGGTGGTCCTTGTCTCGGTCCTGGTGTTCTCTCCGCTGGGCCGGCCGACGCTCGTCGTGCGGATCTTGACCCGTCTGGTCCTCTTGCCGGTGATCGCCGGCATCTCGTATGAGATCCTGCGTTTTACTGCCCGGAACCAGGAACACCCATGGATTCGCTGGCTCATTGCGCCTAATCTGGCGCTGCAGGATCTGACCACGCGGGAACCCGATGATCAGATGCTCGAAGTGGCGATCACGGCCTTGAAGACGCTTCTTGAGACGGAGCATCAAGCCGCCGGCGCCGAGCAGGCGGCTGCCTAGGGACGCCTTTTTTCTTTGATGGCGGTGACCAGAACGAAGGGGAGGTGTGCGATCTGGGCCCACGGGCCGGAGAGCGCTTGGGCCCTTTCTCTGATCCTTTTCAACGTGTGGCGTTCCTCACCGGTGAGGGGCAATCCGGCCAGCAGGTCGAATCGGGCAGGCTCGGGCGGCGTCATGGTGTTGAACAGGGAGACGCGGACGCGGAAGCCCTGAGCCGCCAGCAAGCCCGGCAGTTTGCGTCCTACTAGAGGGTCAGCGCCAGCCCGCTCCAGCCCCTTCACCCACAGTGCCCCGCAGGCGATCTCGGGGGGATATTCGATCATCCCCCCGTAGTCGGGCTCCAGTGCCACCAGAGCCCCACCTGGTTGCAGCACACGTCCGATCTCCTGGATTGCCTTTGGAAGAGGGGAGATCCACAGCAGGGTGAGTTGGGTAAAGATCAGGTCGAAGGTGGCTTCGCCGAAAGGGAGCGACACCGCGTCGCCGACGGTCCGGTACGCGCCGCTGAAGCGATCGGGCAAGGCTTGTAGTGCGTTCCATTGCCGCTCCAGCGCGATTACGGTGCCTCCTCCGCGACGGACCAGTTCTGGGGTCACGCTGCCATACCCCGATCCCAGATCGAGGATACACCGTCGACGTGCAACATGGACCCGTCGCAACAGGCGCGCCCGCGCCGGGGCCAACCAGCGCGCCTGCATGATCAGATGTTGAGGCTCAGGGAGTGCGGCCTGGTCCTGGAGAACCGACATGGGCATGCACTATCGCCCCCCACCGGCGCAGGCACAGGCACAGGCGCATCCGGCGCAGGCGCAGGCACAACTGCTCCGCCCACTGCTACTTCTGCTGCTGCTACTACTGCCTCCGGACGAGCTGGCCAGAGCCTGGAAAACACTGCCTGTGGCCCGGTCAAGGCCGCTGAGATCGATGACGCCGCCTTTGACCCCTGGGATATCCATGGCGCTGGGGACGATGGTCTTGCTCATGCGCCCCATCGTATTCTCTGCCCAGCCAGCGAAGGAGGCAGCGACATCCCCGAGGGTCGTCTGACTGGAGCGCGTTGTGCCCTGCGCGGGGCGCGTCGCAGGTGCCGCCAATCCCCGACGCCCACCCGAGCTGGCGGGCCGGACCCATCTGGGCCAGTAGACCTGGCCTCCCTGTGTTAAAACGGTCGGATAGGCGTCGTTCATCATGACCCACGGGAGGTACTTGTCCAGGTATGTCTTACGCGCCTGGATCTCGCCCAGGGATCGAGCCTGTTCCATCGCGCGAGTGATGACCCGGCGATAATATTCCTGCGTCTCCGAAAGGTCGAAACCTTTCATCTTTCGGGCGGTCTTCTCGATGAGGCGTTCCATGGCTTTGGTGAAATTGATGGCCTCCAGGGGTTTGCGCGGGTGGCGCTCGAGCTGGTCGAGGAAGGCATGTTCGTAGCCATGGATGACGGTCCCATGCTCGAGAGCGGCGCGGCGTCGCTGCTGCCGTCTCTTCTTGATCGAGCGCCGGTTTTCGGGCTTGTCCCAGGTGCGGAACGCTGGCCTTACGCGGACCGTGAGAGGCTCATGGGTCACGATCTCGATGATACCCTTCTGGAGGAGCCCGAAGATCACCAACGTCAGCACCTTGTTCAGGGGCATCTCAAGCAGGACGGCGGCCTCGGGTGCGGTCAGGCCGCGCTTGATTCCCCCACCCTCCGTCTGTGCGATAGGGGGCAGATAGGATCTCTTCTTCCTCCGCAGGTGGATCTCGTTGAGGATCACCAGAATGACCAGGAGTGGGAACTCGAGAAGCAGAAGGGCTGGTTGGATGATAGTGAGGATGACCAACCCAACGAGGAGAAGGGCAAACAGCGAGCATCCTGTGCCCCCGGTAAATCTGAAGAAGAGCACACTGAAGAGTACCGCGCTGAGGACGGCGAGGATCGCTACGGTGTCCGGGTGTTCGTCCAGCCAGCGCCCGATGAGATCGCCCAGGCTCATCTCGATGACGTGGCTCACGACACGCTTGGGGAAAGAGACTCCCACCATGTGTGGTTTTGTGGGATAGGCCTCGGGCCATTCCCATATGACGACGGTGTGATCCTGGTAGATGGCCTTGGTGGTAAACGGCACCTGCTGATACCGCACCTCGTCGGGGGCAACCCCCTCGGGCAAATGAATGGCTACACCGATGTACCCGGGGGCTGATACCAGGTCCTCGTCGAACCAGGTCGGCGTGATGCGTAATGAGGCATAGGCTTTATCGGTCGTGTCTTGATACACCATGTCGGGCAGCGTGGCCTCGAAGTGGAGGGTCCCCTCCTCTCCCCACTCGATGGCCTGGTCGTCCAGGTGTACCTCGACGCCTATGGCGATGTATGCCGAAGGGCGGATGTCGGTGAGTTCAACGCCGTTGATGGAGGCCCGCATAGCGCTGATGTCGTAATTCTCATGGGGTAATCCGATGTCAACGACATCGATGGGGTCTCCCTCATTGGCGAACGTGATGTCGTACACGATCCTCACCGAGGCGTCTGGCTGGACGAACACCTGCATCTCCAGTCGGGGTACCTCGAACCTGTAGCTCTGGGCCTGTACGCGCGGTACGGCGCTGCCCAGCGTCAGCAGGAAGAGACACAACAACATCGGCGTCATCAGACGTTTCATCACAGCCCTTCACTCCTGCTCAGGTCACGCGATCTAACGTGGGCTAACGCCCACCGCCAGCGCACGCACAGGCGCAGGCGCACCCTGCGCAGGCACAGGCACAACTGCTGCGGAAACTTCCCCCGCCGCTTGAGGTGTGGGTCACCGTGCCCGGCTTGCTCAGCGTGGTGGGCATAATGGCCGCGGCCATTGAGCCCATAGTCTTCTCGGCCCATCCTGCGAAGGAGGCGGAGACATCGCCAAAGGTCGTTGTGCTGCTGCGGCCTGAGCGCCCGCCGGGAGTGCGGCTGGCTCGTAGGCCACCGCCCGAGGTCGAGGTCTGGCGGGCCCATCGCGGCCAGTAGTTGTAGCTGCCCACCGTCATGATCGGTCGGTAGTCAGGGCGCATCATGATCCACGGCAGGTAGCGGTCGAGGTAAGCCTGACGTTGTTCGGGTTCGGTCAGTCCCTGGGCCTGTTCCATGGCTCGGTCGATGATGCGGCGGTAGTAGTCCTGCGTATCCGAGAGATCGAACCCCTTCATCTTCTCAGCCACACCATCGATCAGCACTTTCATTGGTTTCACGACATTCAGATCCCGCACGGGAATGCCGGGATGGGTCTCGAAGAGGTCCAGGAACGGTTGCTCATACTGATGGATCACCGTGCCCTTTTCCTGTGCCTTCTTGCGGCGGTAGGCTGCGCGCGCCTCGGCGCTATCCAGCCCTGGCACTCCGCGCGTGCGGAAGTCCTCGACCACTTCGACGGTCAGGGGGTCTGCCTCGGTTTGACGGATCAACCCTTTCTCCAGCATGCCAAAGATGACCAGAGCCAGGACTTTGTTGAGCGGCAACTGCAGCAGCGCCGCGGCCTCAGGGGCCGTCAGGCCCCGTTTGATCCCCCCACCTTCGACCTGAGCGATAGGGGGCAGGTAGTGAGGCTTGCTGGCGCGGATCACGGTTCGTATCATGATGAAGAGGACAAAGCCGGGGATGAGGATAGGCAGGCACACGCCCAGCGCGCCAGTGAGGACTGTGACGGCGCCGCCTAGCCAGCGCCCGAGCAGGTCCCAGAATGTGACCTCCACGACGTGGGTCAGGCCGCGCCGGGGGAAGGAGACCCCCACCCGATAGGACTTGGTGGGCGAGACATCTTCGAAGCGCCACACCACTATGGGGCGTCCCTGATCGTCAAGGTATTTGCCTGTAAATGGCTCGTCCTGGTAGAGGACTTCATCCAGTTGGATGTCGGGCAAAAGAGTCACCCGGATCTCGATGATGCCACTGCCTGCCACCAGATCGCTATCGAACCACGTAGGCGTGATCTGCAGCGAGGCATTCGCTTCGTTCGTGGTGTCGGCGTAGACCATGTCAGGCATGGTGGCCTCGAAGTGGAGCGTCCCCACCCCGTTGCTGGGGATGGCATAAGAACCCAGGTGGATCTCCACACCCACGTCAATGTAGGTGGAGGGCCTGATGTCGCTCAGTGGATGTCCATCGATGGAGGCCTGCATCGTTGTGATGTCGTAGTCCTCATGGGGGAGTCCAATGTCGACGATGTCGATGGGGTCCCCCCAGTTCTGGAAGGTGATGTCATAGACGATGCGCGCCGATCCGTCGGGCTGGACATAGACATGCATCAACATCTCAGGGATGGTGAAACTGTAGCTCTGGACAGCGGGGGATGCCAGGGCGCTCCCCGTCGGGATGACGGACACGAGTAAGAGCAACAGGGCCCACCCCGCTATCATGATGCGCCAAGGTCGAGATACCATGGTCTTTACCCCCTCTCTGTTGTCCCTACTCCTCATGTCTCAGGAGCCTCGTCAGACGTGACAACAAAGCGCGCCCAACCCGCAGGGTTCTTTGGACAGTCGGCGGCGCAGATGGTCAATCCCGGGCAGATGTCACAGCGCGTGGGGGATTCGACCCGCTCGCGGTAGGCGCGGAATGGTTCACTCTCCCAGATAGCCTCCCAGGGATCGCGCAGAATGTTGCCTGCACTCCTGGCTGGTCCCCGTGGGGGGATCACGTCGCCGTTGGGTTCGACACGGATGGCTACATCTCCAGTGCAACGGGGACCTGCCTGGATCTGGTGCGTCAGGGGCAGGCGTGGATCGCGCTCTATCGGCGGGCTCCACATGAAGCGGGCTTGAGTCATGTGGGCGATCTCTTCCACCGTGGCAGCGACCTGGACCATACTAGGGGCCGCGAAGATGCCGTCTTGGATGGCCAGGTCGGGGTCTGTGGTGGCGTAGGCCACGAAGGAGAGGTTGTCGGCGCCATGGTCAAGCAGCTCCGCGACGGTGATCTCGAGTTCGTCGAGGGTAGCCTGCACCAGAGGGATCTCCGCCACGGCGCAAAGCTCGTTCTCCTCCAGCCAATCAAGAAGCCAGCGGGCTGCCGTTAGATCCCCTTCCCCACAGAGCGCGTCGTGCACCTCTGGCTGATGTGAGGCGTAGAGGAAGTCGATGTGATCCACCCCCGCCTGCATCAATTCGGTGAGGAAGCCTACATCGGCTAGATAGGTGGCACGCGCCCGCACCCCAGCGATCATACCCAGATCCTCGGCCCGCTCGATGGCGTGCACAAGGGTCGAAGGCTGACTGGTGTCGCTGTAAAGGAACGTCACGTGGGGAATTCCCACCTCCCATAGGCGATCGAGGATGGGTTGAGGGGCCGAGCCCTCCCTCAGGGGCAGCGATGCCTGGAGCGGGGCGATCAGTTCGGCGCGGTATGGTGAGAAGGTTGCGTCCTCCAGGTTGAATATGGGATACAAATCCCCAGGTTCGGTGATCTGTTTGATCAGGGTACGGACGCGCTCGATGTCAGCGGTGATCACGGCCGGATCGGTGCGCGAAAAGTGCTTGCGCAGCATGGCCGCGATCTGTGCGTCCGATGCCCCCTCCAGCAGACCCTTGGCGATGATCACGCCCGTGGGGGTGAGACGTGCTGTGGCAACCGCGTTGGCGATCAGCATGCCACTCCCGTCCCGTTCAACCCGCAGGTGAAAACGGGCGATCGTCCCCTCACCTTCGTGCATCATATGATAGAGTCCGGGCGCAACCGGAGTTGGGCGCTCTCTCTTACCGATGAACAACAGACGGCGCAGCCACTCCTTTGTCATCTCTACCTCCTCACTCGCTCTCCTCGGTCCTATAAAGTGCTTCCTAAAGGCGTGGGGGTGTCTCCTCTGGCGTAGCGCGACTCGTAAAGCCCGGGTTCATAAGGCGCCCGGCGGTTTGGGCACCCTTCACGTGGGCAGAGCTGGCAGCTCTCAAAGCTCTCCTCGGTAGGGAAGCGGATCCCGGAGACGCTTTTGTTGGGGATCATCAGATAGCTCTCTGTCAACTGTATGCCGATGGCAGCCTCGGGGTCACCCAGGATGTTGAACAGGGCCCGTTGCTGTGAGATGGGCCAGTCGGCCAACGAGCCTGGCGCCATAGTCGCCGTGCGTGTAGGCCGAAAGCGTTGGGTGATAAAGGTGTCAAGCGCCTGCAGCGCCTCCCCCAATGCCATCTCCTTGAGTACGTCCAGCCAATAGCGTTGAAGCATGTCATCCAGTTGCGCTTCCATGCGGTGCAGTTCCGTCCCACAGGTGGCTGCATAGGCAAAGATCCGTTGGGCATGTTCCAGATTGACGCGCAGCACACGGCTCTTTAAATGGATGCCATCGACGATGACGGAATCGTCGTATTTGGCCTCGATCCAGGCCAGCCTGATCATGGCCTTCGGCCTGGCGATAGCTTGTGCCTCCTGGTAGAGGGTGTGCAGTTCCGCCAGATAGGGGCTGTCTTCCTTGAGGCGTACCCGCCTCCGGAGGGTGTCGAACTCCGGCTGGAAGGGAATCAGATCCAGAATGAACAGGGTCTCCCCCTCCAGTAGGACTGATTGGGTGGTTCCATGTTGGGTTTCGTTCATCGCTCAGGGCATCCTCGAGTCGGTGTGGACAAAGAACAGGAGCTCCTCCGGCTCGGAGGACTGGGTGGGACGGCGCACGAGAGCGCGGCCTGATGCGCGGCCACATCCCCGCTCAGAGGCCCGTTCGATCGTGCTCCCCGCAGCCAGCGCTTCGTGCTCCAGGGGACATCCGCCACCACATACAGGCAGGTCAGGACAGTTCCAACACTTCTCAGGAAGCCCGCTCTCCTTGGGGTGACGCCCTCGGTTGCGGAATCGCAGGAAGAGGTCGCTGTTCCATATGCTATCCCAGGGGTCGCGTAGGATATTTCCGACCGAGACGTAGTAGGACTGACAGGGCAGCACGTCCCCGTTGGGTTCGATACACATAGAATATTCCCCGGCATTGCAGCGTTTGGGGTCCAGGCCCAGCTCTAGGGGGGAGAGCTGACAGTAATCGGTGACGGTGTACCAGAGGAAGCGCATCTTCAGTTCATCGGCCGTGTCACGGATGGCGGCCAGGAGGGCGTACATGTCCTCGGCTGGGATAGCATCGGGTGTGTAGAGGCCCCCACCGGCGTGGATTATGCCGTTCATTGCGAAGGTCGTCAGACCCAGCTCGTGCAGGAAGGCGATGGTCTCCAGCGCCAGGTGCTGGTTCTGCCGGGTGAGGGTGGTGTTCGTGATGGTGAGAAGCCCGGCGCTCAAGGCGTTCTTGATACCGGCCACCGTCTCGTGAAAGGCCCCCGCAACCCCGACCATCGCGTCGTGTACCTCCGCCTGGCTGGCCTCCAGGGTGATCTGGACGTGGTTGAGCCCAGCCTCCGCCAGGTCCCGGGCCAACGTGGGGCGGGCCAGGCGTCGGCCGTTGGTGTTCATGCCCACGATGAGACCCCGCTGGTCGGCATAATGTACCAACTCCAACAGCCAGGGGTAGAGCGTCGGCTCTCCACCCGTGAGGATAAGGTGTGGAACCCCGATGGCGACCAGTTTGTCGATGACGCGGAACGCATCGTCCTTGTCCAATGGGCGCATGGTGAAGCGTTCCGGCTCGTTGTAACAATGGGGACAGTTGTTGTTGCAGGCATAGGTGAGCGCGAAGTCCACCTTGTAGGGAGCCCGTGCAGGCAGGCTGAAAAGAGGCTGGAACTGAACCTCTGACGCGATGGCACATACCGGGCAAGCGCCCGCTTGATCGCGCAGCCGGTCGACCATGGCATAGATACGCTTCGCAGCGTCTGCTAGCTCGCGTCGTTTGACCCCGCGGTAGTGTCGGTAGAGCTGACGTTGCGCACGGGCCAGTGGGATGCGCTCCAAGGCCATCCAGGCCATGTGGGCAGCGGTGGGGTTAAGGTGTATGACGTCGGTGACATCGACGAAGAGCATCCCCGTTCCGTCCGGGTGGATGCGCAGGTGAAGACGCCTCTGGCCTCCATCGAGGTGAAGGGGATAGGTGTGGAGGCCGGGCTGAGGTCCCGTGGTACTACCCCTGAACCGATCACGGATGGCGGCGGTCCATCGCTCCCAATAGCTGTGTGACTTCATCACTTGTGTCTACGAATCAACCCACTTTGGGGTCGCAACTCTGAAGGTGCAAGGGGTGCGAGCAGCCTGACGTCTACCACTTGGGCGCTTCTTCGATCTGATACGCGGCACCACAGTACGGGCATTCCACGAAGATGGCGCCAGCCTTGACAACCAGGTTGTCCTTGCTCAGCGCTCCTCCACACGACTGACACTTGAGTTGCTCGAGCTGGACGTCTCCCGAGAGGTCAATCTTCTGCACGTGGGTGATCTCCTCCTTCTTGGGGCGGGCGCGGACGGCGTAGACGAGCGCCCCTGCGGCTGCGAAAAGGATGATGCCCACGATGATGCGGATGATTTGACCCTGGGAGCCCACCACAAACATAAAGCCGAAGAAGGCCAGGATAGCTGCGATGAGGTATGAGACGATTTCCATAGATTCGTTGCCCTCCTATCCATGGTGACCATGCGGGTGTGAAACAATGAAGCATCTAACAGTATAGCGATGGCGGTAAGCCCGTCAACGTGAACACCCGGACGCGCAGTTGATCATCTCGATGTGATAGCTCTCTGGTCCCTACTATCTATACGTCTCGAAGGCTTTGGCTGTAGCGGCCACCTGCTTGAAAAGGAGGGGCAGGGACTCTTCAGAGTTATCTGGTCCCACAGTGGTGAATGTCGATACCTGCGAGTTTTGGGTTTCTGTGGTATGATCTCGTTCGAAATATGCGTATCAGGTATGCCTGATGACAGGACCTCACCAAAGGGGGATCGGCGATGTCAAAGTTTTTCGCTATGCTGGAGGAGAAAGGCCTTCTGATCGCGGACGGCGCTACCGGGACTATGCTGCAGAAGGCTGGACTGGCTCCAGGTGCGGCACCGGAACGCTGGAACCTGGAGAGGCCTGATGCCATCCGTGCTCTGCATCGTGGCTATATCGAGGCGGGTGCGGATCTTATCCTGACCAACACCTTCGGTGGGAGCGCTATACGGCTCAGGCGGGATGGTCTGGAGGATCGGGCCGCGGAGGTCAACCGCATGGCAGCCCGGATCGCGCGTGAGATGGCAGGTGAGACGGTGGGGGTGTTGGGTGATATCGGTCCCACAGGCGAGATGATGCAACCCCTGGGGGCCCTGAGCTTCGAGGAGGCGGTCGCGGCGTTCGCCGAGCAGGCGTCGGCACTGGCAGAGGGTGGCGTGGATGCCATCCTGATTGAGACTATGAGCGATCTGGAGGAGGTACGCGCAGCGGTGGAGGGTGTTCGCAAGGCCACGGACCTGCCACTGTTGGTCACGCTGAGCTTCGATACCCGGGGGCGCACCATGATGGGGGTCAAGCCAGAGCGCGCGGCTAAGGCCCTGCTTTCGTTGGGCGTTGATGTGATGGGGGCTAATTGCGGGCGCACGCTCTCTGAGACGCTCGAGGCCGTGTTGAAGATGCGGGCTGTGGCACCGGACGCCACGTTGATGGCCAAGCCCAACGCCGGTCTGCCTCACGCCGAGGGTGGAGACCTGGTCTATGACGTGACGCCGGAGATCATGGCCGAATACGCTCAACGTTTTGTGGAGGAGGCTGGCGTGCGGATCTTCGGCGGCTGCTGTGGCAGCACGCCTGATCATATCCGGGCGGTAGTGGCCGCTCTAAGAGGGACATCGGCCGAGACATCGGCCTGAACGTTTCCGTTAACCAAATCATATGAATGGAGGGTCGCGATGCGTTATGAGATTCATGGTACTGTGATGCAGACGTTGGATGTCTATCTGGCTCCGGGTGAGGCGATGTATACGGAATCCGGCGGTATGGCCTGGATGAAGGGCAACATCGACATGCAGACGAACACCAAGGGAGGGCTGATTGCTGGCCTGGGGCGGAAGCTCGCCGGTGAGTCCCTGTTCATGACTACCTATACCAATAGAGGGTCTGAGGAGGCTCTTATCGTGTTCACGCCCGAGGCGCCCGGTAAGGTCGTGCCGGTTAAGCTGGGGGCCAACCAGAGCATCATCTGCCAGCGCGATGCGTTCATGTGCGCTGAGACGACAGTGAACCTGGCCATGCACTTCCGCAAGCGCCTGGGCACCGGCCTGTTCGGGGGTGAGGGCTTTATCCTGCAGCGGATCACGGGACCCGGCTATGCCTTCCTGGAGGTTCCCGGCGAGATCCGGGAATACTCGCTGGCAGACGGCGAGGCGATGCGGATCGACCCGGGTCACATCGCGCTCTTTGAGCCGACGGTGACGTATGACATCACGATGGTTAAGGGCCTGACCAACGTGCTGTTTGGGGGAGAGGGACTGTTTCTGGCCACCCTGAAGGGGCCGGGTCGCATCTGGCTGCAGAGCCTGCCGCTGTCCAACCTGGCGGCCAAGCTCTCGAAATATCTGCCTACCAAGTCTTCCTGAGCGGAGGACGATATCCCGGGGCTTCCGCGGCAAGTGGGGTACTTGGGATATCCGCCCACTGTCGAGGGTAAGGGGCGTGAAGAGGATCCAATGATAACTGATGGCACTTCCCCAACTTCAAATCAGCTTCACTGGAGCATATCGAGGGCAGTGCTTCGTACCTGTCTTATGGGTACCCACGTCTCCTGGCGCTCAAGGGACCGTCGGGCGTAGTGGCAATGGAGGCGCTCCGTTACGGCGCCTCCATTGCCACTTTCCATAGAAATAGTTCCCTTTCCCCCTCAGGAAGTGGTGAAGGCAACCAGGGAGGAACCCATCGGCCTGACTCAACAGGATCGCTGTGCCGGCAATGTTGTGATCAACTGTGTCCCAAGTGTGCTTCACTGCTTTACATGAACTTTGGCTTGTTGCGCGTTGCTTTGGCTCGTACAGGGGACCCATGCTACCCTTCTGGAACAGCAGACGTCGCCTGCGGCTGCCAAGACGCCTGGCATACTTGCTGACTTATCAATTCTCTCCTTATATTGGTGCTGAACGGTGACCATTCATTTACTGGGGTTCAGCTACGGTTGATGCCGCCATCGGGGTGTCTTCCGGGTCTTATCTCCCGGTTCTGTCGCGCCGGGAAAAGGAGCAAGCACTTATGGTCAAGATTGTTGGTGACACGACTTCAGGTCTTCCCGAATCCATTGCTCAGACATATGACATACCTATCGTGCCCCAGGTGATTATCTTCGGCGAGACATCGTTCCTGGAAGGGGTGGAGATCACGTACGAGTCCTTCATGGCCCGGCTGCAGACGGCGACGGAGCTGCCCAAGACGGCAGCTCCCCCGCCAGAGTTGTTTGTTGCAGTCTTCGAGCGACTTGCGGCCACAGGGGAGCCCATCGTGTGCATCTTACCTTCGGCGTTGGTGAGCGGCACGGTGCGCTCAGCAACAGTTGGGTTGGAGATGGCCCGTGAGCAAGGGGTCGGAGATCTCGATGTGCGAATTATCGATACCCGCCTGATCGCCAGTCCTGTGGCGACGCTGTTGCGTCTGGCTGCGGAATGGGCTGCCCAGGGTGTGGACGTGGATACGATCGAGGCCCGCGTGCGTGAGATGAGTGGGCGCTGTCGTATCTATTTCGTCGTGGATACGCTCAAGTACCTGGCGATGGGAGGACGGATCGGCGGTGCCGCCGCGTTGCTTGGTAGCGTGCTGCAGGTCAAGCCGCTGCTGACATTCAGGGGTGGTCAGGTTGACACCCTGGAGAAGATCCGCACTCAGCGACGTGCCCTGGAGCGGATGAAGCAACTGGTGTTGGAACAGATCGCGCCTGGTGAGCGTGGGCATCTCAGCGTGATGCACGCTGCTGCTGAGGACAAGGCTATGGCCCTGGTCGAGTTCTTCAAGGCGCAGATCGGGCTGAGTGAGATCCCGCTCTTGGCGGTCCCGCCGGCGGTGGTGACCCATGCGGGTCCTGGCGTGCTGGGCGTGGGTTTCTTTACGGAGTGATGCCATGCGTGTGCGAAGGTTGAATCCTGCGGTCCGCGCGGATGTCCGACGATTTGTGACCTTCCCCTTTGATCTCTACCGCGGATGTGCCCAATGGACACCGCCTTTGGTCTCCTCAGTCAAGCTGGCCATGAACCGACGGCGACACCCCTTCTACCGGCATTCGGATGCAGCGTTCTTCCTGGCGGAGGCGGAGGGGGAGGTGGTGGGGCGTATCGCGGTCCTGGAGAACCGACGCTACAATGCTTATAATCAGAGCAAAACCGCCTTCTTCTACTACTTCGACACTGTCGAGGACGTGGAGGTGGTTCGGGCGTTGATGGATGCCGCGGACGCCTGGGCGCGGGATCGCGGCCTGACCGTGTTGAAAGGACCCAAGGGGATGCTGCGCTCGGATGCCTATGGCGTGCTGGTCGAGGGGTTCCAGCATCTGGCAGGTATGGGGCTCCCTTACAACTATGCTTACTATGCCCCATTACTGGAGGCAGTGGGCTTCGAGAAGGAAGTGGACTATCATTCCGGCTATATGACCGCTGAACATCAGCTTCCGCCCCGGCTTTTCGAACTGGCTGATCGCATCAAGAGACGGCGGGGGTTCTGGATCAAGTCTTTCTCCTCCATTCGTGAGCTGCGTGGCTGGATCCCTAAGATCCAGGCGGTCAACAACGCGGCCTTCACAGAGGTGTGGGGCTACTACCCCATCGATGAAGCCGAGGTGCAGATGATCGGCGATCAACTCCTGGCCGTATCGGATCCGCAGCTCATGAAGGTGGTGATGAAGGGGGAGGAGATCGTGGGCTTTGCGTTTGTCTTTCCCGATCTGGCCGAGGCATTGCAAGCCACGAAGGGCCGCCTCTGGCCTCTGGGCTGGGTCCGTATCCTGTGGACTAAGAAGCACACGCAGCGACTGCTGGGTAATGGGATCGGGCTTCTTCCCCAGTATCAGGGACTGGGGGCCAGCGCGGTGCTGTATGCTGAGTTGAACCACATTCTCAGGCAGAGAGGCGCACGATACCTGGAGATTGTCCAGGTATTGGAGAGCAACATCAAGAGCCTGGGGGACATGAACATGTTGGGGGTGCGCTGGCACAAGCGGCATCGGGTTTACCGTCGCGCGATCTGAGCGGGCTGCATCTGACGGATATTGGGATGTGACACAGTTGACCATGGAGACGATATCATGACAGCACAAGAGGATCGGGTTCCGCTGTTCACGAAGATCATCTACGGCACCGGCGACTGGGGGATGGCGGCCTTCAACACGCTGCGTCAGATCTTCTATGCCATCTTCCTCACGGATGTCGTTGGTCTGGAGCCCCGCCTGGCGAGCTTTGCCGCTGCCATTGGTGTGATATGGGATGCGGTCAATGACCCGCTGGTAGGCGTGCTCAGCGACAAAGTGCGTACGAAGTGGGGACGTCGGCGTCCCTTTTTGCTTCTCTTCGCCATTCCCTACGGCCTGGCCTTTCTGATTCTATGGTGGGCCCCACCCTGGAAGAGCCAGATCCTTCTGATGATACATGTGATGCTGGCCTATGCCCTCAGTGACACCTTCCAGACGCTGGTCATCGTGCCCTATCATGCGTTGACACCCGAGATGACCCCTGATTACGATGAGAGGACCAGCTTGGCCAGCTACCGAATGTTCTTCAACTTCCTGGCTTCGATCGCCGGGGGTGTAGGAGCCCCGATGATTGTGGATGCAGTGGTCGCTTCCGGCGGAACCCAGCAGCAGGGTTATCTGTTGGCGTCGGCTGTCTTTGGAGCTTCTTCTGTGATCCCCTATCTCCTGATTTTCTTCGTTGTCCGCGAGAAGGAGCAGTCAGAGGTGACAGCAGCGCAAATGGTTGGGTTCCGTGAGACCTTACAGAAAGCGTGGCGCAACATTCCCTTCCGTTATGCAGCGGCGCTCTATGTGCTCAACTGGGTGACCTTTGACCTGGTGGCGGCCCTGTTGCCGTTTTTCCTCACTTATTGGGTGGCTGACGGGAATCTACTGCTTACGGTGCCTGTCCTGGGGTTGCCGCTTGAGTCGGCAGTGCTGGGGGTGATGGCAGTGGTGGCCGTGCCAGTGCTTCCTCTGTGGTCATGGCTCGCGCAACGCCTCGGTAAGCGTGTGGCCTATATGGCTGCTATCATTCTGTGGACCTGTCTGTTGTTGGGCCTGATCTTCCTACCACCTATGGCGATAGGGATCTCCATGGCCATGGCTGTGCTCATGGGGTTCAGCTATTCAGCGGCCCACATGCTGCCAGACGCCATCTTCCCAGATGTCATTGACTGGGATGAGCTGCAGACTGGTGAGCGCCGTGAGGGCATCTACTATGGGACTAAGAACTTCCTCCGTAAACTGACCACGGCGGTCGCGCTCTTCCTGGTCCTCCAGTCCCTGGGATGGCTGGGCTATCAGCAACCCCCTCCCACCGCGACGGTCTTCAGACAGTCTGACTCGGTGCTATGGGGCATTCGCATCCTGGTGGGACCTGTGGCCAGCCTCCTGTTGATGACCTTGCTGGTGGTCACATGGCGTTATCCGCTGAGTCGGCCCCGCTATAACCGTGTGCAGCGGCTGCTCTCCATCCGACGGCGGACCCGGGCCAAGTATCGGCGGAAGGCCAAGGCCTCTCAGCAGGCGCTCCATGTGAACGCGGTGAGAGACGTGTGATCGCTACCTATCGCAATCAGCGTGCCTATGGGTTTTGCCCGGGGTGCAGCCATCGCCTGATTCTGGATGCGCTTGATCGTGCTTTGGTGCGCCTGCAATGGGATCCTGCACGCGTGGTGATTGTGACCGATATCGGGTGCGTGGGCCTTTCCGATCAGTACTTCATCACCAGCGCGTTTCACGGTCTGCACGGACGGAGTCTCACTTATGCCACGGGCATCAAGCTTGCTCGTCCTGATCTGCATGTGATCGTGCTGATCGGCGATGGGGGATGTGGTATTGGGTGTGCCCATTTGGTAAGCGCGGCCCGCCGCAACATCGGGATCACGACTCTGGTCTTCAACAACTTCAACTTTGGGATGACCGGTGGCGAGCAGAGCGTTACTACCCCCGAGGGCCGGAAGACGATCACGACACCGTGGGGGAACACAGAGTTGCCGCTCGATATTGCCCAGACGGTGGCCATTAACGGCGCGACTCACGTCTGGCGTGGGAGCGCGTTCGACCCGGAGCTGGATGCGCAGATCCTGGCGGCCCTGCAGCATGATGGCTTTGCCCTGCTGGACATCTGGGAGCTATGTGTGGCGTACTTCGCCACCCTCAATCGCCTGAACCCACGGATGCTCAAGGAAGCCATGGTAGAGATGGGGATGGCTGACGGCCTGCTTCGCCATGAGACGCGGCCAGAGGCCAGTAGGGCGTTGCGTGAGGTGTGGTCATCACGCCGTGGACTGCCGCTCGCGCTTAAGAACCCGATCCCCGTGCGCTATGCGCCGCGTTTGGATCATGCAGTCTCCCTGGTAATCGCTGGGTCGGCGGGTGCCCACATTCGCACGGCGGGCCGGATGGCTGCGACAGCGGCGATGCTTGCGGGGCTCTGGGCGCTTCAGCGTGATGATTATCCGGTCACGGTGCGCTCCGGACATAGCGTGAGCGAGGTTGTGCTGGCGCCAACGCGCACCGCCCTGTTCGGCACGGTTCAGACGACGGCGGTGGTCGTCCTCTCGTCGGAGGGCCTGGACAAGGTACATCCTTTGATCAGGGCTCTGGGGCCAGATTCCTGGCTCTTTGGTGTGCCGGCGTTGATTGATGACGTTCCCACTGACGCTCAGATGGTGCGATTGAGGACAAAGCCCGTCCCCGGTGTCACCCGTTCTAACATGGCATTGGCTGCCACTGGGGTGGTCCTGGCCCGTCTTGGGTGGGCGCCAACCGAAGCCTTGATCGAGGCTGCTTCGCTCGTCTCGCCGGAACATGCTGAGGTCAACAGGGAGGCTGTCGCCCATACGCTCGACCATGAGGGTTTGACCTCCGACGTCCCTCCCCCGTAGTGTCCACCACCTGTCAATCGTGACATGATCGCATCCTGCCAACGTGCATGCCAGACTGCCAGACGTTGACAGGACCTCTCTCTTTGCTAAGATTTTGGTTTGGCCTGTGGCCCGTTAGAGACTGTGGAATGCGGGCTGACGGCGATAGATTCCATCGGTTGTGAGAGTTCGTCACACGACGTGTGATCTGGAGGAAGATGATGATTGATGTTGTCCAGCTTAGTAAAGCGTATGGTCCCATCCGTGCGCTTCAGGATGTCTCGTTCTCCATCCAGCCTGGCGAGATCGTTGGCCTCCTGGGGCCCAACGGGGCCGGTAAGACCACATTTCTTAAGATCCTGACCGGCTATCTGCAGCCCGATGACGGAGTGGTGCGGGTGGACGGTCTCGATGTTCAGGAGCAGACGCGAGCGGTTCAGGCGCTGATTGGATATCTGCCGGAGACCGCCCCGCTCTACCCGGAGCTGTCTGTTCAGGCCTATCTGCGGATGATGGCTGACCTGCGGGGGATTCCTCAGGAGGATCAGGTGCGCTACATATCGGAGGCTGTGTACGCCACGGGTCTGGAGGATCACCTGACGCGCCCTATCGGTGAGCTCAGTAAGGGCTATCGGCAGCGGGTGGGACTTGCCCAGGCGATCCTTCACAAGCCTAAGCTGTTAGTGTTGGATGAACCTACTGTTGGCCTGGATCCAACCCAGATCGTGGAGATCCGCCACCTGATTCGACGGCTGGCGCAGCGGAGTACGATTCTCTTCTCCACCCACATTCTCTCCGAGGTGGAGGCGTTGTGCGATCGAGTCATCATCCTCATCAACGGCCGCGTTAAGGCCGATGCTCTGTTGGCGGAATTGGCGGCCACCTCGAACGCGGTGCTGATTCTGAATGATTCAGTGCCTGACGTAGAGTCTGCACTCCGCAGCTTGCCGTTGGCCCGGGACGTGAGTGCATTTAGGACTGCTGATGGCTATGCCGCCTATCGCGTCTATGGGGTATCGGAGGCCGCGGATGACCTGACGCCGGCGATCTTCGCGCTGGCTCGGGAGCGAAACTGGCCCGTCCGGGAGCTGCGTCGGGACGTGAGAACCCTGGAGTCCGTCTTCAATGAGCTGGCATCGGCGCCGGAGAGGGCATCGGTGCAGCTTGCGGAGGTGGCATGATGAAAAAGGACATGCAGATACGACAGATCCTGGCGATCACCCGCAAGGAACTGCGGGGCTATTTCGGCTCTCCCATGGCGTTGATCTTCATCGGGTCTTTCCTGGCAGCCACGCTCTTCTCCTTCTTCTGGGTGGACCGCTTCTTTGCTCGTGGGATTGCCGATGTCCGTCCGTTGTTCCACTGGATGCCTGTCCTGCTTATCTTCCTGGTGGCTGCGCTGACCATGCGCCAGTGGAGCGAGGAGCAGCGCTCCGGGACCCTGGAGATCCTGTTGACCCTGCCGGTTTCATCAGCGCAATTGGTGTTGGGGAAGTTCCTGGCCGTGCTGGCGCTGACGGCATTGGCCCTGGGGCTGACTGCCTTCTTGCCGCTGACGACCTCGCTGTTAGGTGACCTGGACTGGGGACCGGTCTTCGGTGGTTACCTGGCGGCGCTGCTGCTGGCTGCCATGTACGCGGCCATTGGCCTCTTTGTCTCGTCCCGCACCGACAATCAGATCGTGGCCCTGATCAGCACAGTGTTGCTCTGTGGTCTCCTCTACCTGGTGGGATCGCCAGGGGTGACAGACTTCGTGGGCAACCGCACGGGTGAGATTCTACGTGCGATCGGGGCCGGGAGTCGTTTTGCCTCTATCCAGCGCGGGGTGATCGATCTGCGTGATCTGGTCTACTATCTCAGTTTGGCGGGTGTCTTCCTGGCGCTCAATGTGTTGTCGCTCAAGGCTCAAGGGTGGAGTGAAGGGGAACGTCTGGCACCTCGGCGGCGCCGTGTGGCAGCCACCTCCGCGTTGCTGATCGCCAATCTCCTGGTGGTCAACGTGTGGATGTTTCCCCTGCGCCGGCTGCGGGTGGACCTGACGGAATACCACGAGTATACGCTTTCGCCCACCACTCGGCAGCTCCTGAGGTCGCTGCAGGAACCCCTGTTGATTCGTGGCTACTTCAGTGAGAAGACCCATCCGCTGCTGGCCCCGCTGGTGCCAACTGTGCGCGACATGCTGGAGGAGTACCAGGTAGCCGGTGGCGGCAAGGTGCGGGTGGAGATCATTGATCCCGCCAAGGAGCCGGAGAAGGAGGCCGAGGCCAATCAGGTCTATGGCATCCGCCCTACCCCCTTCCAGGTCACGGGGCGCTACGAGGCCTCGGTGATCAACTCCTATTTTGACATCCTGATCCAGTATGGGGATCAATCGACCACTCTGTCGTTCGCCGACCTCATTGAGGTGGAGAGCAAAGGAGATGGAGGGGTCGAGGTGCGTCTGCGCAACCTGGAGTATGACCTGACGAGTAGCATCAAGAAGGTGGTTCACGGATTCCAGAGCGTGGATGCTGTTCTGGCCAGCATGGACGAACCAGTGGAGATGGTGGTCTATGTCACGCCTGACACGCTCCCCGAGTGGTTGGTAGGCGTGCCCGATACCATCGATAAGGTACTCAAGGATATCTCCGACCGCTCCAATGGGCGCTTCACCTACAAGTTCGTGGATCCCGATGCGCCAGGTAGTGAGGTCACGCGTCAGCAACTTCTGGATCGGTATGGCCTGCAGCCCCTGGCGACGTCGCTTTTCTCCGACCAAACGTACTACCTCTACATGGTGCTGGAGGTAGGGAAGCAGGCGCAAATCGTCTATCCGCAGGGTGACCTCAGCGAGGCAGACGTGCGAGCGGCTGTGGAGGCGGCACTCAAGCGGGCCTCCAGTGGCTTCCTGCCCGTGGTGGGCCTATGGACGCCGCCGAGCACGCCCACACAGGACATGTTCGGCCAGGTGCAGCAGCCATTGTCATCCTGGGAGCAGATCCGTGACGCGCTGCAGCAGGAGTATGAGGTGCGCATGGTGGACCTGTCGACGGGGCAGGTACCCCCGGATATCGATGTGCTGGTGCTCATCGGGCCTGACGGCTTTGACGACAAGGCCCGCTACGCCGTGGATCAATACCTGATGCGCGGTGGGGCGGTGATCGTGGCTGCGGGCAATATGGGCATCATGCTCGATCCATTGGGACAGGGGATCGCTGCGCGTCCGGTAGTCGATGGACTTCAGGAGATGCTGGCTGACTACGGGTTTGTGGTGGAGAAGTCCCTGGTGCTCGATGCTCAGAATGAGCCCTTCCCCATTCCTGTGACACGCCAGGTGGGTAACTATCAGGTGCAGGAGATCCGTGCGCTGGATTACCCGATGTTTGTGGACGTGCGGGCCGAGGGTATGGCTGAGGGCCATCCCATCGTTTCCAACCTGCCTGCTGTGACCCTGAACTGGGTGTCACCGATCACGGTGGAGCCTGAGAAGAATGCGGACCGTGAGGTGACGGTCCTGTTGAGGTCATCACCTCATGCCTGGACCCGGGAGGGCTTCGATATACAGCCTGACTTCCAGCTTTACCCGGACACCGGCTTCCCGCAGGTGGGGGAGACGCGGCCTTATACTCTGGCCGTCGCCGCGCGCGGGATCTTCGAGTCTTACTTCAGGGACAAACCCTCGCCACTGGCGGCTTCCGAAACGGCAACTGAGACAGAGTCGTTGGAGACATCGGAATCTGCTGTGGATGTTGGGACGGTTGAACGTTCGCCCGAGACGGCACGGCTGGTAGTGATCGGGAGCTTCGAGTTCGTGGATGATACGGTGTTACAGCTTTCGGCCACGTTAGGTGGCGATCGTTACCTGAACAACCTCAAGTTGCTGCAGAACGCAGTAGCCTGGGCCGTTGAGGATCTGGACCTGCTCGAGATTCGGGCGCGCGGCACTTCGGCCCGGGTCCTGGCTCCCCTGTCCGAGCAACAACAGTCGTTCTGGGAATGGCTGAACTACGGTCTGGCCCTGCTCTCGCTGGTGGCGATTGGGGTCGTGGCCAGTGTCCGACGCCGGCATGAGGAGCCTATGCCGCTCCTGCCGCCTACCGAGGTGGACTACGTGTTGGGCCGTGCGCATGGTTCGCAGGATGCTGCCAGGGACTCGGAGGAGGTGCAGTCATGACACGACAACAGCGGATCCTGGCTGGGGTGTTGGTGCTTCAGCTTGTGCTCAGTGTGCTGGTTTTCTGGCCTCGCGAGGGAGGTTCGGCGGCTGCCGAGCCAGTGTTTCCCGACCTGAAGCCGGAGGATGTCGTCTCCCTTACGATCACCGATGATCAGGGTAAGTCCCTTACGCTGGCGAGGATGGAGGACGGCTGGGTCCTGCCGGCTGCGGATGACTTCCCGGTCAAGGAGTCGACCGTGACGTCCATCCTGGAGAAACTGACCCGGCTGAATCGCGTCACGCTGGTGACCCGCACCGCTGACAGCCATAAACAACTTAAGGTGGCGGAGGATGTGTTCATGCGGCGGTTGGACTTCGAGACCGCAGACGGCACGAGCCACACCGTGTTCCTGGGGACTGCGCCGCGGTACACTGCCACCCATTTCCGCGTGGATGGGGAGATGGAGACTTATCAGACTACCGAGTTGGCGACGTGGGAGTTGAACACGCAGCCCAACAACTGGATCGACACCACCTACGTGGATTTGGACGCCGCGCAGCTAGAGAAGGTGACGTTGGAGAATGCCCAGGGTACTTTCGTCCTGGTCCGTGACGGCGACACCTGGACCTTGACCGACCTGGGGGAGGGAGAGGAGATCGCACCGGGCAAGACCAACGCCCTGGTGCGCAATGCTACATCGTTGATGGTCCTGGAACCGTTGGGGAAGACGGAGCAGGCATCCTATGGCCTGGCGGAGCCCAAAGCGGTCGTGACCCTGGAGATGCAGGATGGCACGGTCCACACCCTGACGGTAGGGGCGGAAAGCGCTGAGGGTGATAGCTACGTGGTCAAGTACTCGGATTCTCCATACTATGTCCGTGTGGCCTCCTACGCGGTGAAGGCCATGGTGGAGAACGGACACCAGGACTTCCTGCGGGAGCCGCCGACGCCGGTGCCTACACCGACGTCTGCTCCTTAGGGTGTGTGTCCGGGGTAGTGAATGAGCCCGGCCGTTGAGGTTTGGCGCGGCTGAAATTCTCTGCCGGAAACTCAGAGCACGCGGAGAGCATGGGGGATTTGTTCCCCCTTCAATGCTCCTCCGCGTGCTCTGCACTTACGTGAGATTATCCAGAGAGCAAACGTGGGCGTTCGGATTTACATCCACTCAGGACGCGCCTGGATTTCCTCCGGTTCCTTGCGTCCATAGGTGAGCGCCATCTCGTGGAGGCGCGCGCGAAGCTCTGGTTTGAAGTCTTCCAGGGAGAAGCGCCACGTCCAGTTGCCCCCCATGCGTCCAGGGGTGTTCATACGGGCCTCGGATCCCAGGCCCAGTACATCCTGCAGGGGCACGACGGCCAGGTCGGAGACGGCCTGATAGGCGAGGCGGATGAGAGCCCAGTGGATGGGCTCGGTAGTAGGCCCCAGATAGCGGTGGATGTTCTCCCGCTCCGCCTGTTCCCGGCTTTGATACCAGCCCACAGTTGTGTCATTGTCGTGTGTGCCGGTGTAGATCACGCTGTTGGGCTCCAGGTTGTGGGGCAGGTAGGGATTGCTGGCATCGGTGGCGAATGCGAACTGGAGGACGTTCATACCGGGGAGTTCGAACTTCCTGCGTAGCTCGATGACGTCCGGCGTGATGTGTCCCAGATCCTCCGCGATGATGGGCAGGTCCCCCAGGGCTTCCCGCAGGGCCTCGAAGAAGGCTGCGCCGGGCCCGGGCTCCCAGCGGCCATTGACCGCCGTGGGCTCACCGGCCGGGATGGACCAGTAGGCGGCAAATCCCCGGAAGTGATCCAATCGCACGATGTCCACGGTTGTGAGGGTCTGGGAGAAGCGACGGATCCACCAGCGGTAGTTCTCCCGTGCCACCGCCTCCCAGTTGTAGATTGGGTTTCCCCAGAGCTGGCCCGTGGGGCTGAAGTAGTCAGGTGGGACGCCGGCGACCCGCGTGGGCAGCAGGTTCTCGTCCAGGTAGAAGAGATCGGGATGGGCCCACACGTCTACGCTGTCGTAGGCCACGAAGATGGGAATGTCCCCGATGATTTGGATGCCCTGCTGGTTGGCGTAGCGTTTCAGCGCGTCCCATTGACGGAAGAACTGGAACTGGAAGTAACGTTGAGCAAAGACCATATCGTCCAACCGGGTCCGCCAGGCGTCCAGGGCCGCCGGCTCCCGCATCACCAGCTCTCGCTCCCATGTGTTCCAAACCGCGCCGCCGTGAGCCTGTTTGAGGGCGATGAAGAGGGCGAAGTCCTCCAACCAGTCGGCGTTCTCCTGACAGAAACGTTCGAAGGACTCCCGGCGCTCTCCGTGCTCCTGGGCGCGGAAGGTGCGCGCGGCCCGCTGCAGGATTGCAGTTTTGAAGGAGATGACCGGACCGAAATCCACGCGATCCTCTGGGAAAGAAGGGGCCTCGGCCAGTTCCTCCGATGTGATGTCTCCTTCCTCCACCAGGGCGCTCAGGTCGATGAGGAGGGGGTTGCCTGCCATGGCCGAGAAAGACGCATAGGGGGAGTCCCCGTAGCCAGTGGGCCCCAGCGGCAGGATCTGCCACAGGGTCTGCCCGCTCTCGCTCAGCAGATCGATAAAGGTATAGGCTGCAGCGCCGAGTTCACCGATGCCTACTCCCCCGGGAAGCGATGTGGGGTGCATCAGAATTCCAGCCGCACGTTTAAAGCGCATCGAGCCCTCCTCTGGTCACACCAGAGCCACCTGGTGCTGGGTCACAATCTTTCCGGTGCCATGATCATCCTGGCCTCCAACAGGGAGGGACTCTCATCCTTGGGCTAACGGTCCCGTGCCCTGTCTCTAGGTCGAGTGAGAGAGCAGTTGGGTGCGGGCGCTCAATCTCCCAGATCGATAGTCACTTCACGACCAAGCTCCTGGCTGCGATAGATACCGTCCAGGATAGCCTGAACGTAGAGGGATTCCTCCGCCGGCACAGGTGAAGGCAGTCCGTGCGCTACGGCGTCGGCAAAGGCCACACATTCCAGGGCGTGGGGTTCCATCGTGTTGGCGGTGAGCCTCAGGCTGCGGTTGTAGAACTGGCGCGTTTGGTAGTTGGTGCTCATGAATTTCGCCTGGGGCCATTCACAACCGCCCTCCGTGCCATAGAGCCAAACGTGAGCGTCATCACCGTCGGTGTCGTGGTGTAGCAGCCAGCTCGTTTCCAGTATCAAAGTGGCGCCGTCTTCAAAGCGCACGAAGGCCGCGGCGAAGTCCTCAACATCCATATCCTGCGGGATGGGTTTCCGGCCCCAGGCCGAAAATGCCCCTGGATGGTGGGCTAGCTCCGCGCGGGCCACCCCGCTGACGGCCACCGGCTTGGGATGGCCCATCAGCCACAAAGTGAGATCGAGGATGTGGACCCCGATATCGATGGTAGGCCCGCCGCCGCTGTGCTGTTTGTAAAGGAAGGTGGGACGCACAGGCACACCGCCGCGTCGCAGGATCCAGCTCCGCGCGTGGTAGATCTTGCCCAGGGTTCCTGTGTCGATTTCGTCCTTGATGGCCTGGGAGACGCCCCGGAACCGCTGGTGCTGTGCAGTCATGAGTAGCTTACCCGATCGGTCGCGAGCAGCGATCATCTGCCGAATCTCTGCCGGAGTGGGTGCCAGGGGCTTCTCGCAGATGACATGCTTCCCCGCATCCAGGGCAGCGATGACCTGGGGGGCATGGTACATGTTGGGGGTGCACACGTCGACGATGTCCACCTTTGGGTCATGGATCAGTTCCAGCGGATCGGTGGTCAGGCGCGCTATGCCGTGAGCCTCGCCCCAGCGCTCGAGGGTCTCAGGGTTGATGTCACACCCGGCCACGATCTCGGTGTGTTCCGAGGCCTCCCAACCGGGAATATGAGTACGGGCAATGCCACCCAGCCCAATGATGCCAACGCCAAGTCGTTCAGCCATATCTCTATGCCTCCAGGGCTTGAATTTGCCGAAAGCGGACGCTTTCCGTAAGGAGTGTAAGGCAAGTGACTGCAAGTGCAAATCAAGAGTGTGAAAATGGGCATACCTTGTGTTCTTGCTGAAGCTGATTGCCGT
>CAYLRT010000018.1:9475-40517 GCA_964385885.1 uncultured Anaerolineales bacterium | reverse complement strand
CCCTCTGGCATCTTCCAAGACCATTATAGCACGTCGAGGGGCTTGAGCAAACATGTGGCTGCCCCACAGGCGGTTGGCGAAATAGGGGCAAGGCCAGCTTCCATCTTGACGTCTGGTGGTTCACTGTCGGGTGACTGTCACCATGACGGATCGGTGGCATACGCAGGCCAGACAACCAGAGTGCGGCGTGGGACAGGCTCTTGCGTCTCGCAAGACGCGCCTGTCCAAATGTGGGACAGGCTTTCCAGCCTGTCCGCCTGTCCGCGTACCTTGACACAACTGCCGCCCATGAGATAATCGCCACCAAGTCTGAGGCCCTGTGCGTACCTCATGCCGTGCCCAATAAGGAGAAGAACGTAATGGGAACTGTGATACACGTGGATGACAGCAAGTTTCAGGAGACCATCAACAACAGCACCACGCCCGTGCTGGTAGACTTCTACGCCGAATGGTGTCCTCCCTGCAAGCGACTGGGCCCTACACTCGAAGCTCTCGCCAAGGAGTTGGACGGTCGTCTGACAATCGTCAAGGTCAACGTCGACGCCTCAGCGATCCCCGCCCAATTCGGCGTCATGAACATCCCTACCATGGTGCTCTTCAAGAACGGTGAGGAAGTGCTACGCATAGTCGGCAACAAGTCTCGCCGTGCCCTGTTGCACCAACTGGAACCCTATCTAGACTGATCCCGCTCAACACGCGCTCTGCGGCAGCCAGGATCATTCAAGACCAGAGGCCTGCCACAGAGCGCGCATCTCCTCCTCTGTGAAGCTCCCAAGCGAGCGGCCCGACTCGCGGGCTTTACGCTCCAGGATGCGCAGTCGGCGGGCGAAGCGACGGTTCGCCTCGCGCAGAGCGCTCTCCATATCGAGCCCCTGGCGGCGCCCCCAATCTGTCAATGCAAACAGCAGCCCACCCACGACGTCCTCGAACCCTTGAGGGTCCCTGGCCTGCAACTCCTCAAGGGCGGCGGTCAGGGCTCGCACCGCCTTCTCCAAAGAGGGCGGTAGATCTACCCATGGCCCCTGAGGATCCACTCTCTCAAGCCCGATACGACCAGCCCGCTCGGCATAGGCAGCGGCCTGACTGAGCGCAGGGAGCGCAGGCGGAATCCCATCCAGGAGCGAACGTGCTTCCTGACCCGCGGCGTCACGCTCGCGGCGCTTGATCGCCTCCCAATTGGAGATCACCTCTGCGACCCCACTGACCTCCGTATCCCCCCACACATGGGGATGGCGCCGCTTTAGCTTGGTGTCGATATGGCGTATGACCTCGGTCATGTAGAATTCGCCCTCCTCCACTGCGATCTGGCCATGAAGGACGATCTGGAGCAGCAGATCCCCCAACTCCTCCCTGAGGGCCATGGGGTCCTGCGCGTCGATAGCCGCCAGAACCTCGTAGGTCTCCTCCAGGAGATTGGTCCGCAGACTGCGATGTGTCTGCTCACGATCCCAGGGACATCCCTCCGGAGCACGCAACGTGGCCACGGTCTCCTGAAAGCCCTCGAAGCTCGTCACCCCTGCGACGGCGGGCACAAAGAGGGTCGTTAAGGGAGTGGCCTCCTGACGGTCGATCTCATAGAGGGGGATCCACGTCACACGCTCGCGCGGGGTGCCAGCGGCATCGATCAAGGCTACCCGATGATCGTCGGCATACTGGTTCATCAGGACCAGCTTCAGCTCCGAGGAGACAGTGCGGCTGTAGACCTGCGCCACCAGCGCTGGCACGTCGGGATTGAAGGGAGGATGGTGCATGGAGGCCACCACCAGGGCATCGAAGACCTGGAGACCGTCCAGGGCGTCCATACCCAGCGCGGCCAATGTGGGCTCGATGAAAGAGAGGCCATGGACGATCCGCACCGGGACCTGCGCCGCGCGGGCCTGCTCCAGGATACTGGTCACCGTGGCCTCACCCACCAGCGGATGGCCAGGCACGGCATAGACGACCCCCTGGGGGCGCTCACCCAACGTCAGCACCCGCTCACAGATCTCCCGGTAGACTTCGTCAAAGCTCTCCGCATGTTCGTAGACCGCGTCAAACGAATGGAACACCCGCCCGCCAGGGAGACCCCCTACCACCGGGTGATGTCGTGTCCGTAGCCACACTTCCCTGGCCTCACTGAGGACCTGCCACGCCTCACGTGTCAGATCCCCAACTGCACCGGGACCCAGTCCAACGATCGTGATCTGTGCCATGTCATCACCTCACAACCGATCCTGCCAAAGAAAAAGGTAGGCAGCACCTGCACTGCCTACCTGCATGTTTCCGAGCGGCGCACAGAGGCGCACTAACGCTTGGTGTACTGCGGAGCCTTGCGAGCGCGCTTGAGCCCTGGCTTCTTACGCTCTTTCATGCGAGCGTCACGTGTCAGGAGTCCCTTCTTCCGCAGCAGCGGGCGATACTCAGGGTTAACCTTCAGCAGGGCGCGCGCGATCCCCATGCGGATCGCTTCGGCCTGCCCGGTGATCCCGCCCCCCTTGACCAACACCGAGATATCGAACTGGTCCTCGGCCTGCGTCAACTCCAAAGGCATCCGAATCGCGATGGTGTCGGTCAGGCGACCAAAATACTCCTGATAGGGCTTGCCATTGACAAGGATCTGTCCATTGCCATCGGGATACAAGCGAACGCGCGCGGTCGCCGTCTTTCGGCGCCCCAATCCTTCATAGTACATGCGTGTTTCCTCCCCGCATCCTACTGATAGACCAGCTCAAGCGGCTCAGGCTTCTGCGCCCCATGTGGATGATTTGGCCCGCGGTAGACCCGCAGCTTGCGCAGTTGACGACGTCCCAGCGGCCCACGCGGCAACATCCCCTTAACCGCATGTTCGATCACACGCTCAGGATGCCTCTCAAGCTGTCGCCGCAGTGTGATCTCCTTGATCCCACCCGGGTAGCCGCTGTGCCAATAGTATTTCTTCTGATCCAATTTACGGCCGGTGACGTGCACCTTCTCGGCATTGATGACGACCACGAAGTCACCCACATCCTCATGGGGCGTGTACTGCGGCTTGTGCTTGCCCCGCAGAATATGCGCAATCTGTGACGCCAATCGGCCGAGCGTCTGGCCCGTTGCGTCCACAACGTACCACTTACGCTCTACGTCTCCCGGCTTAGCGACGTATGTCTTATACCCTCTGACGCTTTTCACTTTTTAGACTCCCCCATCATGAACTACGCCCAACCTCGTCAACGTGAACTCACCCGTCGATGGTTGGCATGAGCCTTTCAACCGCCCTGCTACCTAATCGGTCGAATACCTGACAGCTTTCAGGCACAGCCCCCTGGCCGGCGCCGCAGGCCCCGACCGCCTCCGATCCTGCGTCACCAGAACCTCCGCAAATGCCTCCGGAGATAGGGCGCCATGCCCTACCCGCAGGAGCGTGCCCACCAACATCCTGACCATACGGTACAGGAAGGCGTTAGCCTCAATGTCAAAGTACAGCCATGGTCCCTCTTGGGACCAACTCGCCTTCAGCACCCGCCGCACACTGTTGTCACCCTGCGGCGGCGTGCCAAATCCTCCGAAATCATGCTCCCCCAGGATCGCCCTGGTGGCCAACCTCATCGCCTCCAGATCTATCGGCCTGGTGACACACAGGCTATACCGCCTGTACAACGGATGGCACACCTCAGCTCGGTAGATCGTATATCGATAACAACGGCTCAGAGCATCATACCGTGGGTGAAAGGACGGATCAGCCTCGCTCAGCTCGAACACAGCAATGGAGTCGGGTAACAGGGCATTGAGCGCATCACGCAACTTCCCTACCCCATGCCGCCATGTCGTATCAAAGGCTATGACCTGTCCCTCCGCATGTACCCCGGCATCGGTTCGTCCGGCGGCAAGGATTCGGATTGGCGTTCCAGTGATCCGCAACAGAGCACGTTCAATCTCCCCCTGGATCGTGCGGGCATTGCTCTGAAGCTGAAAGCCCCCATAATCCGTGCCATCATAGGCGATGGTCGCCCTTACCCGCACCCTTGTCGCTCCAACGACCCACCATGCCTGGTGCTTCTATCAGGCCTCCTCCACCAACTCCAGCACGACGACCTCCGCCGCGTCACCCTTGCGCAGCCCAAGCCGCAACATCCGTGTGTAGCCCCCCGGACGATCCATGTAGCGTGGAGCGATCTCATCGAAGAGCTTACTGACCAACTCCCTGTCCTGAAGCTCCGCGGCGGCCCGCCGGCGAGCGAACACTTCACGCGCCGGATTAGTCTCGCCTTCTTCCAGACCCCGCTTGGCCAGCGTGATCAATTTCTCTGCCTGTCCTCGGACCGCCTGTGCCTTCGCACGGGTCGTGCGGATCGCCTCGTGTCGGATAAGCTCCTTCACCAGGTTCCGCCGCAAGGCCTTGCGATGCCCAGACGTTCGGTTCAATTTCTTGCCCGCGACACGATGTCGCATGCCTCAACCTCCTGATCAGAAAATCCCTGAGCGAGGGGGCTTAGCCCTCCCTCTCTCACCCTTCGTCCCCAACCTCCAGGGCAACGAAGGGAAGCAGCATTCTGCAAGCCGTGACCTCACTCCTCAGTCTCGACCTCGGGTGACCAGAACCCACGCGCCTCCAGTTGCTCCAGCAACTCACTCAGTGACTTCTCACCGAAGTTGCGTATGGACAGCAACGTGTTCGATCCCCGGGCCAACATCTCCAGGATCTCACCTACGTTGGAGATCCCGGTCCGCTTCAAAGCGTTGTAGACGCGCACGCCGAGACCCAGATCCTCGATGGGCGTCATATAGGCCTGTTGCGGGATGGACTCTTCCTCCACCTCGGCCTCGGTTTCTTCCTCCTCCTCGACCTCAGCCCCTGCAATCAGGCGCAGATGGGTGACCAGGATTCGGGCCGCCTCCTTAAGAGCATCCAACGGTGCCACGCGGCCATCCGACCAAATCTCCATGATCAAGCGGTCGTAGTTCGTCAACTGACCAACACGAGCCTGGTCAACCCGGAAGTTGACGCGCCGAATTGGGCTGAAGATCGCATCCACCGGCAGCACGCCGATCGGCATGCGCCCACGGTCCTCAGCAGGAAAATAGCCGCGCCCTCGCTCCACCGTGAACTCGAAGTCCAGTCGCGTATCCTCCGCGTCAACCGTGAAGAGGTAGAGATCGGGATTCAAGATCTCGATCTCAGGCGGCGCGACGATGTCTCCCGCCGTATACTCTCCTGCCCCATCGACGCGCAACGTCATGTATTGAGGGCCTTCCCCCACGATGGAGAGCCGGACCTGCTTCAGCTTGAGGATAATCTGGATGACGTCCTCACGCACCCCCGGCACTGCCGTGAATTCGTGGGCAATGTCCGTGATCCGTACTGCAGTGATCGCGGCCCCCTCCAGAGAGGACAACAGCACACGGCGCAGGGAGTTACCCAGTGTGATGCCGTATCCCCCTTCCAACGGGCCAATGACATATCGCCCATACTGCTCCGTGTTGACATCCACCTCCACCTTCGGCAGGACCGATGTGGATGACATGTTGCTTCCTGTCTGTTCTAACACCTAGTCACTCCTCCAGACGAAGCGCCACAACTAAACAACACCCCCAGATTACGTCGACCTCGGGCGGGAGCATTAGCGCGAGTAGAATTCGATGACCATCTGCTCCGCGACAGGGACATCAATATCCTGCCGGGTCGGTAGGGCCAACACACGTCCCTCAAGCTGTTCTTCGTTCAGGCTCAACCAGACTGGGACCTCTCGCTTCCCAAACTGGTCACGCCGATCTCGGAAATAGCGGTTGCGGCGGCTCTCAGGGCGGACTGCGATGACATCATTGGGTCGCACCAGGAAAGATGGAATGTTCGTCTTGCGACCGTTGACGACGAAGTGCCCATGTTGCACCAATTGGCGCGCTTGAGCCCGCGAGTCGGCGAACCCCAAGCGATAGACCACATTGTCAAGCCGTCGCTCAAGGAGAGTCAGAAGATTCTCACCCGCCATCCCCCCCTGCTTCTCCGCCATCGCCAGGTAGCGCCTGAACTGTCGCTCCAGCACCCCATAGATGCGCTTGAGCTGCTGCTTCGCCCGCAACTGAAGCATGTAGTCAGAAGCCCGGCGCCTTCGATAGGCCGCCTGCCGCCCATGCTGTCCGGGTGGATAGGCTCGACGCTCAAAGGGACACTTCTCCGTGAAGCACTTCTCACCTTTGAGGTAGAGCTTGGTAGCCTCACGTCGACACAGTTTACATACAGGACCGGTATATCTTGCCATGCTTTCCGCTATACCTCCATCATTAGATGCATCGGTTAGATGCGTCGACGCTTCGGCGGCCGACAGCCATTATGGGGGATGGGCGTCGCATCCACAATGGAACGAACCCGCAGCCCCGCGGCGGCGATAGCACGCAACGCGGCCTCACGGCCGGGCCCAGCCCCACGCACGAAGATATCCGCCTCGCGCATCCCGTCGTTGTTCATCGCCTCTTGAGCTATCCGCTCCGCAGCCACACGGGCCGCGAAGGGTGTGCTCTTTCTCGTACCACGAAAACCCACTGCCGCCGGCGTAAGCCAGCGCAGAACGTTCCCCTCAGGATCTGTCACCGTGAGGATCGTGTTGTTGAAGGACGTCCGGATATGGATGCACCCTCGCGGGACATTGCGCTTCACACGACGCGCGCGCGCCCTCGACCCCCGGTGACTCTGCCGTGACGAACGTTTAGCCATAGAACCTCCCGTTTATACCTTTCCCAATCTTTTCTTCAATTCACTTAGATCTGCTACTTCTTCTTGGCACCCCGGCGCCGTCCCCGACCGGGCACAGTCTTACGAGGGCCTCGCTTGGTGCGCGCGTTCGTCCGAGTACGCTGACCCCGTACCGGCAGATTCCGGCGATGCCGCAACCCACGGTATGAGCCGATCTCGATCAATCGCTTGATATTCATCTGGACCTCACGGCGCAAGTCACCCTCGACGATATACTCGCGGTCGATGATGTCACGGATCGCGCTCACCTCTGACTCGGTAAGCTCCGTGTCTCGCTTATCCGGATCCACACCGGCCTTGCGCAGGATATCGTTGCTTGTCTTACGGCCGATGCCATAGATGTAAGTCAACCCGACCTCAATCCGCTTATTTCTCGGCAGGTCAACCCCTGCAATACGGACCATTCGCTCTAGACCTCCCCCGACCTGATACGTGCCAGCCTAACCCTGGCGTTGCTTGTGCCGCGGATTCTCACAGATCACGCGCACAACACCACGACGCCGGATGATCTTGCACTTCGGACATCGTTTCTTAACCGATGGTGATACTTTCATCGTAAACACTCCTTCCACTGAGGCTCAGCGCTCAGTGCAGATACGTTCCTTTTCATCCTGAAACGAACAGTAATTATACCACATTTTCGGCCTTACACGCTCAGCGCAGGAATCCCTCATAGTTGCGCATGAGCAGTTGTGACTCAAGCTGCCGCATCGTATCCATCACGGTACCGACGACGATCAGCATCCCCGAACTCTGAATCAACATGCGGTTCGAGTGCATGAAGAGGCCGATGATATAGGGCAGCACAGCAACCACGCCCAGAAAGAGCGCCCCCACCAGCGTGATCCGCTTGTAGATCCCCAGGATGTACTCCTCCGTCCGCTTACCTGGCCGCACACCAGGGATGAACCCTCCCTGGCGCTGCAACGTCTCCGCCAGGTTCTGCTGCTCCACCATCACGAAGGTATAGAAGTAGGTGAAGCCCACCACAGCCAGGAAGTACATCGGCGCATACCACGGGTTCTTGCTGCCACTGAAATAGCTCACCAGGCTGCTGGAAATGGAACGCACCGTCGGGTTCGTACTGTTCAGGAAGAACTGCGCGATCACCGCCGGGAACGCCAGGATCGACTGGGCGAAGATCAGCGGAATCATGCCCGCGGTATTGATCTTGAGCGGAATGTACGTGCTTCCGCCGCCGTAGACCTTCATCCCTCGCACCCGTTTGCCATACTGCACCCGAATACGACGCTCTCCCTCCTGCACAAAGACGATAAACAACATAGACAACGCCGTGATCAGCAAGAAGACCAACACCCCAATCCACTGATCGGTCTCCGCGATCTGGCGCACATTGCGCGGAATCCGCGAGACGATGCCGCCGAAGATGATCAAAGAGAGGCCATTACCGACCCCTTGTTCCGTGATCAACTCCCCCAACCACACGGCGAACATCGTGCCCGCCGTCATGGTCAACATCATCGTCACGGTCGGTAACGTCTTCCCCGGCCCCCACCCAAAGTTGGGCAGGATCGGTCGCACCCCCACCGCCGCCGAACGGAAGAGCTGCGCCTGACCGAAGGCCTGGAGCGCAGCCAGAGGGACGGTCAGATAGAACGTCCACTGATTCATCTTGCGCTGGCCCTCTTCCCCCTCCTCCCGAAGTCGCTCCTCCAGCTTGGGGAAGATCGGGACAAGCAACTGAATCACCAGCGACGCAGTGACGTAAGGGTAGACCCCCGCCGCCAACACCGAGAAATTGGATACCGCACCACCCGACAACAGGTCCAACAGCCCCGCAAGTTGGCTCGTCGCCGTTGCTGAGGCAAAGAACGCACTCAACGCTTGCCGATCCACCCCTGGCACAGGGATGTTCGCCGCCATCCGAAAGATGACCAGGATGAGGATGGTGAAGAAGATGCGGCGCCGGAGATCGGGCAACTTTAAAGCATTCCGCAGGGCCTCTAACATTGACTATCCTCCGTACGATGCAGGACAAAAGCCTACACTGGGCACCATTGCTGCCTAGCGCGTCCGGTAGCCACCGCGCTGCCAGGGCAGCAACTCAACGGACCCCCCTGCCGCCTCGATCTTCTCACGCGCAGAGCGAGAGACCCGATGGGCCTTCACATGCAGGGGGCGGTCAAGCTCACCGCGGCCCAGGATCGCCACCAGATCATCGGCATCCCGGATCAGGCCCACAGCCTTAAGGGTCTTCGGCGAGACCTCCGCGCCGGGCTCGAAGCGCTCTGCCAGCGTATCCACGTTGACCGGCTCAAACTCGACCTTGTAGGGATTGAAGAAGTTATAGCCACGCACGAAGGGCAGCTTACGCACCAGGGGCAACTGACCACCCTCGAAGTAAGGCCGAATGTTCCCACCGCTGCGGGCCTTCTGGCCCTTCGTGCCCCGGCCGGCTGTCTTTCCACGCCCGGCCGAAATCCCTCGGCCCGAACGTTTGCGACTCTTCTTGGCCCCCTCTGCGGGGCGTAGATCATGCAACTTCATCCGAGAACCTCCCGACGCATCACGCATCGATCTCCTCGACCTGTACGAGATGCGAGATCCGATTTACCATCCCACGCACCGCCGGATTATCGGGGCGCACCACCATCTGATTCAGCTTCCGCAGTCCAAGCGCAGCAACCGTGCGCTTTTGCTTGATGGAGTAGCCAATGGGGCTACGGACCAGCTTGATGCGTAGCTTCTTAGCCATCATGCCTTCCTCCGACGCCAGAAGGGCATCACCTCAGCCACTGGCTTGCCCCGCTCCTGGGCCACATCCTCGACGCGCCGCAATTGGCGCAGCGCATCCATGGTGGCCTGCACCACGTTCACCGTAGTGGAGCTGCCCATGGACTTGGTCAGCACATCACGGACGCCCGCGGCGGCCAGGACTGCACGCACCCCACCGCCGGCAATGATGCCGGTACCAGGGGAAGCAGGCTTCAACAACACACGCGCACCACCACACCGTCCAATGACCTCATGGGGAATGGTGGTCCCCTCCAGGGGGATCGGCCGCATATCACGACGGGCGCGCTGGGTCGCCTTGGCGATCGCATCGGGCACCGTGCGGGCTTTCCCAATGCCAATCCCCACCGTCCCTTTGTTGTCACCAACCACAGCTGTGACCCGGAAGCCAAAAGTACGGCCTCCTTTCACCACCTTGGCCACACGCGCGATGTCGATAACGCGTTCATCGAGTTCTTCTCGCTCTTCGTCGTCCCTTCGAGTTCGCATTCTCTCTGCCATACATCCTCCAGCCGGCGCAACCGTATTACGGGTACACCGTCACCTAGAAGTCCAGGCCGGCTTCACGTGCGGCCTCCGCCAGGGCTTTGACACGACCATGATACTTATAGCCCCCACGATCGAACACCACTTGCTTCACACCCTTTGCCAAAGCACGCTCAGCGACAATCCTTCCCACCACACGCGCCTGTTCTGTCTTCTTCAGTCCGGCGATCTGCTCTCGGATCTCACGATCAATCGTGGATGCCGAAGTCAGCGTCCGACCTACCGTATCATCGATCACCTGCGCATAAATATGATTCAGGCTTCTGAAGACATTCAGACGTGGACGTTCAGGCGTCCCCTGCACCCGCTTACGGATGTGGAGATGACGCCGAGCTCGGGCCTTTGCGCGATTTACTTCTGGTTTCATGATTTTCGCACCCTCAGTACCACGTAGACTTTGTTACTCTCTTAGATAGCGCCAGATTTCCCAGCCTTGCGGCGCACAATCTCACCCTGATAACGAATGCCCTTCCCCAGGTAAGGCTCGACAGGACGCCATGCCCGCAGCTCAGCCGCCACGCGCCCTACCAGCTCCTTGTCACAGCCTTTCACCGTTACAGTGCCAGCCCGGGGATTGGCCTCGAACTCAATACCATCAGGGGGCTCAACGATCACCGGGTGTGAGAACCCGAGGTTCATCACCAGCGCCTTCCCCTGCAATTCCGCACGATAGCCCGTCCCGTGAATCTCTAGAACCTTACTGTATCCCTGAGAGACACCGATGATCATGTTGTTGATCAGCGCCCGGGTCAGGCCATGCAGTGCCTTAGAACTTCGGGTGTCATCAGGGCGTTTCACCACCACCTTACCATCCTCGAGTGTGATCGTCATCTGAGGATGGAACTCACGGGTGAGCTCACCCTTAGGCCCCTTCACCGTGACCTTGGTCCCCTCAATGGTGACATTCACCCCATCTGGAACCGGAACCGGCATTTTGCCAATTCGAGACACTGTCTACCTCCCTATCGCAGCTCGCCGCAATGGACGTCGGCTACCAAACATAGCAGATGACCTCGCCTCCCACATTGAGGCGGCGCGCTTGCTGTCCCGTGATCACCCCTTTGGGGGTGGAGAGTACGGCGATCCCCAACCCACTCCGAACCCACGGGATCTCCCGCACCGATGTATAGACACGACGCCCTGGCCTGCTCACGCGCTTCAAGTTCGTGATGACAGCACGCTGTTGCTTCGCGTCCCCCACATACTTCAACTTAATCTCTAGCCTCCGACGTGTCGGCCCATCACCAACCACACGGTAGTCAGTGATGTATCCCTCATCTTTCAAGACTTTGGCGATTGCCACCTTGATCTTGGACGAGGGCATCGCAACCACGGCCTTTTTGGCCATCACAGCATTGCGGATGCGTGCCAGCATGTCGGCAATTGGATCTGACGTTGTCATCCTGACACCTCTTTACCAACTCGACTTGACCAAACCAGGGATCTTCCCCTCCAAAGCCAATTCACGAACACAGATTCGGCACAGACCAAATCGCCGATAATACCCACGGGACCGGCCACACCGACTACAACGGTTGCGTACACGCACCTTATACTTTCTTCGGGTTTCGCGAATCGGCATACAAGTCTTCGCCATACGTCACTCCTTATCCATACCCTTTGACGTCAAGCCCATGGTAGACTCTGACGCCACATTAACGTCGGAAGGGCATGCCCAACAACTCCAGCAACCGTCGGGCTTCCCCATCCGTCTCAGCCGTTGTATTGATCGAGATTTCCATACCCCGGATCTTGTCGATGCTATCGTAATCAACCTCAGGAAAGAGCAGTTGCTCACGAATGCCCAGGGTATAGTTCCCCCGACCGTCCAATTTGTCCGGGACGCCCCGGAAGTCCCGCGTCCGCGGTAGCGCCACGTTGATCAGGCGATCCAGGAAAGCCCACATCCGCGTGCCTCTCAGCGTGACCTTCACCCCAATGGCCCGTCCCTCGCGCAACTTGAAGTTGGCGATCGACTTCCGCGCTCGCGTCACCACCGGCTGCTGGCCGGTGATCGTGCGCAGGTCATTGGTCGCGTACTCGAGCGCTCGCGGGTTGTCCAGAGCCTCACCCAGCCCGATGTTGATCACGATCTTGCGGATCCGGGGCACCTGCATCACGTTCTGATAACCGAACTCCTTCATAAGGGTCGGTACAATCTCCTCACGGTACCGTTCCTGCAGCCGTTGCATGGTCCCCATCTCCCTAATCAATTACTTCGCCGCACTTGCGGCACACGCGCACCTTGCGCCCATCCACCTTGCGGTAGCCCACCCGGGTAGCTCGATCGCAACTGGGGCACACCAACATGACATTGGATAGATGTATGGGTGCCTCGAATTGCACACGCCCCCCCTGCACCTGGGACCGCCCCGCGCGTTGGGCACTCTGATGCCGGATCATGACGTTGACCCCGGAGACCACCACACGGTTCTCCTTCGGCAACACGCGCACTACCTCACCGCGCACGCCGCGGTCATCGCCACTGATCACTTCCACTGTGTCACCTTTTCTTATCCGATTCATTGCATTTCCCCTTGACCGTTGGCCCTATAGCACTTCAGGCGCCAACGACACGATCCTCATAAATCCCTTCTCGCGCAGTTCGCGAGCCACCGGGCCGAAGATACGTGTACCGCGTGGGTTCACGCCGGTGCTGTCCAGGATAACCGCAGCATTGTCGTCGAACCGAATGTAGGAACCATCGGCCCGGCGATACTCCTTTGCCACACGTACAATGACCGCTCGAACAATCTCACCTTTTTTCACCGAGGACGTAGGCGTGGCGGACTTCACAGTAGCCACGATAGAGTCACCCACCGTGCCATAGCGGCGCTTTGAGCCCCCCAGCACGCGGATGCACAGCAATTCCTGCGCCCCGGTGTTATCTGCGACCTTCAGACGCGTCTCTTGTTGAATCATGACCTACTCCCTATGCAGCACGTTCCAGTATTTTCTCGACTGTCCAGCGCTTACGGCGGCTGTAGGGGCGCGATTCCACGATCTGAACCCGGTCACCCATTCGACAGGCATTTTCCTCGTCGTGCGCCATGTACTTCTTCACTGATCTCACGACCTTTTTATAGAGCGAGTGTCGATAGCGCCGTTCTACGGCCACCACGACAGTCTTATCCATCTTGTCACTGGTTACGACACCCACCAAGCGACGTCGTCTCTCCTTCATGCCGCCGCTCCTTCCTTCTTCTCTTCAGCCAACTCGCGCTCACGCAGGATCGTCAAAATGCGTGCGATGTCCTTACGGACTACCCGCATACGATTTGAGTCCTTCAAACTGCCAGCGTACCACTGCTGCCGCAGGTTGAACAACTCACGACGAGTCTCCTGCAGGCGAGTACGCAACTCTTCCGTCGTCAATGCTCGCAACTCACTGGCGCGCATACTACTCTCCTGCCTTCCCACCGAGTTCCTGGCGGGTGATAATCTGAGTCCGAATCGGTAGCTTGTGCGACGCCAAACGCAACGCCTCCCGCGCTACCTCCTCCGAGACTCCACTGACCTCGAACATGACGCGCCCAGGGCGAACCACAGCAGCCCAGTACTCCACGTCACCCTTTCCCTTACCCATACGGGTCTCGGCGGGCTTGGCCGTGATGGGCTTGTCGGGGAAGACTCGCACCCAGTACTTGCCCCGGCGCCGCATATGTCGGACGATCGCCCGACGCGCCGCCTCAATCTGGCGCGCAGAGACCCAGGCCGGCTCGAGAGCCTGCAGCCCAAAATCCCCGAAGTCAACGTTGACGCCCCGGCTTTCCTTTCCCTTGAGTCGCCCACGATGTTGTTTCCGATACTTCACACGCTTCGGCATCAACATGGATTAGCCTCCTTCACTCAGCGCCCTCGGCCTGTCCAGACTGCTCGAAGAGCACAGAGGGCGTGGAACGCTCAGGTAAGACCTCACCCTTGTAGATCCACACCTTGACACCGATGCGCCCATACGTAGTAAGCGCCTCTTCCTGAGCATAGTCGATATCAGCCCGCAGGGTGTGCAGGGGCACACGGCCCTCACGCATCCAGGTGCGCCGTGCCATCTCAGAACCTGCCAGACGTCCGCTGCACATCACCTTGATCCCTTTGGCCCCAGCCCGCATGGCCTGGCGGACCGCGCGTTTCATCGCGCGATTGTGATAGATACGTCGCTCGAGCTGCGCCACGATGTTCTCCGCCACCAGCTTGGCATCCAGGTCCGGCTGCTCGACCTCTCGCACATCGATATGCACCCGCTTACCTCCCGTAAGCGCCTCGATATCAGACCGCAGTTGCTTCACGTTACCGCCCTTGCGGCCGATCACCACCCCTGGACGCGCTGTCCAGATGTGGACCGAGAGCTGGTTCGGCGGGAAACGCTCAATCTCGATGCGAGAGACACCTGTCTGCCCATCGCGCGACTGCTCGCGCATGCGACTGTAGATCAGGTCCCGCACTTTGCGGTCCTCAGTGAGCAGATCGGCGTACTCGCGCCCTTCCGCATACCAACGGGACTTCCAATCCCGCAGAACCTTCAACCGAAAACCATAAGGATGAACTTTACGCCCCAAGATGAGCCTCCTTAAGGAACTTAGGACTCCGGTCGTTCCTCAAGCACGACCGTAATATGGGATGAGCGCTTACGAATCGGCCGATACCGCCCACGGCTACCCCAGCGGGCCCGCCATCCCTTGTTGGGCATCACACCCGGCCCTTCATCCGCCGTGATCTTGGCGATATACAGGCTGTCGATATCCAGCCCCTTCTCATCCGCATTGGCAACAGCAGAACGAATGACCTTGTACACCGGCCTTGCAGCCGCATGAGGCATCACGCTGAGCGCGTCCAGCGCTGCCTGTGCCTTCATGCCGCGCAGCGGCGCGATGACACGACGGACTTTCAGAGGCGACATGGGTATATGTTTTGCCTTAGCATACGCTGTCTCAAGCATCACTCTACCTCATCACCCTGACACGCTTCTCTTTCACGATATGCCCACGGAACGTCCGGGTCGGCGCAAACTCACCCAACCGGTGCCCCACCATATTCTCAGTGATATAGATCGGGACATGCCGACGCCCATCGTGGACCGCGATCGTGTGCCCTACCATCTGGGGGAAGATCACGGAGGCCCGCGACCAGGTGCGGATCACGCGTTTGGTGCCGGTACGGTTCATCTCCTCGATCTTCCGCAGCAGTTTCTGATCTACGTACGGTCCCTTCTTCAAGGAACGTGACATAGCCTACCTCCTTAGACCTCTAACGTCGTCGCCGTGAGCCCGACGGACGACGGCGGACGATGTACTTGTCCGTTGCCTTGTTACGCCGGGTCTTCCGGCCAAGTGTACGCCATCCCCAGGGCGACTTTGGCCCCGGCATACCGATTGGCGACCGGCCTTCACCACCCCCATGGGGGTGATCGCGAGGCGACATAGCCGAACCACGTACGGCGGGACGCCACCCCAGCCAGCGCTTGCGACCGGCCTTACCCAACTTCACATTGGCGTGGTCCAGATTGCCCACCTGGCCGATCGTGGCCATGCAGGCGCTACGAACCAGGCGGATCTCACCGCTCGGCAGGCGGAGGGTCGCATAGTCGCCCTCCCTGGCCATCACCTGGGCTGCGGCGCCTGCCGCACGCACCATCTGTCCACCCCGTCCGGGGTAGAGCTCCACATTGTGGACCAGCGTGCCCAACGGGATACGCGAGAGGGGCAGGGCGTTGCCCACCCGGATCTCAGCCTCCCGCTCCGAGCTGACCACGCTATCACCCACCTTCAACCCCAAAGGGGCCAGGATGTAGCGCTTCTCGCCGTCGGCGTAAACCAACAGGGCGATGCGCGCCGAACGATTTGGGTCATACTCGATAGACGCTACCCGCGCCGGGATGTCAAACTTGTCGCGCTTGAAGTCGATCAGGCGATACTTACGCGCATGTCCACCACCCCGATGCCGGACGGTGATACGGCCATAGACATTCCGTCCCGCACGCTTGTGCAGCGGTCGCACCAGGCTCTTCTCGGGCTCGGTACGTGTGATCTCCTCAAATGTATACCCGCTCATCCAACGACGACCCGGGGATGTCGGCTTAAATTTCTTCAGTGCCATGTTATGCCTCCAACGCCTCGATCCGCTCGCCTGGTGCAAGAGTCACAACAGCCTTCTTCCACGGCGGGCGACGCACGTTCTGACGCCGTCCTCGTAGACGGGTGACCTTCCCCGGCATCACCATCACATTGACGCGGGTCACATGGACGCCATAGACCTCCTCAACCGCCCGCTTAACCTGGAGCTTGTTCGCCTTGCCGTTGACCACAAAGGCGTACTTCCCCTTCTCACGCATGAGGTAGGATTTCTCGGTCTCCAACGGTCGCACGATAATGTCGTAGATATCCATCAAGCCTGCTCCTTACCTTCGACCTCCGCTGCGCCAAGCAACCCCTCGATCACCTTCAAAGAGGCCAGTGGCAGCACCACAGTATCGGCGCTTAGAAGGTCCCGGATATTCAGGTAGTGTGCCCGCAGAGTCCGGGCTGTCGGCAGGTTACGGACCGAGAGCTCGACGGGCTCGTTACGCTCCGGCAAAAGGATCAGCTTCTTACCATTGGTGGGCGCGATCCGCTGTAAGGTCTGCACCATCTCCTTGGTCTTCGGAGCCGCCATCTTGAGCTCGTCCACCACTACCACCTGCTGCTCAGAAGCCTTCAGCGAAAGCGCCGAGCGCAGCGCGGCCTGCCGCATCCTGCGGGGCATCCGCTTCTCATAGCTGCGCGGCTTCGGTCCATGGGCCACACCGCCCCCCACGAAAATCGGCGCATTCCGGCTTCCGTGTCGCGCACGCCCGGTCCCCTTCTGACGGTACCACTTGGACTTCGAGCGATTGTTCTCACTGCGCGTCTTCGTCTTGTGCGTACCCAGTCGGGCGTTGGCCAGTTGTCGCACCAGGGCCTGATGCATCAACGGCACGTTGACCGGAACCTCGAAGATCTCGGGCCGCAACTCGACCTCGCCAACTTGTTCTCCTTGCATATTCACGACGGGAACTCGCATCCTTAACCTCCCTTGGCAACCTTCTGCTTGCGGCCGCTCTTGATCAGCACCAAGCCGCCCTTCGGCCCAGGCACGGAGCCCCGTACCGCCAGGAGGTTACGCTCCGCATCGACCAATACAACTTCCAGGTTCTGAACCGTGGTTCGTTTGTTGCCCATATGGCCGGGCATCTTCTGACCTTTCCACACCTTCCCCGGTGTGGCACACGCACCGATGGAGCCAGGCGCCCGCTCGCGATCAGATTGACCATGCGTGCGGGGACCACCCGCGAAATGCCATCGCCTCACCACACCGGCAAACCCACGGCCCTTGGAGCGCCCGACGACATCCACACGCTCGCCCGGTTCGAAGATGTCCACCCGGATCTCCTGACCGACCTCATATGCCTCGTCGGCTCGGATCCGCACCTCGCGCAGGTGACGCACGTACGGGACGCCGCCTTTGTCCAAATGCCCCATCTGGCCCTTGGTCAGATGTTTCGGCTTTGCCGGCTCGTAGCCCAACTGGACCGCCCGGTATCCATCCCGTTCCGGCGTGCGGACCTGGGTTACATAGCACGGGCCGGCCTCAATCACGGTCACCGGCACCACCGTGCCATCCTCTTGTAGGATCTGGGTCATCCCCACTTTTCTTCCTAGAATACCCTTCACCATTGCCTCCTTGGGACTGTCAATACGGCTCCGCAAATTATCCTATGCCTGTCTCCAGGCCGCAGGAGAGGCAGAGCACGCTGCATCATCCCTTTCGCCTCACACCATCCCCCTGGCCATCAGCCCAAACAGACTCCAGAGCCCATGACCAGGGGGGCGGCTACGTTCGATTTCGCGCTGCTAAAGCCAAGCAGCTTACAGTTTTATCTCGATGTCCACGCCGGCTGGCATATTGAGTCGCATCAACGTGTCGATCGTCTTCGAATCCGGATCCTGGATATCGATCAATCGCTTGTGCGTACGGATCTCGAAGTGCTCGTGACTGTCCTTGTCAATAAAGGTAGAACGTCGTACAGTGAATCGTTCGATCTTCGTCGGCAGAGGAATCGGACCTGCCACACGGGCGCCGCTCCGCTCAGCCGCCTCGACAATCCGACGTGCCGATTCATCCACGATGCGATGATCGTACCCCTTCAACCGAATGCGAATGCGTTGTTTAGCCATAGACCACCTGGTTCAGGAATTAGGTGTGACTCACTCAATGATCTTGGTGATGACGCCAGCGCCCACGGTCAGGCCACCCTCGCGGATCGCGAAGCGGTGTCCTTCTTCAAGAGCGACAGGGCTTATCAGCTCCACCCTCATCTGAGTGTTGTCACCCGGCATCACCATCTCCACACCCTCTGGCAAGTAGACGGTACCCGTGACATCCACCGTGTTGATATAGAACTGTGGTTTGTACCCACTGAAGAACGGCTTGTGACGGCCGCCCTCATCCTTACGCAGCACGTAGACCTCGGCATCAAACTTCCGACGCGCCTGGATCGAACCAGGGGCTGCCACGACCACACCACGGGCGACCTCGTCCTTGCCAACACCGCGCAGCAGCAGCCCGGCGTTGTCACCGGCACGCACCTCGTCCAACGTCTTGTGGAACATCTCCATAGAGGTAACGACGGTCTTGCGGGGTCGCTCGTACATCAGCCCCACCAGCTCGACCTCAGTGTTGGGGCGCAGCTTCCCGCGCTCCACACGGCCCGTCACCACCGTACCACGGCCCTTGATCGAGAAGACATCCTCGATGGGCATGAGGAACGGCTTATCCTCATCACGCTGTGGCGTCGGGATGTACTCATCCACCACGCGCATCAGCTCCCAGATCGGGGCATAGTCTGGATGATCGGGGTCCGTGCTCTCGCACATCAACGCCTTCAGTGCCGAGCCGCGCACGATGGGGGTCTCGTCCCCAGGGAAATTGTAGCTGCTGAGCAGCTCGCGGATCTCCAACTCCACCAGCTCCAAGAGCTCGGGGTCATCCATCAAGTCAACCTTGTTCAGGAAGACCACGATCGCCGGAACCTCAACCTGCCGCGCCAGGAGAATGTGCTCCCGCGTCTGCGGCATCGGACCGTCCACAGCAGAGACCACCAGGATCGCGCCGTCCATCTGCGCAGCACCCGTGATCATGTTCTTGATGTAGTCCCGGTGCCCAGGGCAGTCGACGTGCGCGTAGTGGCGCTTCTCCGTCTCGTACTCCACGTGAGAGATGGCCACTGTCAAGATCTTGGTAGCGTCGCGGCGGAACATCTTCGCATCTGCCTTTGCCACCTCATCGTAGCCCTTGTACTCTGCCATCCCCTTCAAGGACAACGTCTTCGTAATCGCTGCTGTGAGCGTGGTCTTGCCATGATCGATGTGACCGATCGTGCCAACATTCACATGTGGCTTTGTCCGCTCGAATACCTCTTTAGCCATTGCTCGCCTCTCCTTACTTCTGTTCTCAGATTAGTTCTGTGTTTTTCTCGCACCATCAGCATACAGCCCGCCAGGGTTCGCCTCCCCTGACTTCTCAGCAACCGTGGGCCACGTGCTCACGCACTATAGCCGTACACGATAGCCTCCATCTGCCGGGAATCCACCGGTTCGTAATGGTGGAGTTCCATTGTGAACGTCCCCCGTCCCTGCGTCAAGCTGCGCAGGTCAGTGGCGTATCCAAACATCCTCGCCAGCGCAACATACGCTCGTATCGCCTGTGCCCCTCCTGCACGAGGTTCCATGGCTCTGATATCCGCCCCACGGGCATTCAGGTCGCCTAGCACCTCGCCCAGGAATCCCTCAGGTACCACCACCTCCACGTCCATAATCGGTTCCAGTAACACCGGTGTCGCGGCTTCGACAGCCTGCCTGAACGCCTGGGCCGCCGCGGCCTTGAATGCGATCTCTGAGGAGATCGACTCATCAGCCTCCGCATCCACCAAGCGAATCTCCACCCCAACCATGGGGTATCCGGCCAGAAACCCATTCTCCAACGACTCAAGCGCCCCAGCTCTGACAGCTTCTACATACTCAGCCGCCAGGTCCTGCGGACGCAAGAGATTGACAAATCGAGATGACTCCCCATCGGCAGCGGGGGCAACTTCCAGCACCACCCGCGCATACTGGGGTTTTCCAGCCAGCATCCGGTCAAACACAACTTCGGCTCGACCGGTACGCGTCACCGTCTCCTTATACGCAACCCTGGGCTTGCCGACGTTGGCCTCCACCCGGAACTCCCGTCGCATCCTCTCGATCAGGATCTCCAGGTGTAGCTCCCCCATCCCCCAGAGGATCGTCTGCCCTGTCGCCTCATCCACCTTCACGCGGAAGGTTGGATCCTCTTCGGCCAGCCGGGCAAGGGCCTCGTTCAGTCTGTCCTGATCAGCGACCGTCTTGGGCTCAATAGCCACCGAGATCACCGGCTCTGGGAACCGGATGGATTCCAGAATGATCGGCGCATGCATCGCCGACAGCGTATCTCCGGTTACCGTGGCCTTCAGCCCCACCGTGGCACCGATGTCCCCAGCGCGGAGCTCGTCGATCTCCTCCCGATGATCCGCGAACATGCGGAGCAGCTTGGTGATCCGTTCCCGCGCGTGTTTGGCCGGGTTCAGGTAGACATACCCCCGCTTAACCGTACCGGAGTACACGCGGAAGTAGGCCAGGCGCCCCGCGTAAGGATCCGTGGCGATCTTGAAGACCAGAGCCGCCAGAGGTGCATCGGGATCCGCCGGCCGCTCCTCCACCCGCTCCGTCTTAGGGTTATATCCCTGAACGGGCGGGATATCGAGAGGCGATGGAAGATACCACACAACCGCATCCAACAAGGGCTGAATCCCCTTGTTCCGCAGGGACGAGCCACACAATACTGGCTGAAGTAACCCGGCGATCGTCGCCTTGCGCAGAGCCTCCCGCAGCGCCTCGACTGCGATTTCCTCTCCCTCAAGGTAACGTTCCATCAGCGCGTCATCGGTTTCGACGATCGCTTCCAGCATCGCCTCCCTTGCCTCGAGGGCCTCGCCCTCGACCTCCGGCGGCACGGGGACTACCTCGAAGGTCCGCCCCAGCTCATCCTCCCAGATCAGCGCATGCCACTCCAGGAGATCAACTACACCCTGGAAGTCCGCCTCAGCCCCAATGGGCCACTGCACTGGCACTGCGTTGGCCTGCAACCGGTCTCGGATGGTCCCCACTGCGTAGGCGAAGTTCGCCCCCAGTTTGTCCATCTTGTTGACGAAAGCGATCAACGGCACCCCAAACTCCTGGGCCTGCCGCCACACCGTCTCGGACTGAGGCTCCACCCCGGCGGTACCATCGAAGATGACCACGCCCCCATCCAACACACGAAGGCTTCGCTGGACCTCGGCCGTGAAATCGATGTGCCCAGGCGTGTCAACGATGTTAATCTGATGCCCACGCCAGAAACACGTCACCGCCGCCGACGTGATCGTGATCCCGCGCTCTCTCTCCTGGGCCATCCAGTCGGTGACGGTCGTTCCTTCGTCAACGTTACCCAACCGATGCGTACGCCCCGTATAAAAGAGGATGCGCTCCGTCGTTGTGGTCTTGCCCGCATCAATGTGGGCAATGATCCCAATGTTGCGTATATTCTCAAGTAAATGTGCTTCGGCCATCGCTTATACCCTCTATGCCAACGATCCGCGATATAGAGCGACAGCCCCTGAAACCTGTCCGTCATCCGGACAGGAAGGCCACCTGGCGATCACCACCTCAAGTGCGCGAACGCGCGATTGGCCTCCGCCATCCTCAGCGTTTCCTCACGGCGTCTCACAGCAGCACCCGCCCCGTTAGCCGCATCCATCAGCTCAGCCGCCAACTTCGCAGGCATCCCTCGACCAGATCGGCTCTGTGCCGCCAACAGGATCCAACGGATAGCCAAGGACAACTGTCGATGCTCCGGCACCTCCACCGGAATCTGATAGGTGGCGCCACCCACACGTCGTGGCTTCACCTCAACAGGCGGCATCACATTACGCAACGCCTGCTCAAACACCTCCAGCGCTGGCCTGTTGGTTCGCGCCTCCACAATGTCCATCGCCTCATACATGATACGCTGAGAGATGCTCTTCTTGCCCCCGCGCATCATGCGGTTAATGAATTTCTGCACAGCCACGCTGTTATAGCGCGGATCGGGCTCAACAACTCGTCTAGGCGGGCGATTTCGTCTTGGCATAATAACTCACTCTACCTCTATCAAAGTTACCCACCGGCCTTGGTGCCGTACTTGGAACGCTGCTGCTTGCGGCCCTCAACGCCCGTAGCATCCAATGCCCCACGCACGATGTGATACCGCACACCAGGCAGATCCTTGACACGGCCACCCCGTACAAGCACCACCGAGTGCTCCTGCAGGTTGTGCCCCTCGCCCGGAATATAAGCCGTCACCTCAATCCGATTGGACAGCCTCACGCGCGCGATCTTCCGCAGTGCGGAGTTCGGCTTCTTTGGCGTTGTCGTACGCACAATGGTACAGACCCCACGCTTCTGCGGGTTTCCCTTCTTTGCGCGGACGCGGCGCGCCCCCTTCAGCGTGTTGATGTTATATCCCAACGCTGGGGACTTCGGCTTCCGCTCCTTTGGCTTACGTCCTTTCCGCACCAATTGATTGATCGTCGGCACTGTTTCCTCCTAAGCCCAACCTCATCGTCAGACAGGCACCATCACCTATCTCACCCACTGTTTCGCACTGAAGAAGGCCATCTAACACTCGCGATGGCCTCCTCAACGTCAGCTCCATAACGTCCACTCTCGCAGTCGAGAGCTTCACTGTACCATCCCTTTGCGAAGACAGATTGTACCACAAACCCCAAAGAGGTCAACCATTACGGCCGTGGGGTAAGCCCCAGCAAGCCCATACCCAGCTTCGGCAACTGAGCCCGCCGCTCGTCGCGCGCAAAGCGCAGGACCTCACCGGAGTCGGTCACTGCCTCCACGGCCAGGGCAAGGCTCTGCAACTCCTTGACCAGGACCTTGAACGAGGCCGGGATGCCCGGCTCCTCGATAGGCAGCCCCTTGACGATCGCCTCATACGCCTTGACACGTCCCTGAACGTCATCCGACTTGATGGTCAACATCTCCTGAAGCGTGTACGCCGCGCCGTAGGCTTCCAGCGCCCACACCTCCATCTCTCCGAAGCGCTGACCACCGAACTGGGCCTTTCCACCCAGGGGCTGCTGCGTGACGAGAGAGTAGGGCCCCGTAGAGCGGGTATGCACCTTATCCTCAACCAGGTGGGCAAGCTTGAGCATGTAGATAGTCCCCACGGTGATCGGCTGGTCGAATGGCTCGCCAGTGCGCCCGTCGTAAAGCACCATCTTACCCAACGTAGGCAGCGGATCATCGTGCTCCTGGCTGTAACGTGTAGCCTCCAGCACCACCTCTTCGTCCGACAACTCGCTCACATCCTCGCCATGGGCCTCCATCCAGAAGCGCAGACAGACAGCCTGGGCCTTGCGGTCCGCCTCACTTCGCTCCGACGGCGACCGCGTATCATCCTCAAAGGAGAGGAACTCGTCCGGGGCATATCCCGCCTCACGCAGCCACTCCCGGAGCACCGACCGGCGGGCATAGACATAGTCATCGCGTAGTCGCCTCACATCATATCCCCGCGGCGCCAGCCAGGAAGCGATATAGACCAACCGCGCCTCTTCGTCGTCGAGCAGGGTCTCCAGGGGATAGTCCTGAGCCTTGAGCCAGCTCCACGCCCGCTCCAGGGCCTCATCCCAGGCCCGATCCATGAGCCAGGCACGCGCCAGCTCAGCAGCGATCTCATCCTCATCCGCGCCGTCGAAGACCGGGCTGATCGCGGCGAAGCCCAACCGATCAGCAGCCCATCCGAGATGAGTCTCCAGGACCTGCCCGATGTTCATACGGCCAGGCACGCCCAGCGGATTCAGGATGATGTCCACCGGCTTGCCGTTGGGCAGATAGGGCATATCCGCCACTGGGAGGATCTTGGAGATCACGCCTTTGTTCCCGTGTCGGCCCGCCATTTTGTCACCCTCGGTGATCTTACGCCGCTGGGCCACATAGACACGGACCACTTTCTCCACCCCCGCCGGCAGGTCACGGTACTCCTCGCGGTCGAACACTTTGACATCCACGACTTTACCGTGCGCACCATGTGGCATCCTGAGGCTGCTATCCTTCACGTCACGGAGCTTCTCACCGAAGATCGCCCGTAGGAGCTTCTCCTCAGGCGTCAGCTCCTTCTCACCTTTGGGCGTGATCTTGCCCACCAGGATATCGAGCGGCCCCACCTCGGCGCCCACGCGCACGATACCATATTCATCCAGGTCCCGAAGGGCATCCTCAGAGACGTTAGGGATCTCGCGTGTGACCTCCTCGGGACCCAGTTTGGTGTCCCGCGCCGTCAATTCGTACTTCTCGATGTGCACCGAGGTGAATTTGTCCTGGCGCACAAGCTCCTCACTGAGCAGGATGGCATCTTCGAAGTTACCACCCTCCCATGACATGAAAGCGACCAGTACGTTCTGTCCCAACGCCAGGCGTCCCCCATCGGTCGAGGAGCTATCCGCCAGGATGTCACCAGCCTGCACGTACTGCCCTTTGACGACCGTCGGTCGCTGATCCACACAGGTATTCTGATTGGATCGCGCGTACTTGGTCAGCCGGTAGGTAACGGGTTCACCATCGTCCTCCAGGACCACAATGCGGTCCCCCGTCACGCTGATGACGGTGCCAGCCTTGCGTGCCACCACCACCATACCAGAGTTGAGAGCTGCGTCCTCCTCGATGCCCGTCCCCACCAGCGGGGCCTCCGGCTGAATGAGCGGCACGCCCTGGCGCTGCATGTTGGATCCCATCAGGGCACGGTTGGCATCATCGTGCTCCAGGAAGGGGATCAGGGCCGCCGAAACGCCCACGACTTGAATGGGGGCCACGTCGATGAAGTCCACCCGCTCAGGTGGGGCAAAGACGAACCCATCGCCCCGTCGGGCGGCGACGCGATCACTGATGAAACGCCCCTTCTCGTCCAGTGCGGCGTTGGCCTGCGCGATCACATAGGGTTCCTCGCGGTCCGCCGACAGGTAGATGATCTCATCGGTGACGTGCGGCACCACAAGAATGGCGTCATCCAACGGCAGCGCCGTGATCCGCTCCGCCAGCTCCTGCGTGATCTCCGTCCCCGCCGTCGCGACCACCTCGCCAGTGCGGGGGTCCCTGACGTCCTCGCGCAACACCTCGCCGACCAGGCTCTCCACCGTATTGGGCACCGTCCGGATCACCCGCCGATAGGGGGTCTCGATGAACCCCAGATCGTTCACCCGCGCATAGGTGGCGAGGCGCCCGATCAACCCAATGTTGGGCCCCTCTGGGGTCTCGATCGGGCAGATCCGCCCGTAGTGGCTGTGATGGACATCGCGCACATCAAAGCCCGCCCGCTCCCGACGCAGACCCCCCGGGCCCAGGGCCGACAGGGTGCGCTTGTGCGTCAGGCTCGAAAGCGGGTTCGTCTGCTCCATGAACTGCGAGAGCTGGCTGGAACCGAAGAACTCACGGATCGCCGCCACTACAGGACGGATATTGACCAACCCCGTGGGGCTGGGCGACTCATCCCGGATGCTCATCCGCTCACGGACGACGCGTTCCATCCGCACCAACCCGACGCGGATCTTGGCCTGCACCAACTCGCCTACCGTCTTGACACGTCGATTTCCCAGGTGATCCATGTCATCGGGGCCTGCGACGCCGTTATTAATGTGAATGAGCCGCCGTACCAGGGCCACGAAGTCGCGCTTCGTGATCACCAGGACATCCTCCGGGACATCAAGCTGCATGCGCTGATTGAGCTTGTAGCGACCCACCCGCTGCAGGTTGTAACGCTGTGGATCGAACAACTGAGACTTCAGATACTCCTCAGCATTCTCCAGGGTCGGCGGATCACCCGGCCTCATGCGCCGGTAGAATTCAATCAGGGCCTCCTGCGCGATTGTACGGCCCGACTTGGGCTCCCAGTGCGGCTCCTGGCGGATCGTGTCCTGGATCCAGGGATGATCCGGATCATTGTCCGCCTCCTGGAAGAGCTTCAGCAGCTCCTCGTCAGTCCCCTCCACCAGGACATCGCTGTGGATAGGATCGTCGAGGGCCGCCAGCGCCCGCAGGAAAATGGTCACAGGCACGATGCGCTTACGGTTGAAGCGCAGCGTCAAATATCCGGACTTGCGCGTCTCGAACTCCATCCACGCGCCACGGTCCGGGATCAGCTTGGCGTTAGCCAGACGGCGTGAGCCACTGTCATCCACCCCAAAGTAGACGCCCGGTGACCGGATGAGTTGGCTCACAACCACGCGCTCGGTCCCATTGATGATGAACGTCGCGTTCTCCGTCATCAACGGCAGATCGCCCAGGAAGATCTCCTGGCGGATGATCTGATCGGTCTCCCGGTTGACAAGCGCTACGTCCACGTAGAGCGGCACCGAGTACGTCAGGTCTCGCTCCAGGCATTCCTCTTGCGAATGCTTAGGTTCCCCAAAACGATACCCCAGTTCGAAGCCGGCCTCCTCTGCCTTGCTGCCAGGCAGATAGAGACTCAACACGCCGTTGAAACTGTCAATAGGGGAAATCTCATCGAAGAGCTGATACAGCCCCTGCTCCTTGAGCCAATGGTAGGAGTTCAACTGCACCTCGACCAGCCCTGGCAACGGCAGGGCGCTGGAAATACGCGCGTAAGATTTCACACCAAGGTCTACGACAGCCATTCTTTTATCTTCCCCTCCTGGGATGCTCTTCGATCCCTCTTTTGACGCCCGACGCCCACAATTGCCTCACGTCGGACTTCCGCCCTGATACTGTGAGTGGAATCAAGAACAGGAAACGAGCGAAACAATAGTATACCATGCCCCCCTTAGCCGTCAATGCAATCACCCGTTCGAGATTGGCCGCGATTCACACCCTGGCCCTCCGCAGCAACGAGTCACTCACTGCGCGACCCCCCAGGCGTTCCAGGTGAATGCCTGAGGCACACGGGCCCCCATCGGTGTCACGGTGAGCTCGAACACCTCCTGGTCACCGGGGGCAAGCACCCGATCCTCCGACCATGTCACCTGCCGGAAACCAATGACCGCCCCCCCTTCATCGTAGAGCGTCACCACAATCGAGACCCTTGTCACAGGCTGAGAGCCCACGTTGCGCACCCAGCCTGCAACGTGGTATTGGGGGCCGGCCATCTTACCAACCACATCGCCGGCCTCCAGCGGCACGAATCCAGCGGTGATGGCGCCAACCGCCTCGGCACGCACCAGACGCGCCCGTGCCCCGGCGACCCCCTGCGGCGCCTCGAGGAGGCGCACGGCAAAGGGGGCATGCCCTCCAGGGGACAGATAGTCAGACGCTGCCCAGGTCCGGACGGTCATCAACGGTGTCTCGTTCGAACCCACCAGCGTCACCTCCACCTGGAGATTTGTCACCGCCGCCCCGCTCCCATTGGATATCTCACCCAGACATACCAACCCTCCCGATGGCGATTTATACACCTGCACCGGCCCCACCTCGAGCGGCAACGCGGTCGGCGTCGGCAGGATCATGCGGTCCACCGGAGCCTGAAGGCTCCCGCGCTCCACCTCCCCTTCGTCAAGGGGAATGATGATCGCCTGTCCAATCCGCAGAAAGTCCTCGGCATCCAGGCCATTGGCGTGCACCAGAGCATCGATCGATACCCCATACTCCAGCGCGATGCCGAAAAGCGTATCCCCCTCCTCCACAACGTGAATAACGGGAGTGGGAGTGGGGGAAGGCGTAAACGTAGGCGTGGGAGGCACTGGCGTCAGGTAGATCTCAGGAGCGATCGTGGGGGTCTCCAGACGAAAGGTCTCCCCAGGCCCAGAGGAAGGGGGCGTCGCCGTAGGCACAGGGGTCAGGACTAAAGCACAGCCCGTAAGCCACAATACGCAGGCCGCCACCATCCCGCCCACCGGCCCGCGTCGTCTACGATCGCCACATCGTCTACCCACACTGCACCATTATACCACAGGGGCCGTACAATCACTCGGGGCCCCGAGCTTCCACCTGACGCTCCAGCGCCCCTCCACGCATGGAGATGTCCCCTGCTCCCCGCCTCAGGAGGGCGCGCAGGCCCAGGAGCACCCACAGCCAAAGCCCTACTCCCAGGGCCCACAAGGCCCCCTGGCGCCCCGCCAGGAGATGGGGTCCCAGTCGATCGAGGTTGTAGAGAATCAGGCTCAGGGCGCTCCACACCACGCCGAAGTTGGGCAGGCCATCGCTCGCGTGCAGCCAGCGCAGCCCCGGCACCCGCTGACGCGTGATAGGCCACCACAGACTGCAGCCCATGTGGCCCAGTTGATCCTCCAACACGTGGACCCCGTATCCCAGGGCCACCAATCCTCCAATCTCGAGACCATGCGCCACGCTCGGAAGCACCATGCCCAACATCGCCACACCCAGCCCAACTACCAGGGCCATAAACAGGCTGTGGGTCCATCCATGGTGCCAGGGGAGGAACTCGAGCCTGAGGTGCCGGGCCTCTGGAACCACCAGCAGGCTGGGGCCGCTGAGGATATCAACCTGATAGCGCTCGTCGTAGGGGCAGACAACCGACACAGGCAAGGGACGCTCAGCCACGACCGGAGGGACGAACCCCGTGTCGGTCACCGACTCCTGACCGCTGGTCACCACCGGCCCCATGCTCACCCGCAGCCTGCCGCGCCCACGGTCAAAGACGACCTGATAACGACGCCACCGGTCGGGTCCCATCTGCAGAGTATGCAGACGGACATGCCGTCGTTGCTGCAGCGCAGCCGCCTCGGAGAGCACGCCAGCCAGACGCCCCGCCAGCCTATCCGCCGCCCGGCAGGCCGAAGGCCGATCCGTGACCGGGCCCAGGTCAAGCTCGGCGTCGTAGTGCACCCAGTAACGCACGAACCGGAAGTCCAACAGATCCGGCAGCAGCGCACCAACGCCGGCGAGGACAGGCCACAGGGACCCCGCCTCCGCGTGGGCAACCACGGAGGGGAAGCATGTCGCCAGCGCCAGGGCAGAGGCGAAGTGTGCCAATCCCTTCAATGCACACCCCCTTCTTCCTTACAATAAGGAAGATACACCGTAAACCTGGAGCCTTCCCCCATTCTACGAAGGCCGCCATAGATGGCAACAGGCCACAGATAACCGTCACCAGCACCAGGGACGCTTTGCCAGAGCCGCCCCGGCAGCGACGACCCCCGTGCCCGGCAGACCGTCCGTAGGTGAGCATCCCCCTCACACCTTGACGTCCGCGATGTTCCAGAGATACTGAAGCCCACCTTAGAATGACCGGATCCGCCACGTGACACTTAGAACCGTATTCCTGCGCCGGACCAAGAGAGCGGCGATCCCCCTGGTGTTGGTGCTCCTGGCTTACGCGCTGCGCGTGTGGGGGCTGCAAGCCCATAACATCTGGTGGGACGAGGGCATTGGCGTCTGGCTCAGCCGCATGCCCCTCCTGGAGGGAATCCGTTGGACGGCGGGGGACGTACACCCACCTCTCTACTACATCCTGCTCCACGGCTGGCGCCGCCTGGTGGGTGAGGGTGAATTCACCCTGCGGTATCTCTCGGTCCTCTTCAGCACCCTCACGGTGCCTGTAATCTACCATCTTGGCCGGCTGTGTGGTGGTCGGCGGGTCGGCCTTCTGGCCATGCTCTTCCTGGCCCTTTCCCGCTTCGCCATCTGGTGGGCCCAGGAGATCCGCATGTATGCCCTGGCGATGCTGTGCACCACGGCCTCCCTCACCGCCGCCCTCCGGCTATGGCGTGACCTCACTCACCCACACGATGCCCGGCGCCGGACCTCCGCATGGCGTGTGGCGGCGCTCTACGTTCTCACCACATTGGCCGGGCTCTACTCGCTCTATCTGGCTGGACTGGTCCTCATCATCACCAACCTCGGCTTCCTGGCCATGGCGCTCCAGATGCACCGACGTCGCTGGTGGTGGACCTGGATAGGGACCCAGGCCGCAATCCTCCTGGCGTTCCTGCCCTGGTTGCTGTTCGCCCTGCCGCGCATGCATAGCTGGAGCAGCGACCAGCCCTTCACACTGGGATTCTTCATGCAACTCTACCTCACTGTGTTGGCGGTAGGGACGCCGGTGGAGATTGGTCGCTGGCTGCCCCTGGTATCAGGCGTGGGCCTCGGCCTTCTCACCGGCGTCGTGGCTCTGGCGCGGCAGAGCCACAGTCCAGCGAGACGCGCCGCCCTTCTGACCCTCACAGCGGGGCTTCTCATCTCGCCCCTGGTGGTGGCCATCATCTCGTTGCCCATGGTGCAGTTCTATATCTCGCGCCCCCTGGCCCCTCGTTACCTGCTACCGCTGGCGGGTTCCTATCTCACCCTCCTGGCGTGGGGCATCGCGGCGCTATCCCGCGCTCGGGGTACAGGTCCATACCGCGGCCCCGCCAGGCTGATCGGCCTGAGCCTGAGCGGCCTAGCGCTGGCGGCGTCGCTGGGAGGGCTGGCGACTTACTACCCCGGCCGCATGCGCACCGACGACTTCCTCACCATCAGCCGGGTCTTGAAGGCCCACCGCCGCCCCGATGAGGCGGTCCTCCTCTATGTCGACCGGGATTGGCCGGTCTTTGTCGCTCACTACGATGGACCACGGGTCGATCTCCCGTATGCCGCCGACTGGGACGATCCAGCAACGGTGGCGAGCCGTCTGGGGCCGCTGTGGGAGCAGGCCGAGGGAGTATGGCTGGTTACGACGCCGGAGTCCCTGCAGGCCGACCCTGCCAAAGCCGTGCCACGATGGCTGGCAGCCCGAGCGGTGATGTCCCAGACCCTCGTGACGGGGCCCAATACCCTCACCTTCTACGCACGGACGGAAGATCGAGCCAACGCCCTGCCCGAGATCGTTCTGGGCCTGATACCCACCATCCGTCTTGAAAGCCCCTTTGGCCTGATCGGCGCGGACATCCCCCTCAGGCGGTACAAAGCCGGGGACACCCTCCACCTGAGCCTCTACTGGATCCCACCCACGCCCTCCGAGGCGACCCTGGCCCTG
>CAYLRT010000018.1:0-9375 GCA_964385885.1 uncultured Anaerolineales bacterium | reverse complement strand
GTGATCGCCGCCTCTTCACTCACCATGGGGATCATGGGGCCCATTTGGGGCTCCCTGGGCGACCGTTACGGGCGCAAGGTCATGGTCATCCGTGCCATGTTCGGGGGGGCAGTCATCATCGGCCTCCAGGGGGCAGCCCAGTCGGTGGAGCAATTCGCGCTGCTGCGCCTCATCCAGGGTGCCCTGACCGGCACCGTGACTGCCGCCACCGCGTTGGTCGCCAGCAACACTCCGCGCGAGCACCTGGGGGCAACGCTGGGCCGGCTCCAACTTGCCATTTTCCTGGGGCAAGCCTTCGGGCCTATCACCGGCGGGTTGGTGGCCGATACCCTGGGCTACCGCGCCACCTTCTGGCTCACCTCAGTCTATCTGCTGGTCGCCGGGACTTTGATCCTGGTAGGAGTCAAGGAGGACTTCGTCCCCGCCCCTGGCGCCATGGAGGGCACCATCTGGCAGCGGATGCACAGGGATCTGAGGATGATCCTCACCGGGTCACTCCTGGGGCTTGTACTGGGGCTACGGTTCGCCCTACGCGTCGGACTGCGCATGAGCTCCCCCACCATGCCGTTGATCGTACAGGAACTCATGCCTGGCACCACCTTCCTGGGTTCGGCCTCAGGGCTGTTGACCACGGTATCGGGTGTCAGCAGCGCCATCGCAGCCCCTTTCTTCGGGCGTCGGGCCGACCGTGGCAACGCCCGCAACACCCTGATGGGATGCGCCTTCGTCGCTGCCCTGGCCATGATAGGGCAGGCCCTGGCCCCCACCTATGGGTTTCTACTGCTGGCGCAGAGCATGCTGGGGGTCGGTATCGGGGGGACCCTGGCCGTGATCAGCGCCTACGTCGGACGCATGGCACCCACCGGCAAAGCCGGCACAGCCTTTGGGCTGGACGCCATGGCCGTGGCGCTCTCGGGGACCGTTGGACCGGCCCTGGGGGGCTGGGTCAGTGACACGCTCGACCGACGCGCCCCACTCTATGCAGGCGGGATCACCATGGCATTGGCGGGCCTGGCGGTCCTTCGCCTCCCCAATGAAGCCAAAGCCACCCCCTCAGAAAGCGAGGCAGACCAGGCCCGGCCAGGCTAGCCGCAGCCAGCCAACGGATTCGACGCACTCATCCCTCGGGCGCCGGAGCAACGCTTACCAGCTCGGCACCCCGCGCCAGGGCCAGCTTATTGGGTTCCAACCACTTGCGCTGTCGTGCCGAGAGATGCTCCTCGAGTTGGGCCTCCAGGGTCTCCAAGGAGACGATGCCGGTGACCGCCACCAAGGCTCCCAGCAGCACCATGTTGGCCATGCGCACGTTTCCCAGCTCCGTTGCGATGTCGCTGGCATCCAGATAGAGGGCACGGATGTCCTCACGCGCACACTGACGGGGCACCAGTGAGCGGTTGACCAACAGCAGCCCCCCGGGCTTGACCAGAGGCTCGTACTTATCCATCGAGGGCCCGTTCATCACCACGGCGACCGATGGATGACGGACGACAGGGGCTCCGATCTCCTCCTCGGAGAGGATGACCGTGCAATTGGCGGTACCACCCCGCATCTCCGGCCCATAGGAGGGGATCCAGGTGACGTACAGCCCTTCGGCAATGCCTGCATAGGCAAGGAGCTGGCCTGCAAACAGGACGCCCTGCCCACCGAAACCCGCGAATACGATCTCCTCGTGCCGCATCCTGGAGCCTCCTTACACCTTGAGCGCTTCGACCGCTTCGGTCATCTTGAACGTCTGCACCGGGAAGTAGCTTGCCATGTTCTCCTTGGCCCACTGCATGGCGGCCCACGGATCCATGTGCCAGTTCGTAGGGCAGGTCGAGAGCACCTCGACGCACGAGAAGCCCAGGCCGTGCATCTGCGTCAGGAACGCGCGCTTGATGGCGCGCTTGGTCCGATGGATGCTGACGACATCGAGGGCCATCTGACGTGTGATATACGCCGCCCCCTCGGTCTGAGCCAGGATCTCCGACATCCTCACCGGATGTCCTGCGACGCGACAATCGCGACCGGTTGGCGTCGAGGTGGTGACCATCCCCGGCAGCGTCGTCGGCGCCATCTGCCCGCCAGTCATCCCGTAGATCCCGTTGTTGATGAAAACCGTGGTGATCAACTCCCCACGATTGGCCGCATGGATGATCTCCGCCGTCCCGATGGCAGCCAGATCCCCGTCACCCTGATAGGTAAAGACGATACTATCAGGATGAACCCGTTTGATGCCGGTGGCCATCGCCGGGGCCCGCCCATGCGCCGCCTCGACGAAATCCACATCGAAGTAATTGTACGCCAGCACGGCACATCCCACCGGTGCCACGCCTATCGTCCGATCCCGGATACCAAGCTCATCGATCACCTCCCCCACCAGCCGGTGGACAATGCCGTGCACGCACCCCGGGCAGTAGTGGGTACTCACGCGCGCCATCGACCGTGGGAAAGCGTAGACCAACTCCATGTCCTCAGGCACCTCGCCTGTTCGTTCAGTAACGGACTCTACCATGGACTGACCTCCTCAGGCATGTGCAGCGGATGCGCATCCCACACTGTGCGCCAGAGCGTACAGATCCTCGAGGATCTCATCCACCATCGGGATGACACCCCCCATACGACCGTGGAAGCCCACTGGCGCACGTGCCCCGACCACGCGCTGCACATCCTCCAACATCTGACCCGCGCTCATCTCCACCACCAGGATGCCGAGCACCCGCTCGGCCAGAGCCGCAAGACGCGCCTCAGGGAACGGCCAGAGGGTCTGCGGTCGGAACAACCCAACCCTGAGCCCCTTCTTGCGGGCCTCACGCAGCACCGAGAGGCAGATGCGCCCCGCCGTGCCATAGGCCACCAGAAGCATCTCCGCGTCCTGGGTCTCAAACTCACGGAAGCGCGCCTCCCGACGTTTGATCTCCTGCAGCTTAGCCTGCAATCGTAGATTGAGGGCTTCCAGGTTCTCGGCTCCAAGATACAGCGAGGTCAGGACGTTGGGCGGCCTATCCCTGGCCCCGCTCACGGCCCAGGAGGGCCATTCGGAGCGCGGGGGGCGCATGGGTGGCAGCTCTGCCGACTCCATCATCTGCCCAATGCTCCCATCGCCGGCCACGATCACCAGCGTGCGATAGCGCTCCGCCAGCTCGAACGCCAGCCCCACCATATCGATCAGCTCCTGCACCGTGGAGGGCGCCAGCACCAGGGGATGGAAATCGCCGTGCCCGGCCGTCTTGGTCATGAAGAAATAGTCGGCCTGGGAGGGCTGAATGTTGCCCAATCCCGGCCCTCCCCTCATCATGTTGACGACCACCACAGGGACCTCGGAGCCGGCGATGTAGGACAGCCCCTCCGCCATCAGCGAGAGCCCTGGCCCCGAGGTGGAGGTCATCACACGGGCGCCCGCGCAGGCCGCCCCATAGACCATGTTGATCGCCGCCACCTCGCTCTCGGCCTGCAGGAACACCCGCCCCTCCTCGATCATCCGCCTGGAGAAATGCTCCAGGGCCTCACTCTGCGGCGTGATGGGGTAGCCGAAGTAGGCCTCCAGCCCGTTGCGGATTGCCGCCTCCGCAAATGCGACGTTCCCTTTGAGCAGTTGTTTCACCATGATGCCATCTCCCTCAGCCTAAACACTCGCGGGGACGGCCCGGGCGGCACTCCGCCGAGACCGCCGCGCCCGACGATAGACCGTAAAGACGATGTCGGGGCAGATTGTCGCACACGCGGCGCAGCCTGTGCACTGTGACGGGTCTGTCACGACCACTGGATGATAGCCCCGCGCATTGAAGGCATCCTCAGAGAGCGTCAGGATGCCAACCGGACACACATGGGTGCACAATCCACACCCCTTACAACGATCGACATCTACAACGACCCATCCGTTGCCCATGTCACCTCCTTGACAAAGCCCTCGGCCCCGCTATCCAGGGCGCTCACTTGTAACCATCCCCATAAACGAAGCAGGGGCGCGATCTGCGCCCCTGCCTAAAGCTCACGAGCCCACAAGGGGCAGGACAAGCGTAAGCAACACTCCGCCCGCGATCACCGACCCCAATTGCCCCGCAGTGTTGGCCCCCATGGCATGCATCAAGACGAAATTGGAGAAGTCATCCTCCTGTGCAACCCGTTGGGCCAGCCGACCGGCCATGGGGAACGCGCTGATCCCAGCCGCCCCCACCAGCGGGTTGATGTGCCTGCCCGAAAGAACATACAACACCTTACCGAAGAGCAGTCCTGCCGCCGTGTCCAGGGCAAATGCGAGCAACCCCAACACCAGGATCTTCAAAGTCTCCCAGCGCAGGAACGCCTCCGCCGTCATCGTGCTGCCAATGACAAGACCCAGGAAGAGCGTGGCGATGTTGATGATCTCATTCTCAGCCGCGTGCGTCAGACGCGAAACGACCCCCGATTCCTTCAGCAGATTGCCGATCATCAGCGAGGCAATCAGTGGCGCTGCCTTGGGTACCAGGACCCCCACGGCGATCGTGACCACCACGGGAAAGAGGATCAGGGCCAGCCTGGACACGGGCCGGGGGGCATAGGGCATGCGCGTGAGCCGCTCACGGCGGGTAGTCAGCAACCGCATGATGGGCGGCTGAATAATGGGGACCAGGCTCATGTAGGAATAGGCCACAACCGAAATCACCCCTAACATGTGAGGGGCCAATTGGTTGGCAACATAGATACTGGTCGGGCCATCAATGGCCCCAATGATCCCGATACTCGCCGCCTCATTCATCGGGAAGCCCAACAGAACCGCCAGCATGAGGGTACCAAAGATCCCGAACTGTCCCGCCGCCCCCATCAGGGCAAACAGCGGTTGCGCCAGGAGTGGCCGGAAATCCATCATGGCCCCCACGCCCACGAAGATCAACAGCGGAAAGAGCTCATTGTCCACACCGGCCCGCTTGAGCACCGCCAACATTCCCGGCTCCGTGGGATCAGTCATCGCAGAAAGCGGCAGATTGCCAATGATGCACCCCATACCAATGGGCAGGAGCAGGACGGGCTCGTATTCCTTCACAATGGCCAGATAGAGCAGTAGCCCCCCGACACCGATCATCACCAGGCTGGGCCAACTGTGGAGAAATACGATGAGCCCTTCAAAGAGATCGCCCAGAGCGACATTGTCCACAGAACTACTCCTGTCTCACGCTGAAATCCGCCACTTCACGTTCGAGCCGGCAGCGCAACGCGTAGACCCGTCGCACCGTCCCAAAGCCCAATCGATCGAAGAGACGGATCGCTGCTCTGTTCTGCCGGTCCACGATGACAAACACCGGACGCTCCTCAGCCAGATGAGCCCGCACTAACGCCGACACCGCTTGTGTGGCGTACCCCTGGCGCCGCCGCTCGGGAAGGGTGACCACATTCCCGATCTGGGCAGCCCCCGGCAGGGTCAACAAGGTCGTCGCCATCGATATCAGCTTCCGCCCCTCCCAGATGCCAAAGGCCGGCCCCTGGGCCAGCAGGTCGTCCTCGAACGCCTGCACCTCATAGCCCGAACGTTCCGCCAGGGCATGCATCGCACGCAGATCCCGCGCGTCCAACCTCTCGGCCTGGGGTGAGACCAGCTCCTCAGCCCGCCCCTCGAAAAGCATCTGCAGCTTCACGGCCTCAGACCGCACGTCGAACGCCTCGGCGACCACGGCGTGCTGCTCCTCACTGACCAGGACATCCACTTCGCTGCCAGGCTCGGCCAGGAAGGCCGTGTAGTCCGCCAGGAGATTCGCCGCGTCCCCAATGAAAGCCAGGACCGGTCGATCCGAACAGTGACAGCTCACCACAGACATCCTTGGTGAATGGACCACATCGCACGCTGAGGCATGTGCGGTGACGTTGGCTACGAAGGCAAAATGCGCCAGCGTCCAGTCCAGGTCTCGCATCTTGTCCTCAAGCTCCCGGACAAGAGGGGATGCCGATCCCAGGGACTGTAGCATCTCCACGGCCCTACCCTCCGGCGATGACCATCAACGGTGTGCCGTGCTGGACCCGATCCCCCACGTCGACCAGGATCTCCTTCACCACACCGGCCCGCGTGGCCCGGATGGGATTGTTCATCTTCATGGCCTCCAGGACACACAACTCCTGTCCATGGGATACCTGTTGCCCCACCTCAACCTTGATGGCGACAATGGTCCCCGGCAGGGGCGCCAGGACCTGCTCCACCGCCTCACCCGCCGTGCTCACAGGCGGTGTCGTCACATCCCGCGTCACCTCAGCCCTCTCGGGCTCAGGCGCTGGCGCGGTCGGCGACACCTGCTGTGGCGCAGAGGGCCTTACGGCCGGCGCCTCCACCACCACCTCGAACACCTCTCCCTCTACCACAGCCTGCACCGGATCCGCAAAGGGATCGATGACCTCCACCGTATAGACATGTCCATCCACCCTCACCCGATATGTCGCCATAGGCATAATCCTCTCACCTCAACGCCGAGGGCTCTTCTCCCACCCCAGCGCAGATCTCAACGTCGCCATCGGCGTGCCTCATAGCGCTGGCGACCTAAGACGTGCAATCCCCGCGCGTAAGCGTTCCAGGGTTCATCGAGCATCGCTTGCATCGCAGTTGGCAAGGCGACCGGCTCCGCCGGTTGCTGCTCTTCCCTCGCCAGGGCCACGGCAACCGCCGCGGCAACCGCCGCCGCCACAGCCTTGCGTTTGCGCTCCCGCTCTATCTCGACCTCGACAGCCTCTCTCTCCAACGGCGCAGCCATGATGTCCCCCTCTTCCTCTCTCCTCCCCCGCGTCAGATAGGTCATAAGATACATGCCCAGCACCAGAAAGCCGATGCTCGCAAAGGTCATCCCCATGCCCCACAGCGTCAACCACAACGTCTGGCTCAGCAGTTCTTCCACATTCTTCCCCTAGACCGGCATGTTGCCATGCTTCTTAGGGGGCACGGCCCGAATCTGCTCCCGAACCATGCCCAGGGCGGCGATGAGGACCGGCCTGGTCTGAGCCGGTTCGATGATGTCGTCCACGATACCCCGCCTGGCGGAGTAGTACGGATTAGCGTAAGTCTCACGGTACTCAGCCACCAACTCGGCCCGTCGCCTGTCAGGATCATCGGCGCCTGCTAGCTCGCGCCGATGGATCACATTGACCGCACCGTTTGGCCCCATCACGGCGATCTCGGCCGTGGGCCAGGCCAGATGGATGTCTGCGCCCAGACTCTTGCTCCCCATCACGATGTAGGCCCCACCATAGCCCTTGCGGGTCACCACCGAGATCTTGGGCACGGTGGCCTCGACATAGGCGTAGATGATCTTGGCGCCGTGGCGAATAATGCCGCCATGTTCCTGGTTCACACCAGGCAGGAACCCTGGGGAATCGGCAAAGGTGATCACCGGCAGATTGAAGGCATCACAGAAGCGCACGAAACGCGAGATCTTATCGGAGGCGTCGATATCAATGGATCCCGCCAACACCAGGGGTTGCTGCGCCACGACCCCGACGGCTGCGCCATCCAGGCGGGCGAACCCCACGATCGCGTTCTGGGCCCAGTTCGCCTGTACCTCGAACCAGCTATCACGGTCGAACACGCTCCGGATAACCTGGTACATGTCGTAGGGCTCGTTGGGCGACTGGGGAACCAGATGATTCAGGTTGGGGTCGGTGCGTGCGGGATCATCGGTCGGCGTGACCGCTGGTGGTGGTGTCATATTGTTGGGCGGCAAGTACGAGAGAAGCCGCCGCACAATGTTCAGGGAGTCCCTCTCGTCCCGGCCGACAAAGTGCGCCACGCCACTGACGCCGGTGTGGACCTGTGCCCCACCCAGGCCCTGATGATCGATCGTCTCGCCGGTGACGCTCTTCACGACATCGGGACCGGTGATGAACATCATGGAACTCTTGTCTGTCATCACGATGAAGTCCGTTAGGGCAGGGCTGTATGAGGCCCCGCCAGCGCAGGGTCCCAGCACCACCGAGATCTGTGGCACGACGCCCGACGCCAGCGCGTTAAGCCGGAAGATCTCTCCATACCCCTGGAGCGCCGATACCCCTTCCTGGATCCGTGCTCCCCCAGAGTCCAGGAGCCCAATAATCGGATAGCCGTTGTTCATGGCCATCTCCTGGACCTGAGTGATCTTGCGCGCGTGCGCCAACGAGACCGAACCCCCATAGACCGTGAAATCCTGTGCATAGACGAAGACGCGGCGACCGTCGATGGTGCCGTAACCGGTGACAACACCATCGCCGGGGATGCTCCCCTCGTCCTCGGGGTGCGCAACCGAGAACGGTTGAAGCTCATGGAACGATCCCTTGTCCATCAGCAGGGCCAGGCGCTCGCGCGCCGTCATCTTGCCCTTGGCGTGCTGCCGCTCGATGCGCTCAGTCCCCCCACCCTGCGCTGCCTGCGCCTTTCTCTCTCTGAGAACCTTCAACCTCGGATCTTCCGAAACCATGTTCCTTTCCTCTCTTACACACCCGGGCCCCCTCATCCGCGAATCGCCCGCGGCCGCTTGGTGCCCGCGGCTACTTGACCCCTACATGGAGCATCACCGTGCCCAACATCATCGTCCGCCACCGCACCTCTCGCAGCCCCGCCTGACGCATCACCTCAGCCAGGGCCGGTGGGTCCAGGAAACGCCGCACCGATTCAGGCAAATAACGATAGGCGTCGGGTGCGCCAGCGATCACTCGCCCCAGCAGAGGGGCCAGACCGAAGAAATAGATCCCCAGCAGCCATCGCATCGGTATGCGCTTTGGCCACGTCATCTCAAGACACACAACCCGTGCGCCCACCTTGGCCACCCGAACCTGCTCGCGAAAGGCCTGGGGCATATCCGGCACATTGCGCATCAAGAAAAGCGACGTTACCGCATCGAAGGCTTCATCCCGAAACGGCAAGGTAAGGCCATCTCCAGCGACAAGGGGCACGGCATCCATCCCAGCCTTCCCTCTAGCGCGTCGGAGCATCGCCAGAGTGATGTCCGTACCGATGACCCTCGGGGTGGGACTCCAGCGCTGGGCTAGCAGGGGAAGATCCCCTGTGCCCGTCGCGACGTCCAGCAGTCGATCCCCTTCCTTGAGCGCGGCCGCCGCCAGCACCATACGTCGCCATCGCTGATCTTGACCCAGGGAAAGGAGACGGTTGATCACGTCATAGTGGTCGGCAATCCGCGAGAACAGCGCACGAATCCATCGCTTCTGCTCTTCAGCTTCCACCAGAGACACCCACACTACCTTTCAGCCCACCACCCAGTATGAAGAAGCGGACGAGATCCACAGCATAGGCATTATAGTACCGCCATCCCGTCTCTCGTAGTGGGAAGTGTCACTTTCGGCAACGCGGACTCTCACCCGCGGTGAGAGGCCTTGAGGAGCCCCTGGACGGGGGTGTGCAGCCCCGTCCTCAATTGTGGGACAGCCTTTCCAGGCTGTCCTGCGCCCCTG
>CAYLRT010000017.1:25684-41920 GCA_964385885.1 uncultured Anaerolineales bacterium | reverse complement strand
CCGCGTCATTCCGCCAGGGAGACCTCATACTTGGGCACCAGGTGATCAGGGTGGTACGATTGTTTTGCCCGTCTTAATCCCGGCTCCCCTAGATCCTGCTCAAGGTTCAGGAATGAAACCTCCCCCAACCAGCGCTCCGCATACGCCTGCGTCATTCGAGGGTAGATGCCTTTGAAGTCCGGGTTCGCCTTCTCAATGTGAATGACTGCCGTATCACGGTTGAGTATTTCGCCCAAGGCAAAGGCTTGCACCTTCCCTTCCACCAGGATGGCTCCACCGTCAAACTCCAACGCCTCCAGGTTCTCAAGGGCTGCTTTGATGCCACCGAACTCATGCTGAAGGCTTAGATCCTCCTCACAAAGCCGCTGCTCACACCACACCTCTGCCAGGGCAATACACTCTCCCACGAGATCCGGCGTCACAGGGCGATATTCATGCTGGTAGTAACGCCTGAACTGGTTGATGTGGTTGCGCTTAGCGCTATATCGCCTACCAGCCAAGCGCGCCAGGTCCTCTGTGCGATAGACGTAGTCGAAATGGTCCCGGGTCTCAAGCACCTGGAACCGCGTATCATCCTTCAAGGCTTCGGCCAGGCGATCGTCAGCGCGTTCGACTTTGGGCCTTTCAATGCCCAGCGCATCCCGCATCCAGCTCAGCACCCGGTACACCACGTCGGCGTTCGTGGTTTCACAGACCGGTGGCAGGACGAAGGCGTGCCGGTCTGGGGCATGCGCCAGCAGGATGAGGCAACCCTCCAAGAGGCACCATTCATACTGATAGTATGACCGCCACAAGTAGAGATTGGTAAAGGTCAACTCGGAGGTCTCTGGTTGGTATGCCCACAGGCGCGGGTGCAGCGTTGGTCGGTCCTCAAGCGTCAAACGTTTAAACTCAGGAAAGGCTGGGGTGTCCATAGGCTATCTCTTCCTCATCATCCGTTATTTTTCTAAGACCCAGAACCAATGAAACAAGGCGTTTGGCGGCAACGGTTTACCATCTTCCCGATGTGATAAACACATCACGGAGAATAATACTTCCCCAACTTCCCCGCTCCTTCTCCCGCTTATGGTAAGAGTGACTCGGGGGGATCTATCACGTCCGTCAGCTCAAGCCCCGCCGAACGCCCCAGACTCCGTGCGAGTGTGCTCTTCAAGCCATGTCAAGAGCTCATGATAGTGGCTAATCGTCAGATCCGCTATCTGTTCAGCGTCATCCTCGCCCTGGGAACGATCTCCTCGGAACAGACAGGCAGCCATACCCGCCCTCCGCGCAGCGACCACGTCCAACTCCCGATCCCCAATGACCAAGCACCGCGCCAGGGGCAACCGGTGTCTGATCGCCATCGCCAACAGTGCCCCTGGGTCAGGCTTTCGTGGATAGGGGTCATCCCCGGTGATCCAATCCACGAAAAGCTCCTCCAAATGATGGGCTTTCAGCAGTGGCTCCAGCAAGCTCCAGGAGCGATGCGTCACGATGAAATTGGCACCTCCATGATCACACACCCATCTGCACACATCGACAGCGCCGGGGAAAGGTGGCTGTTCCACAGGATCCATTAAGGCATAGGCCTCAGCGAACCTCACGCGCAGCTCTCCCTCATCCAGAGTGAACCTGCCCGCCACACGCTGCAATGCATACGCCGTAGTGTGACGCAGAAGCGATGTCAGTTCCTGATGCGATACCTCATATCCCAACTCACGCAGGGCCTGCTGCAGTGCAGATGCTGCCGCGGGATAGGTGTTGAACAGCGTGCCGCCAGCGTCCCAGATCAAATACCAGGCCATGTCACAGATCTACGATCAGCAGCCCTTCGCGTCCCAGAGGGAACTGAGCGATCAGAGCTCCCGCCGAGTCCACAACGAATGCGCCACCGAACGAGTTGTCATCCTCCAGGGAAGCGTCGGCCAGGTAGTTCACCATCAGCGTGGTACACCCAACCCGCTGCACCTGGCCCCGGTAAGCGGGCATCTCCTCCCTGTCCCAGCGCCTTTGATCAGCGCTGCCGTCATCAAAGGCACGAGCGAACGGGAACAACAGCCACTGGAGGTCAAGTCTCGCCAACCGAGCCGCCACAGCATCATCGAAGAGATCCCCGCAAATGGCAAAGGCCATGGTCCCCCAGGGGGCCTCAGCCACTGGAATGGTCCGGCCCTCACAATAGACACCAGGCGAGGCGTGAGGCCCATGCCATCCCGGCGTGATTCGTCGGTAATGCAGCCGCAGTTCGCCTTGATCATCGAGCAGGACCGCACTGTCGTAGAGCTGATCCCCTGCCCGCTCCAAAAGCCCCAGGCCAACCCAGAGACCCAGGACGCGAGCCTGAGCCCCCAACCGTTGCGTCACCTGCCCTGGGATCGGCTGCCCCAGTGCCAGGTCATGGGCTGGCTCATCCACATTGCTCAATCCTGTCAGGGCAGCCTCAGGGAACAGCACCAGATCAGCACGAGCTGACGCAGCCTCCTGCATAGCCATCAAGAGCCGCCGCTCATTGTACGCCTGATCTGCGGTGACCCGCACAACAGCAAGCGCCAGGCGCATGACCCCTTTAGAACCCCTCCAGGCGGCTCAGATCGACGATATCCGTCGCCAACCCGGCTACACGCTGCAGCAAGGCCAGACGCGCCTGCCGTAGCGTCTCGTCGGACGTCATCACCAACACCTTGTCGAAGAATGCCTGAATCACTGGCACCATGGAAGCTACGCTCTCCAGCAAGGTATCCACATCGGGCTGTGCCTGAACACGCGCTTCTGCCTGCAACAGAGCCTGGTACAATGCGATTTCCTCAGCCTCGGTCAGGGCATCCGGGTCAAGTTGGAACATCGGCTGGTCCCGCGTGATGCGCACACATCGAGCGTAGTTATCAAGGATCAGAGCCCAATCTTCGCGGGCGACCCACTGTGCCAGGGCCACTGTTGTCTCCCGGGCGCGTAGCGGGTCGTCGCCCTGAGCGGCAAGGGCAGCTTCTACCACATCATAGGGTAACCCCTCATCCCGAAGCACCACGCGAAGGCGGTTTCTCACGAACTCCAAGACAGCCTCTAACGTGCCCTCTGGGGCCTGGACCGGTTGCGCTCCCAGAGCCTGATCAGCCAATGCGGCCAGCGACAGGCTGATCTCACGATCCAGCAAGATCTGAACCAGACCCGAAGCAGTCCGACGCAGCCCATAGGGATCAGCCGAACCGCTGGGGGCCATACCCACCGCGAAAAGCCCGGTAAGACTGTCCATGCGGTCTGCCAATCCCAGCACGATGCCTGGGCGGGTCACTGGAAGGGCATCCCCAGCGTAACGCGGAAGATAGTGCTCGAAGATGGCCTGAGCCACCGCCGGGTCCTCGCCAGCTCGGAGCGCATACTCCCGTCCCATAATCCCCTGCAGGCTCGTCATCTCGATCACCATCTTGGTCGCCAGATCGGCCTTGGCCAGGAACGCTGCCCTTTCCAAGGTTCGCATCTCGTCAGATGTAAGCTCCTGCACCTCACCGAGCCAGATCGCGAGCTGCTCCAGGCGCTGAGCCTTCTCCAACATGGAGCCCAGTTCGGCATGGAACGTCAGTTTGGCCAGGTCCTGGCGGAACGCCTCGAGTGGGCGGGCCAGGTCACTTTGATAGAAATACTCAGCATCCGCGTACCGGGCCCGGATCACGTCTTCGTTCCCCTGGCGAACCAGGTCCATGTGCTCGTGTCCGCCATTGCGGATCGTTACGAAATAGGGCAGGATCTTACCCTCGGCGTCGAGCACGGGGAAATACCGCTGGTGTTTCTTCATCACAACGATGAGCACATCCTGAGGCAAAGCAAGATAACGTGCCTCGAATGCACCAAGCACCGCAGTAGGTACCTCGACCAGGTTCGTCACCTCCTCCAACAACGCGGCATCGTCAGGGATCCCCCCACCCACAGCCTCAGCCGCCTCTGAGGCCTGTCTACGGATCTCAGTGCGGCGCACCTCAGGATCCACCAGGATCCCATAGGCCTCCAGCGCCGCTGGATAGTCCTCGGCCGAGGTCAATGCGATGATCGGCGATCCAGCCGGGCGCGGCCCGCGCGTCACGCGGTCACTTTCCACCATCGCGTAGCTACAGGGGATGACCTCATCCCCAAAGATCGCTGTCAGCCAGCGGATTGGGCGGCTGAAGCTCACCCCCGATGCGTTCCAGCGCATGGAACGCGGGAACCTGAGCCGTGCAACCCACTGGGGGAGAAGCTCCTGCAACACCTCAATTGCGGCGCGGCCCGCGATCTTCTGACGGGCGACCACATAGCGTCCCCCATTCACTTCCGCGATCTCCAAGTCTGAGACATCGACTCCACGGGAGCGCGCGAACCCCTGGGCCGCTCGTGTGGGCTTCCCTGTCTCATCGAAGGCGACTCTGGCAGGCGGCCCTTTCACCACCACATCCTCGTCCGTCTGTCGGTCGGCAAGTCCCTCAATATAGACCGTCAAGCGGCGTGGTGTGCCCCAGACATGGATTACGCCGTGCTCCAGACGATGCTCCGCCAGTGACTCTGGCACAAAGGCTTGCATCTGTGCCAACGCCTCACTCAAGTGTGCCGCGGGGAGCTCCTCCGTCCCGATCTCGAACACTAGGGCACGGCGGCCCTGGGGCACGCCCCCTCTTTCCACCGACGAAGGGCGCAACGGCAGGTGCAACGTAGCACCTACATCCAGGGCCCCAGGCGTCAACCCTGGCCGATCTAACCAGGGGAAGCCGGCACGTTCACGCTGTGCCAGGTAAGCCTGGGCAACCTCCCGCGTGAGGGCTCGCATGCGCTTGAAAAGCCCTGCGCGCTCGGCCACCCCCACGGTTCCCCGGGCATCGAGCACGTTGAAGGTGTGCGAGCAGCGCAGGATATAGTCCAGGGCCGGCACCACCAGCCCAGCCTCCAATGCCAGGCGGGCCTCCTCCTCGAACAGGCGATACATCTGCTGGAGGCGGTCGACGTCCGCCAGGTCGAAATTGTAACGACAGTAGTCCACTTCCTGGTCGCGCAGAATCTCGCCGTAAGTATGATGCTCGTCCCACTGGATATCCCAGACCGAACGCACGCGCTGCAGGTACATCACGATACGCTCCAGACCGTACGTGATCTCTACCGCCGGGGTTTCCAGGGTCACCCCACCGGCCTGTTGGAAATAGGTGAATTGCGTGATCTCCTGTCCGTCAAGCCAGACCTCCCAACCCAGCCCCCACGCACCGATCAAGGGACTCTCCCAGTTGTCCTCTACGAAACGGACATCGTGCTCCTCCCGCCGAATCCCTAGCGCCTCCAGGCTTGCCAGGTATCGCTCCTGAGGATCCCCTGGATCGGGCTTGAGAATCACCTGAAGCTGCATGTGCATCTGCATACGGTTGGGATTCTCCGCATAGCGTCCGTCGTCGGGACGGTAAGAGGGTTCTACATAGACTACATTCCAAGGCTCCCTCCCCAACACGCGCAGAACCGTGGCGGGGTTCATCGTCCCAGCACCCACTTTCTCGCTATAGGGCTGCCACACCAAAGCCCCTTGTTCCGCCCAGTAGCGCTGAAGTCGCAACACAGCTTCCTGAAAGGTCAAAGCCATAGTTCTTCTTACCTCCTGAGTTTCAGGAAAGGGAAACTGCCCACGAAGGCCCCCTTTCCTGTCATGGATACCCCACTCGCGCATTACGGAGGACGATCAACCTGTCCCTGGCCTCTGGGATCTCCCCGTTCCGAACATGCGCAGCGTACGCGGGCGTAGCTCCAGATGATAGACAATGTACTCCTGCATCAGACGTTCCAATTCCCGGGCTGTACGTTGGGGGAAAGGCAGAGACCGGAGCTCATCATAGGGCCGACGCTGCAACGCCTGAAGCCAGGAGAGTCCGCTTGGCGACAGGAATCGCACACTGGATTCCCTCGCCATAGCAGTCGCACACTCGTGACAGAGCGCCCCACCCCGTTCGAGATCTAGGCCGTACGGTTCCCTGTCCGAGGGGCGCGGCTTAAGTATCTGGCCACACTGGGTGTTCTCTACCTCCCCTACACACAGATGCCACTCCGGGCGAAACCCAGCCAGCACCAACAGTTGTTGCTCGTACCAACGCACCACCAGCTCCAGATTCTCATCCGTCTCCAGCGTCGACAACGCCCAGTCCAGCAAATTGAAGACCCTGGGTTCCGCCTCCGCCTCAAAAAAGCGAATCACCAGCTCCGAGACATACCGGGCGTACGTGCCGCGTTCGAAATCGTCCTGCAGCCCTGGATGCAATGTCATCGCCTCCGCCTGCGTCACGATATCCCAGGAGCCCTCCACGCGAGCGACCAGCAACCTGGTACGCACAAAGAGCTCCAGATGGCCGGCTTTCCGCGAACGCACCTTACGCACCCCTTTGGCCAACAGGTCAACACGCCCTTGCGGCGTCAAACATGTCACGACGCGATCCGCCTCACCGTGATCGCGTCGCGTCAGTACGATGGCATCCAGAGTGTACAGCCTGCTTCGCGGTGACATGAGAGCTCCCAACGCCCGCCCAGCTCGATCCAAGGGCAAAGACAGAGGGAATATCCCCCTGTTAAGAATTATACCATGCCATCCCTGAATACTGGCAGTCAGGACTCCCAACGACCAGCACGATTCAACGCCCGCATAAGCGCCTGGGCCTCATCCAACTCGGCCCATCCGGTGAGCAGACGTCGCCTCCCATCTCGATCCAGAAGCCACAGGCGCGCCAACGCATAGGGCCCATACGAGAGGTCCTCGAACCGCCTGTCCTCAAGTTCAACACCGAGCAGCGCCTCCAAAGGCACATTGAAGCCTTGTCGCTCCCCGACCAGCACCCAAACGCGGCCGCGGTGCACGGTCCCACCCTCTGGAACGCGCTCAAGATAGCCATAGTCCCGCAGTGGTACTGCTATGGCAGCGATAAGGCTGACCAGAGCGAGAAACCCATACACGAAGCCAGCGATGGTCCAGCGTGATGGATGAGGGCTTGTCAGGACCAGGGGGGTAAAAAGGAGCGCACCACCCAACAATCCAAGCTCGATCCAGACTATTGGACTGCGGACCTCCCAGGACGCGTAATCATGACGCTCTTCGGTGATCTTCAAATGCATGCTTACCTCCGGTCCAACATCCTATACTCCTGTGATGTCCAGACACCCCTGAGTCCTGCCATGATGCACCACCCGCACCATTTGAAATGGCGGCGATAGAGTCGCAGTATAACCTAACCCACCAACTTGAACAGCTATTCCATTTGCATATAATGAAAATATGGCAGATGAGAAGATGATACCACCTAGCTTGGTCCAGTGGGGATGTCTGGCAATCCTCCTGGGCGTGATTGCCCTGACCGTGGCTGGTGGCATCTGGCTCTTCACCAGGGCCCCTGGCGTCCCAACAGACGCACGTCCCACAGCAACAGTATACACCATCACCCCTTCACCTCCGTCCGCGGCTCCGCCAGCGTTGACACCTACGCCGTCCTCGCCAAACTCCATTGGGATTGGAGCAAGGGTCAAAGTGTCGGGTACCGGCAATGCTGGTCTCAGCATGCGCGCGGCGCCCAGCACCACCGCCGAGCGGATCGATATCGCCCAGGAGGGTGAAGTGCTGCTTGTCGTGGGTGGTCCGAAAGAGGCTGACGGCTACCGCTGGTGGTTCGTGCGCGATGAGCTCAACACCCAGCGAGAGGGCTGGGTCGCCGCCGACTATCTGGTCCCTGCTCAGTAACCTCAGGAGATGGTTATGGATATCGAAACGGCTCGTCGCCGCGCCGAGGCGTTGCGCAAAGAGATCGCCTTCCACGACTACCGCTACTACGTTCTGGACAGCCCTCTGATCAGCGACGCGCAATATGACGCCCTGATGGACGAGCTGCGCGAGATCGAACGCCGTTTCCCTGAATTAATTACGCCGGATTCCCCCACGCAACGCGTCGCAGGGCAACCAGCCGAGGGTTTCCACAAGGTGGAACATCCAGCACCCATCCTCAGCCTCGACAAAGTGACCAATCGACAGGAGCTCATGGCTTGGCATGACCGCATCGCCAAACTTCTCCCTCAAGACGTCCCTCCCCTCACATATGTCGTTGAGCCTAAACTCGACGGGTTGACTGTGGTGCTTCACTATCGAAATGGGGAGTTTGTGCTGGGCGCCACACGGGGAGATGGCCAGGTTGGAGAGGACATCACGGCGAATCTGCGCACGGTGTCTAGCCTGCCGCTCCACATTCCGCTCGATCCCGCGGCTCCTTCTCCCCCGCCCTACCTGGTAGTGCGCGGTGAAGTACTGATCCTGCTGGATGACTTCGAGACGTTGAATGAGCAACTAATCGCGGAGGGGGGCACCCCGTTTGCCAATCCTCGCAATGCGGCTGCGGGCTCGCTCCGCCAATTGGATCCGCAGATCACCGCCCAGCGTCCCCTGCATCTCTATGCTTACCAGATCGTAGTGGCCGAGGGGGAGGCGCCTTCGACTCAATGGGAGACGCTGGCCTTTCTGAGACGACTCGGCTTTCCCGTGACCCGAGAGATCGTCCATCTAGAGAACCTTGATGCCGTCGCTGACTATTGCGAGACCATGACGGAGCGTCGGCATACATTGCCGTACGAGGCTGATGGCCTGGTGATCAAAATCAACGATCTCCCGACGCAAAAGGCCCTGGGGGTCGTGGGCGGTCGCCCACGGGGCATGATAGCCTACAAGTTCCCCCCACAGGAGGCCGTCACGCTCCTGCGCGACGTGGAGTTCTCAGTGGGGCGCACAGGCGTCATCACACCCACTGCAATCCTGGACCCCGTACGGATCGCCGGCGTCACCGTGAGACGCGCCTCTCTTCATAACTTCGATACGATCGCGGAGCGCGACATCCGTATTGGCGATCGGGTAGTTGTGCGGCGCGCTGGCGATGTGATCCCTTACGTGGTAGGCCCCCTCGTCGACGCCCGTGACGGAGATGAACGCCCCATTGAACCTCCTGCTACATGCCCGGCCTGCGGGGCGCCTATCGTTCACCGTGAGGGTGAGGTCGCCTATTTCTGCATCAACGTGGCATGCCCGGCACAGCTTGTCCAGCGCCTGACCTATTTCGCAGCCCTGTTGGACATCGAGGGGCTTGGTGAACGCACCGCCCAGCAGTTGGTGGCGGCTGGGTTGGTTCGCATGCCCGCCGATCTCTACAGCCTGACAAAGGAGGATCTGCTTCGACTGGAGGGGTTCGCAGACAAGAAAGCGGAGAACCTCCTGGCGGCTATCGAACGCTCGAAGGCCCAGCCGTTCAGTCGGGTGCTGGCTGCACTGGGCATTCGGGGAGTTGGGGAGACGGTGGCACGCCTTTTGGTCCAGCACTTTCCATCCCTGGAGGCTCTGCGGGCGGCGTCAGCCGAAGAGATTGCAGGTGTGGAGGGCGTAGGGCCCATTACCGCACAGGCGATCATCGCCTGGTTCTCGGAGCCTCACAACATCGAGATGGTGGAAAAGCTAGCAGCCGCCGGAGTACGCCTGGCTGCGGAACCACCCCGTGCCGCCCTCCAGCCTCAGCCGCTGCGTGGCCTGACCTTCGTGATCACCGGTACGCTCTCCCGACCACGCGCAGAGATAGCTGAGTGGATTGAGTCCTTGGGAGGGAGAGTGACCAACACCGTTACACGAAAGACCGATTATCTGATTGTGGGCGAGAATCCAGGAGGCACTAAATACAGGCGGGCTCAGGCGTTGGGGACCCTAATGCTCACCGAGGAGGAGCTTGAGGCCCTGATCGCTGAGCGAAGTCAGACCTAGGTTCGACCATTCACAAGGTAACTGCCCTGCGCATCCCTGAATCATGGCGATGCCAGACCCCGCCGGCGAAGGTGGAAGGAGGAGCATAAAGTGAACTCGTATGCTGGCAATCCGACTATCGTCAACGTTCAGTCGCATCGCGTCTCGTTAGCCAACGACATTGCCTGGATCGAGGGCCTGCTGCAGACATTGGGGAATCCTCACCTCTACATCAACCGAGCGGACACCGAACTTCTCCATGTCGCCGAGGCGCAGACCTTTCCGTGGAGCTTTACCCGACTCCCTGCTAGCCAAATCAAGGACCTGTTTCTTCCCAGCAGCAAGATTCAGTATATGGTCTTCACTGAGGAAACTTCACGGCAGATGTTTCAAACGCCGCCCAATTTGAGACCCGTGATGTTTCAGACTTCCCTGGCAGTCCTGCGTGGCGATACGCCTTTCCTGGGGGAGGCACGGCCGCAGAATTTCCTCGACTTCTGGAAAGGACGCTTTGTTCCCCTCCTCCATGCCCAGATCCACTCTCTGGCCCCGAACTCCCACAAGCTGGCGAGGGAAGGACAACTGATTTACGTAAATCGCGAGGCCTTGCAGAGCTACGTAGCGCTATAGCCAACCAGACGCCCCGCCCAAACCCACTGAGGATTTCGCACATTGTATAGGAGATGCCGAACTATGGGAGAACAGGATGAGGTGAGAATAGGCATCATTGGAGGATCTGGCCTCTACAACATGCCAGACCTGCATGTCATACGCACGGTTGAGGTCGACACTCCATTTGGCCAACCTAGCGACGCTTTCATCATCGGTGAGCTGGCAGGCAGCGTGGTGGCGTTCGTACCCCGCCACGGACGGGGCCACGTGCATACCCCCAGCGAAGTTCCCTACCGCGCCAATATCTACGCACTGAAGGCGCTGGGCGTCGAAAAGGTCATCAGTGTATCCGCATGTGGCTCTCTGCGCGAGGACCTCCACCCAGGGGACGTGGTGATCCCTGACCAGGTCTTCGACTTCACAAAGCATCGGCACAGCTCATTTTTCGGGGAGGGGCTTGTCTCCCATATCTCAGTGGCCGACCCGTTCTGTCCCGGCCTATCCACCTTACTTGCCGATGCTGTAGCGGCTGCTGGGGGAAACGTACATCGTGGCGGCAATTTCATCACCATCGAAGGCCCCCGCTTCAGCACCAAAGCCGAGAGCCGCGCCTTCCAGGCCTGGGGGATGGACATCATCGGAATGACGGCCTGTCCTGAGGTCTTTCTGGCACGAGAGGCTGGGCTCTGCTATGCGACCATGGCACACATCACCGACTACGATGTGTGGCACGAGACAGAGGAACCTGTGACTGTCGAAATGGTGATCGAACAGCTCAATGCCAACATCAGCCTGGCCCAGGAAGCCATCCGGCGCCTCGTAACCACACTGGCAGACGCAAATTACACCTGTTCGTGTGGAGACGCCCTGAGGACTGCACTGATCACCGATCCCAGGCGGATTCCTCCAACGACGCGCGAGAGGCTTGCCCTCCTGATCGATCCATACCTGCCCAATACCTGAGCATCAGATACGGCATGGCTACCCAGCCCATCCTGCCCCTGGGCATCAAGCTCAGACTGAACGACAGGTCGCTCAGCACGACCATGATGGCATTAGCCGCTATCTTCATGGTGTGCGGTGCTGTCATTCTGCACCTGACCAGGCCTACCCTTGGGTTGGCCAACCTAGCGTGGATGCTCGGGGGATGGACTCTAGCCTGGGGCACCACGACCTGGGCGCTAAGGCGCAAACTCAGCGACTACGACGTGTTCCTCATACCCATCACCGCACTCCTTACGGGCTGGGGGCTCCTCCTACAGGCTCGGCTGGCACCAATGATGTTGCCGCGCCAGGTAGCCTGGACCATCATTGGTTGCCTCGTATTGTATGTTGTGGCCACTGAATCCAGACTGCTGCGCTGGCTGCGACGCTATCGATACACCGCGCTGACCTTTGGCCTCATCTTCCTTGGAGCAACGCTCGTCTTCGGGGTGAATCCATCCGGATACGGCCAACGCCTCTGGCTGAACCTTGGGCCTATCTACGTCCAGCCCTCAGAGCTGCTCAAACTCCTGCTGGTGATCTATCTGGCAGCCTATCTCTCCGAACACCGTATCTTGCCGAGAGCGGATAAGAGAACATACCGCACCTGGCTCGCCGTTCTCGGACCCATGGCCGTCATGGTCGGACTGGCTCTCCTGTTGGTGGGCTGGCAACAGGACCTGGGCGCAGCACTTCTCTTCTACCTCACGTTCGTTGCCATGATCTTCTTGGCATGGGGAAATGGCTGGTACGCCTTGATCAGCCTGATGCTGTTCATCCCGGTCGCTGTGCTTGGCTATTATGCCTCCGATCGGGTGGCGCTCCGGGTGGATATCTGGCTGGCCCCCTGGATACCCGAGCGAGCGGACCAGACCTTCCAACTCCGTCAATCGTTATTCGCCTTGAGTGCCGGCGGACTGGTGGGCCAGGGACTGGGCTTAGGGCTCCCCTCTGTCATCCCCGCCGTACACACAGACTTCGTCTATGCGGCCTTGGTAGAGGAATTCGGCCTGCTGGGGGCCATGGCAGCTCTAGGACTGATCGCCGCATTCATCTTCCGCGGCTTCAGGATTGCCCAAGGGGCTGACTCCGTCTTTGAAACTTTGCTAGCGGGTGGCATCGGCGCACTGGTGGGTATCCAGGCGTGGGTGATCGCCGGCGGCAACGCCGGCCTGATTCCCATCACTGGCGTCACCTTCCCCTTCTTGAGCTATGGGGGCTCCTCGCTCGTCGTCTTGATGATGGCGACTGGTATCCTGCTGAACATCTCATCCCCCCATGCCAAACCCCTGGAGCTGACGATCTCCGAACAGCACCCTGGACCGGAAAGGGCCATCGCTGCCCTGGGCGTCTTGATGGTCGCTTTGCTCAGCTCCATCGCCCTCGTCACGGGGCGATGGACCGTGCTCGAAGCGGAGAAACTGCGGGCCACAGTGACGAATCCAAGGTTGGTAATAGCAGAGAGCCGCATCCGACGTGGCCGCATCCTTGATCGAAGAGAAGAGGAACTGGCAGGCATCTCTGTCGACGAAGAAGGGCTGGTCACACGGACGTACCCCGTGCCGGAGGCGGCGCCCGTGGTCGGCTACGCCACATTCGCCTACGGTAACGCCGGGATCGAGGAGGCCTGCGATGCACGGCTGCGCGGGACAGCAGGCCTCACAGAGTGGGAACACATATGGCAGCAACTCCTGCATGAAACCCCGAGCGGCGAGGACGTCAAACTCACCTTGGATGCCACACTTCAGCGTCTCGCTCAAGAGCGACTGAGTGGTCACGTGGGAGCGGCAGTCCTCATCGACGCTTATACCGGAGATGTACTGGCATTAGCCTCGTCGCCGACGTATGATCCTTCGGCAGTGGCCCCTCAGTGGGACGACCTGAGAAATGCGCCCGACGCCCCCCTGCTCAACCGAGCCACTCAGGGTCTCTTCCAGCCCGGTGGTGTCCTCGCGCCCTTCGTCTTGGGTTCCGCCTGGGAGCGCCTGGACCGAGAGATCGAACCTGCCTCCCCAATCACGAAGCCTGTGCCAATCAACGACTACCGACTCCAGTGCCAGGCTCAGCCCCTTGGGAGCGATTGGCAGGCAATTATGACCGCTGGTTGTCCCTATCCCTTCCTGGAGATTGGGCGGCGGTTAGGGCGTCTATCCCTCACTGAGGTGTTGGACCAGTGGGGATTCACATCCGCTCCGGCTCTTGCCCTGCCCACGGTCAATGTCGAACTGGGGATCACCTCCCTGGACCCCGAGCTGGAGGCCATAGGCCAGGGAGACCTGCTGGTCACCCCCCTACAACTGGCCCAGGCAACCGCTGCCCTGAGCAATCGGGGACGTCGTCCTACCCTCCATCTGCTCGCCCAGTCAGTAGAGGGATGTCCCCCTCTCCCCCGACCCGAGGCCGCGCCGCCTGTCCTGTCCCCTGAGCTGGCGCAGCGCCTCCTGGAGACATTTCAGGACCACGACGGGATGCGCGGGTACACCACAACAGCCCTGGCTGGTCCAGAGCGCGAGTTGGCCTGGTTCCTGGGATTGGGGCCTGCTGAAACGTGGCGCTACGCCGTAGTCGTCATGCTGGATCAGGCCAGACCAGGCAAACCCGAAGCCGCGGAAGATATCGGGCTTTTCCTCCTTAGAACTGCGTCCGAGTAAGAAGCAGTCGCCATCCTGGTCTGTTTCTAACTCCCTTACGCTTTTTGGTTTGACAAACTCCAATTCCTTCTTATCATAGTTATAAGAGTGTAGCAGCGTTCATTGTGCTCAGACCCGGACAGAGGATCCGAACAGAGATAGGGCCATCTACACTCCGTAAGGACAGGCCAGTTGGCAGACAAACAAGGAGCTCAGCCGATGGAGGCACTTATCTTACTGATCGAGGATGATGAAGCGCTGGCTCAGTTGGTTCAACTTCTGTTGGAACGAGCCGGATACAAAGTGCAGGTGGCGTACAATGGAGAGTCAGGATTGCGCCTGGCCCGGCAGAACCCTCCCGATCTGGTCTTGCTCGATATCCTGATGCCGGACATGGATGGGTGGCATGTCTATGAGTCACTGCGACACATCACCGATGCTCCAGTGCTCTTCCTGACCGCCCTGGGAGATGAGCACAACATCACCTACGGCCTGGGCTTGGGAGCGGACGACTACATTGTCAAACCCTTTGGCTACAAAGAGTTGGTCACACGCGTCAAAGCTGCACTCTCACGGGCACGGCGTGCTCGTGGCGAGCAAAGCACTTTCGAGACTGGCGATCTCAAAGTCAACCTCGACACCCGGGAAGTCCAGATTGGGGATCGCCGGGTAAGTCTGACCCCCACCGAATTCCAGCTTCTCTCTGCACTCATCCAAGATGCTGGGCGGACGGTGAGCCACGACACCTTGCTGCGTCGGGTGTGGGGACCGGAGTTTGCCAATCGCCGAGACTACCTCAAACTGTACATCTGGTATCTGCGACAGAAGATCGAAGAGGATCCCAGGAATCCAAAACGGATTGTAAGTGAGCGGGGACAGGGTTATCGCCTTGCTGTAGAATCCTGAAAGGCAGAAAGAGAAATCCTCCATGATGTGGCTCCAGGTTGTGCAACGCAATGAGGGTTGGCGTTTTGACCTCCGATCCGCCATCATCGGTGCGCTGCTGGCCTGGATCATTGCGGCCCTCCTCTACTATCAACGCGACCGAGTCAAACAGGCCTTACTTCGCCTGTGGGCTCCGATCAAGGCCTAGCGGGAGCGAGTCAAGGCCACCCAGGAAGAGAAGTATCTGCACGTTCTGCGACAATGCCTGCGCCAGCTCCTACTGTATCATCCCGCCGATCCCAACCTAGTCTTCTGTCCCCCCCACGTTCCAGGCCCCGGCCCCTTTGCCAGCCTCCGTGGCTGAGGCAGCGGAGTGGACACGTACCATCACCGTTGCCTACCATCACCTGTTCAACGGTCACGGCAAGCTCGTCCTCATCGGTCAGCAAGGAAGCGGTCGCACGATGAGTCAGGTGATGTATGGCTTTGTGGATGGCGATGGGGAAGAGGGGGCCCAGCCGTTTCCCCGTCTCCCGATCTGGATTGACCTTGCCCTGCTCCCACAACTCACTCAAAAGAGAGGAGAAGACCAGCGGCATTGAGGGCCTTTACGGCTCTGGCAGGACTCTTCATGCCAGAGGTGCTGCCCAAGTGGCTTCAGCAGCACATACGCCGTGACCACGTCATCTTCCTTCTCGACAACTGGGATCGTCTCACCGCCGATGAGCGCATCGAGATCGCCCAGTGGATAGCCGAGGTGGACCAGATCGGTCCCGACGTCTTCTGGACGGTAGCAGCCAGCGCGGAGGGAACTGGTCCGCTGGTCGAGGTGGGCTTTGTGCCCGTCGAAATCTTGCCCCCCACCAATAACGCAGTTTTGGAACGGGTCCACCTTGGGTGGCAGACACTATTTGAAAAAGAGCCCAGCGCCACCGATGATATCTGTCGTGCAAAGCTGGAGGAGGCTCTCCACGCCGGTGCCCCATTATGGGAACTTCATCTCCGAACTATCCTGTACTTCGAGACGGGGGATCTGCCCGACCGCCCGATCGATGTCATGGACCGTCTGCTGAAGGTGCACCTAAGCACTGTGGATCTGGGGCGCGGATATGATGCCGTGGTGGTCCAGGCGCGTGAGATCGCCGGGCGTGTCCTGGCCGCGGCGGCAGCCCAGATGAAGCGGGATTGCCGACCGCTGAGCTTGGCGGACCTCAAAGAGCTGATAGAAGCTCAGCTTTTACCCGTCGAAGGACGATCACGCAGATTGGAGGCGGCGGTTCAGCGGTTGGTAAGTGGTGCAGGGCTGTTGCGACAGCACGCCAAGCGCTGGTACGTAGTGCATGAGCTATGGGGCGACTTTCTCGCTGCCCGCCACCTGGCGACGCTCGAGAATGGCAT
>CAYLRT010000017.1:18801-25584 GCA_964385885.1 uncultured Anaerolineales bacterium | reverse complement strand
AGCTATGGGGCGACTTTCTCGCTGCCCGCCACCTGGCGACGCTCGAGAATGGCATAGATGAGGTGCGGGCCCATCTCAATGACCCTACCTGGACCCTCCTCAGTGAGTTCTATGCCGGCCTCTGTAGGACCCAGTGGATGGGAGGCCCTTCAGGAAGCATGTGACCATCCCGATCTGTTGGTGCGGCGAGCTGCCGCCTACGGGCTAGGACAGCTTGACGAGGAGTGGGCACGCGAGTAGCTCATCGAAATGGCACGTGAGGATCCCGAATGGCTGGTCCGATCGGCCGCCGATGCCGGGTTGCAGGCCCAGGAGGAACGTGTTGGCACTCCCTCTATCGTGTATCGTGTCTCCTCCTCCCGAGGTAGATAAGATGGATTGGCTGATCGCCTGGGCAGCACGGCAAGGCCAAGGAGTGGGCGTGGGCGAGGCTGCGCTCAAGACGTTGCTTCAAGCCCTGAGTGAGGGAAATCCGGATGCTAAGGTGATGGCTGCCCTGACGCTGGCCCAGATTGGCCGCGAGTCACACTTGAGCGTGCTGGAATCCTTGATGCAGGCCGCGGATCCCCTGGTTCAGGAAGCAGCCACTACTGCTGTGCAACAGATCCGCCGAAGGTATCAGTTCCCCACCACAGGAGTGTAAACAGGGGGAAACAGCACATACGGCTCGGACGTCTCTCCTCGAGTCAACGCCATCGAGTTGCTACGATACGTTGGGGGATGCTGTATGCGTCCCTTACACAGACACCAGCTCCGGACCTGCCGTCCATCCGTCCCCCTCTAGCAACTCGCGTGTAAACGTCATGTATGCCACTGCCCCATGGGCACGCGGGGCGTAAACCACACCGGGTTCTCCGTAGCTTGGTGCCTCACTCAAGCGCACACTCCTGGGGATGACAGTAGCAAAGACTCGACCAGGGAAATGACCACGTACCTCCTCAACGACCTGAGGGGAGAGCGTCGTCCGGCGGTCGTACATAGTCATCAACACACCGCGGACGACCAATCGCGGGTTCAGCCCCCGGCGTACCAACGAGATCGTTCGCATCAACTGAGTCAGCCCTTCCAGAGCCAGATACTCGCATTGCACCGGGATGATCACACCATGGGCCGCTACCAACGCATTGACCGTCAATAGGCCCAGGCTAGGTGGAGAGTCGATCAGGATATAATCATACTCCGCCACTGACTCAAGGGCTTTCGCCAGATGAGAGGCTCTCTCACGTGGGGACTCAGATCCTAACTCCAGAGGGATTCCAGCCAGGTCGGGCGAGCTGGGTACCAGATCCAGGCCGTTCCAGCGGGTCGCCACCCTGGTGCCCTCCACATCCACACCGCCCAGCAGCAATTCATAGCTTGACTGGGCCAGTGTTCGGGCGTTGAGCCCCAGGCTAGTTGTTGCGTTGCACTGAGGATCGACATCGACCACCAGGACCTTCTGTCCCCACAGCGCCATCACGCAGGCCACGTTCACGACGGTCGTGGTCTTGCCCACTCCGCCCTTCTGATTGGCAAAGGCATAGCATACCGGCATGACGCCCTCAGCTCATCGCCTGCACCATCGTCTCACAAAATGATAGATCGGAAGCCCTCGGCACACCATCCAACCCGCGCCGCGTGACCGAACGGGAGGCCACACAGGCCGCAAATCGGGCAGCCCGCAACGGCGTCTGCCCGGACGCCAGGGTCGAGAAGAAGACAGCCGCAAAAATATCTCCAGCTCCGGTGGGATCGACCTCGGGTACCTCGAGCGCTGGGAATGGGTAGGGCGTCCCCTCCCAATAGAGCACGCCCCCCCGCGGTCCTGCCGTCACCACCAGGAGCCGAAGGGCCTCCGCATACGTACGGACTACGTCCCAATCGCCTCCCACATCGTCCTCGCTAAAGACTACAGCAGAGGCACGTTCCAGGAGCTCTTGAGGTGGTTGCCATCGCCGCGGGTGAACATGACCTTCACCATTCCGCGTCCGCATCCAGCCTTGAGGGGTGATCCCTATGAAGGTGGTTGGGTCAAAGGCCGCCACCAACTCCGGGGCACACTCTTCTATCACCGGACCGATGTGCACGATGGGGGACGCCCGCCACGCTTCCGGCAACAGGCCCACGTGCAAAGGACGGGCAATCCGGTAGACCACCTGTCGACGGTGACCATCGATGTAGATGTTTTCGAACGTCGTGGTCACATCCGAAACCTGACTCACCATCACGATCCCATCTCCAAGGGCCCGGAGCGGGAAATCCTTTCCGACGCTGGTGAGCACACCCGTCACGCGACCCAGCGCAGCCGCCGTCAATGCTGCGTAGGCTGCAGTTCCACCGACGGCGACACTGCGGTCGGGCAACAGGTCGTGGGTGACATGCCCGATGGCGAGATAGTCGACGGGTTTCAGCACGTCAGGCCGTTCTACCCCGATCACACCGAGACATCATCTTTAGGGATGATCGTCACAGCACGGTCACGACCGTGTCCCACGCTCTCTGTCTCGACACGGGGGTCATCGCGCAGTGCGATGTGGATGATCCGCCGTTCGTTGGCAGGCATAGCGCGGAGGCGCACCCGACGCCCCGAGGCCACCGCCTGCTCAGCCTTCTTGCGCGCCAGGGCCTCCAGGCTCTGCCGACGACGCTTGTAGAAGCCGTCGGCATCCACCACCACATTGTAGTTCCCATCGACCTGACGATAGAGAAGCGTACGGAATAGATACTGGAGAGCACGCAAACTTCGGCCTTGCGGGCCCACCAGGGAATCCGCATCCCGACCGTTGATAGAGACCCAAATCGTTGGCTCCTTGTCCTCACGGTCCTCCAACCACGTCAGCGACACTTTCACGTCAAGCCCGGGCAGGATATGATGCGCGATCTCCTCAGCAGCACTCGCCACCTTCCCACGAAGGACTTCGGCCTCCGAGGCCAACCGCTCTGAGGTCGCCGACTCCCCCGCCGTTGGCTCCTCCGCTGGCTGAGCTCCCGCCGGTCGAGCCTCTACCGGCCGAGACTCGGCCACAGTCTCGGTGACGGGCATGGAAAGGGACTCTCCCGGTTCGGGCATACCTGTCCCTTTGGCTGGGGTTGCCTCGCCCCCCCGAGATCGGGACCCTTTCTCAGCTAGAGACCCCTCGGCAGGGCCCGCCCCTTCGCTTACGGGTGGTTCGGGAGGACGACGGGTGATCCGCACCCGAGCCTCGCGGGCACCTACGCCCAGGAAACCTCGACTGCCTTCGTCGAGGACTTCGATCTCCACTTCATCCCGCGTCGCCATCAGGCGGGTGAGCCCCATGATGATGGCCTCATCGACCGATGGGGCTGATGCGACAACTGAGTCCTCATGTGCCATCTATCGACCTCCTGACCTTACGATGGTGAGTGACGTTGTCGAGTGAACCTCACAGCGAAAGGCCACGTTTACTGATGATACCTATGTCTTCTTCCGGGCCCCAGAGGGACTCGCCGAGCCCCGTTTGGCGGGCGCCGGTGCCGCCGAGCGAGCCGCAACATAGTGTTTGCGGAAGAGGAAATACTGTAGAATGCCCACCAGGTTGGAGATGAGGAAATAGATCGCCAGGCCCGAGGCATAGGTCGCCGAGAAAAACCCTGTCATAAGGGGCATCATGAGCATCATCTGCTTGTTCATGGCCTCTGCCTGGGGATCCATCGCCGGCGGGGTCAGCAGCTTTTGATAGTACCAGGATGTCACGACTACCAGTACTGGCAGAACATAGAACGGATCGGGAAGCCCCAGATCGAGCCACAAGAACTGACTCTTCAAGGGAATCAGGGTGCTCAGGCTGGGAATCCACCGATAGATATCGTCGGGTAGCGCCAGCAACTGCAAGGGGGTTGCCGCCAACACCCTGATAATCGCCTGGTAGAGTCCGATCATCAGTGGAAGCTGGATGAACAGCGAAAGGCAACCACTCGTGGGATTGACCCCAGCCTCGCGATACATCTTCATCTGCTCCTGAGCCAACCGCTCCCGGTCGTCCTTGTACTTCTTTTGCAGCTCGTCCAACTTAGGCCGAAGCTCCTGTTGGCGTCTCATACTCTTCTGCTGCTTGAGCTGCATGGGCGTCAACGCCATCCGGATCAGCAACGTGACCACCGCAACGGCCACGATGGTCTCATGCCCTAAGAACTTGTAGAGCACGAGCATCAAATTGAGAATCGGTCGAACTAAAATCGCATCAAACACGCAACACTCTCCTGATTGGATAGCCCGCTATCACGATCGTCGTCAACACAAACAGGTACCCACAGCCCCGGCCATGCATCGCACATCATTCCGTAGGCTGCGGTGACGACCAAAGCAGCTCGCCGCTGTCAAGATCAAAGGCCTGAACGCGCTCCTGAACAAGGATCGGCAGAGTGTAGAGCCGTGTGCCGTCAGCGACCAGGTCTCCCGGCAGCCGACCGGGGTTCTCCAACGTCACCCCCCAGTCCTGACGAAGCTTCCCCGTCTGAGTATCGATCGCGTACAGCTTTCCCTTCTCGTATCCCGGGACGATTAACAAATGATCCTCCTGGTTAACGATCGGTCGCCCTCGGATCACGTCATCGACAATGCTCGGTGCATCCCAGATGAACGCACGAGTGGCGGCGTCGAAGGCGTAGACATGACCGCTCACATCAGCCAGATAGAGTACATCGTCCGCTACTGCTGGGGTGGCCCAGAGCCAATCTGCGGCCTCCCACGTCCAGAGGATCGAGCCACTTTCCAGATCCACCTGGTACAGCGTCGAGGCGAAATCCCCTACCCAGAGGCTGCCTGCCGTCACAACGGGCGTTCCAGCGATGGCTCCACGCATCTCGGTCTGCCACAGTTCATCACCTGAGGCCAGATCCAGGGCATAGAGATGGTGATCCAGAGAGGCCACGTAGACCGTATCGCCCACCACCACGGGCGTGGCCCACACTCGATCCCGGGTTATGAAGTGCCAGGCCTCACTCCCGTCCTCGACATTCAAAGCGTAGACCGATCCATCGCCATTACCGATGATGAACAATCCGTCGGCTAACGTCCCTGTCCCCACGTATTGTCCTCCGGCTCCTTCAAAGCGCCAGACCTCGTCCGGTCGCTCCGCAGGCGATGCGCCCAACGCCAGCGCATAGACTGTGTGATCCGAGTAGCCAGCGACCAGCAGGAACCCGTGCTCGCCGTAGGACTCAGCCAACACAGGGGTGGAGTAGAACGGTTGGACCTTCTTCGACTCCCCTTCGGGGAAGCTCCAATAGACCTTGCCGGTCTCCGCATTCAACGCCTGTACATGCTCCAGGTTGGCCGCGTAGAGCGTACCGTTCGAGACCATGAGTCCCGGCCAGCTCTCATGACGGGCACCTCCCCCAGCACAGGCCGAGAGCATGGACGCCACCAACAGTCCCAAAACCAACAGGGACCACCACCGGAACCGGCGATGTCCCTTTCGCCACTGCCCAAGGCGGTCACTGACACCCCGCCACTTCCTCATAAAACCTCCCACATATTCTGAGTCGTCCTTACACAAGCGTCCTCTATGGAACCGGATCATATCCACCGGGATTGAAAGGATTGCAACGCACGATGCGCTTAATGCCCATCCAACCCCCTTTCACCAGCCCATAACGCTCAATAGCCTCATAGGTATAGTGCGAACAGGTCGGTGTGAAACGGCAGGAAGGGGGAAGCGCCGGAGAGATAAAACGGTGATAGAACCGCAGGATAGCCAGTGCCAAACCCTTCACGTCACCCTCTCTGAATCAATTACCGGGTCAACGGGAGCCCACAACCCGGCCCTCTGCAACGTATCACGCAGTGCGACAATGACCTCTGTCCCTCGCACTTCCAACAATCCCCGCCGTGCGATCAGGACAAGGTCCCAACCTGGAGCGATCTCCCGATACAGCTTCCTCGCTGCCTCGCGCAGCAGTCGCCGCGCCCGATTACGTTGCACGCTGCCGCCGATCTTGCGGCTTGCAGTGATACCGATACGTGTGCGCCCCAGCCTGTTGGGCCGAGCTCGCACAATGAACAACGGATGCGCCCACGTTCGCCCCTCTGCCCAAACTCGACGAAAGTCGCCTGGACGGCGCAGGCGCATCTCCCTGGTCCATCGATACTGCCCTGACGTTTCACTCAATCCTGTCGCCACTACGCGCGACGACGCGGTCGCCGCGACGACTCTTTCCAGTTGAGGCGTTTGTTCCCCCCCAGACTAACCGGAATGAGCTTGTGGCGTCCCTTCAAGCGGCGCCGCTTAAGAACGTTGCGACCATCCTGCGTCGCTATCCTGGCACGAAAGCCATGTGTGCGCATGCGCTTCCGCTTCTTCGGTTGATAGGTTCGTTTCGGCATCGTTATAGCTCCTTCTTTCGATCAGATCCTCGTATACGCAGCCCATACAAGAAAATCGCGCGGTCACCCGCGTCAAAGAGACAGAGGATCCTAGCTCTCATCTTACCTGGAACGCCGAGCATTATACCGTAAGCAGTCCTTTAGTCAACTTACACCAACCTTCAACAGCCGTCTGTCATGGGTGGAAAGTGAAGAAAGTGCCCGCCGATGTCTGATCGTACATACTCCATCAAGTCGTCTCGCCATACCACAGGATAGCCGCGCTTTGGATCTTCTCGAGAAGCTCCCACCTCTCCAGTCTCAGAGTACACCGCATACGCGCCGCTCCGCCAGGCGAGCAGTGGAGCAATCACCGGCGAGACACCCAACCCCAATGTCCGAACAGCGATCCGGCCCAATAATCACTCGCCGGTCCATGCTCAAACGCTAAAATATGAATGGCATACCTTAGCCATAGA
>CAYLRT010000017.1:11935-18701 GCA_964385885.1 uncultured Anaerolineales bacterium | reverse complement strand
ACTCGCCGGTCCATGCTCAAACGCTAAAATATGAATGGCATACCTTAGCCATAGACCTACGCCATAGAGGTCATCTCCAGATCTGAGGAGGCGAAGGGACATGAAAGCGATGGTGCTGGAACGTATTGGAGCCCTTAGACCAGGTGACCAACCGCTCAAACTGCGCGACCTGAGAGATCCAGTCCCCGGGCTGGAAGAGATCCTCATCCGCGTAAACGCGTGCGGCGTCTGTCACACCGAGCTGGACGAGATTGAGGGACGTACGCCGCCCTCGAGCCTGCCCATGATCCTGGGCCATGAGGTTGTGGGGCGCGTCGTCGACAGGGGGCCTAACGCCAAACGATTCGCCATCGGCGACCGCGTCGGTGTCGCCTGGATCTTTTCCGCCTGTGGCCATTGCGATGCCTGTAAGCGCGGGGATGAAAACCTGTGTAAGGAGTTCCAAGCGACCGGGCGCGATGCCTTCGGCGGCTATGCAGAGTACATGCGAGTCAACGAGGCCTTTGCCTATCCCATCCCCAAGGTTTTCTCCGATGTCGAGGCCGCACCTCTGCTCTGCGCCGGTGGCGTTGGCTATCGCTCCCTGAGGCTCTGCCAGCTTCAGGACGGCCAACGGCTGGGCCTCACTGGCTTCGGTGCCTCCGGTCACCTGGTGATCCAGGTCGCGCACAAGCTCTACCCCCACACTGAAGTCTATGTCTTCGCCCGTAACCCGCAGCAACGCGAGCTAGCCCGCAGCCTGGGGGCTGTCTGGGCTGGTGATACCGAGGAGCAGGCACCGGCCAAACTCGATGCGATCATTGACACCACTCCAGCGTGGAAACCGGTCGTGGAGGCTCTGAAGAACCTGGCGCCAGGAGGACGGCTCGTCATCAATGCCATACGCAAGGAGGCAGACGACCAAGCCTACCTGATGAACCTGGACTATGCAACGCACCTGTGGCTGGAGAAGGAGATCAAGAGCGTCGCCAACGTCACGCGCAGGAATGTGGCGGAGTTCCTGGAGCTGGCTGCGAGCATTCCTATCAAGCCCGTAGTGCAGACCTATCCGTTGGAAAAGGCTAATCAGGCCCTGCTGGCCCTTAAGGGAGGCAGGGTAAAAGGCGCCAAGGTGCTGATCATGACACCTTGAAGGCCATTGATGCTCCCATAGACCGCCGCGCCCTGATGCAGCGAATGCGATGCGACAGCGGAACAACCAGGTGTCGTGGGCATTTCCCTCATACGTCGCTCATCCCACAGCGGGGCGGTTACTCAGTCCAGTTCAAATCAACTCCTGGAGCAGCGCCCTCCAGGGGATATCAGGGCGCAGCACCTCTCCAACGCGGGCCAGATCACCGAGACGCTGGCGGCGTTCCAGGTAAGCTACCAACTCACGCGCCTTGCCGGCCCGTCCCTCCGCTGGGAGGCTCTCGAAATCGATCCCTAGGTCGTAGCACAGCGTGCGCAGCTCTTCCTCGTCGAAACGCTCGACCAGGGTCTGACGCAGTCGCACTGCCTGACGCTGCTCCCAGGCCAGATCGAGCCCCTCTAGCAGCGACCGCACCTCGATCCGTTTTCTCAAGCCCGGGGGTACGAAGCTCCTCTCGCCCATGGCCTCCAGGTCCAGGAGATATTGGTAATCCACCAAGATCTCCGGGTGATCGGGGAGGGGCACCTTTTCCTGCACTTCGATGCCCGAGATGGAGCCATGGATGACATCAAAGTGGAAGCGGATCAGGCTCAGCAACATGCGCCGGGTGCGCTCCGGCCCTTTGACCCAGATCTGGATCTTGCGGTCCTCGCGGTCAGCCCTGACCAGCGCTAGGTTCCCTTGGTCAGCCACCACGACACCGCTGCGCCAGAACAGGTTGTCGTGGATGAAACGGTGCATCCGGACGATAAACCGTGAGATAATGCTGCTGGGTAGCACGTTGTAGTGGTACTCAAACCGCAGGACATCGTCCCATGAGTCAAGCTCCAGAGGCGGCGCCTCCTTGCTGAGAAGGTCTGGGATCAGGTAGCTCGCCGTCTCCGTTCCCTCAAAGGGAAAGCAAAGCTCGAACTTCTGCATCATGTCCAGGATGAACTGATGTTTGTGTCGGGGGTAGGTATGAGGATCAAGGATATCATCGAGGTCCGAGCGCTCCAACACCCCATGACGCTCCACCAAACGAGCGTCATTCAATATGCGGTAGACGCCGTTGGTCACCCACTCGGGGTTCAAGATGTTCGTATCCTCCAACCTGGGATCGTCCTGGAAGTTCAAAACGACCCCCAGGTCGTGCAAGAAGCCGATAAGCGTGCGCTGACTTCGCTCGTCCAGCACCCCGTGAGCGCGACATACCTCAAGATAGCGCTCATAGGGCACGTAGTCGTGATCCAGACGCTCCATCTCCTCCTTGACTGCAAACCAGGAGTTCAGGAGGCTGTCCCGCACGTGCGGCATGCGCGTGACCTCACGCGCGATGCGGGCGCGCAGACGATCGATCCCCAACCCTGTGGCACAAGACGTCTCCAAAATAGCCCGGATCTGTGGATACTTGAGCATCAACCCCCTGCGGTCCAGGTCCAGCCGCTCCAGGTCAGCCTTGTTGCCCACCACAATCACAGGCGAATCCCCACCAAAGCTCTGAATGATTTTCAGCCAGTACTCCAGCCGGTTCTCCTCCTCGCTTAGACGGCAGTCCAGCACCAGCAGATAGAGAGTGCGGCGGGTCAGGAAGAACTGATGGGTCGCGTGCATAATCTCCTGGCCCCCGAAATCCCACACATTGAGCTTGATCTCGGTCTGGTTGACCTGCACGCGCCAGGGTTGGATAGCGATCCCCTCCGTCTTAGATTCCCAGGGATCGTAGGTGTCAGTGATCAGACGTCGGGTCAGCGATGTCTTGCCGACCCCTGCCTGTCCTACCAGCACCATCTTGGCTTCGTTGAGGGGACGCTTAGCTCCCTCCAGGTGCCCCACGTAGTAGGTCAGGATGGCCTCTGGCTCCTCACGCCGCGCCAAGATCTCAGGAGGGATGGCTAGAGGATTGTCCGCAAGATCCAGCCAAACCAGCGCCCGCAACCGTCCAATGGTGGGAGGGAGGGAGACCAATTGGTTGCGTCGCAGGTCCAGGTGACGCAGGCGGCTCAGGTCGCCGATCTCGAAAGGCAGATGCGTAATGGCATTAGTGTGCAGCACAAGGGTGAGCAGGCGCTTGAGGACGCCGATCTCACGCGGCAGCGTGCTCAATCGATTGTCGTGCAGCTCCAGATAGGTAAGCCGCTGGAGATAGCGCACCTCCGGCGGCAGCGCGCGGACGTGCGTATGGTCCACAATCAGTCGTTCCAGGCTGCTCAAACGCCACACCGCCGGGGGAATCTCTGTCATGGCATTCCCTCCCAGGTTGAGGACTCGCAGCCGGGAGAGGTACTCCATCTCCAGGGGCAATGCCACCAGCGGGTTACTCCACAGATGCAGCTCCTCAAGGTTGATCAACCTCAACAGCACCTGCGGGAAGACCTGAAGCTGGTTCTCGCGCAGGTCAAGCTCCTTGAGGTTCGCCAACATCTCCATCTCGGGGGGCAATGAGAGGAGACGGTTGTCGCGCAAGTCCAGCATCTGGAGGTTGGTCAGCAGTCCGATTTCCGGCACCAGGGAGACCAACTGATTATGGCGTAGGTCCAGGCGCACCAGTTGGCGCAGCCGCCCAATCTCGGGGGGCAGCGCGATCAGATCGTTGCCGCAGAGGTCTAGCGAGACCAACTGGTCCAGCACGCCAATCTCCGGCGGAAGCACGCTCAACTCTTGGTAGCTAAGATCGAGGTGGGTTGCTCCCGTTTCGACCGCTTGCTTGATGACAGTTAGAAGCTGCTCATCGTTCACGTGTAGCCCCCACGGTGGTACGATATCGCGTCAATCTTGCCCATGCCCCTGCAGCGGCCAACTGGGCTTGCTCAGGCCACGTCGAGAGAAGCCGGGGTCTAAGCTCAGTCTCCCCGATTATGGCCTCCAATTCGGATGGCGCCAATTGCGCCAGTTGCTCGTAGAGCATGATGCCGGCGGCACGGAGTACCGCCTGTATCTCCTCATCGAGGCCCCAGAGCCGTGTGAAATCATCGGGCTCCACCAATTGGCGCTCCTCAGGCCGCTCGAACGGTGGATCGGGCAGCGAGAGGTCGAAAGCTACCTGCGCAGGGCGATCACGCCAGCGGTAGTCGTGGGCCAACGACTCCACGAAGTCCTTCAGCACTTCGCCTTTGTCCTCAATAGCCCATGCATCGCCCCGCCACCGGTAGAGCAGGCCACAGCGGATCTGCTGGGCGTACGGCTGCGCATTCCAACGATGGATCTCGTCGTAGACAGCCCGCACCCACCCCAGGTTGCGGTTAACCCAGCCCAGGTCATGTTCACCCGACGGTCGGTGTAAAGGATTCATCTCGGTGATGTAGACAGGCACATGGTGCCACTGAGCAGGAATGCGTTCCATGAAAAGACGATAGACCTGGAAATCGTAATAGTGATCCCCTAGCGGTCCCGAACCGTTCCCGAAACGCTTCAGGTGGGTAACCATAGCCGGATCCGGCCCGTGAGTGTAAGCATGGAGCACGATCCCATCCAGTTCCTCGATATGGCTCAACATCGAGGTAAAATAGTCCAGAGGGCGCCAGCGGACTCCTCCCAGACGCCGCATGGGCATGTAGTTGTAGGGATCAATGGCACCCGGGCAGACGATGGCATTGGGAAGCACCCGTTTGATGGCCACATAGGTGCGGTTGAACGCGTCGGCGTACATCTCAGGCGTGATGTGCTCCACAGGGTGTTCGGACCCGCCAGGGTGCTCTCGCGGATTGTTCTGCTCATTGCCGATCTGGATGGTCCATGTGTAGTCCAGGGGAGAGCGCCCGGCGTCACGCAGGTAAACCTCGACCCAGCGCGCGGCAGCCGCCGCGAAGTCATCGTAATAGCGCGACTCAGGCAGCGTGCCCCCAGGCTCATATCCATGGTTCAGGCGGATGATGACCCCATACCCCCGGTCGGCCCAATCCCACAGCCGTCGCCGTATCTCGGGGATCAGTTGGATGGTATGGGGGTGACGACCGCAGATCTCGGTGAAGAGGATCCAACCACGTTTGTGCTGGCTCTCGAACAAGTCCCGGATGCGTTGCCGGTCATAGACCTCGTCGGCCACCGAGACTGCGTGGACACCGAAGATGTAGGGACACAGGCCCGTCCGCATCGGTCCGGTGGGTGCCGGCGCCCTCTTGTCCTCCTTCTCACCCTCACCAGGGTGACGCACATACCAGGCCGCCACGTATCCCTCGTGCTGAGATGGGGTCCGCACGTGTATCCATTTACCCCGCCGTCCCACCTTCTGTCCTGTCTCCTCAGGATCCTCCAGTGAGCGCAAGACCGTGTCATGAGGCACCCACCAGATCCTCTTGTAGTGAGTACCTGGTCCCTCCCTCACCCGTAGCCCGGCGCCTGGCGCATTGACCCTCACCCAGGAGGTCGGTTCACCCTGGTGTGGGTCTGGGAGCACACGGCCTTGCATCCCTGGCTCGAGTTTCAGGAACCATGCTGCGCAGAACCCCTCCTCGCCCAGGGGGTCCTGGACGCGCAACCACGTCCCCCACTGCCCTACTTTGGCACGTAGAGTTTCCTCTTCCTCCAACGCTCTCAGCCAGGTGCCGGGCGGGAGACGGCGGATCACTTGGGCATCGGTGGCGGGCGATCTCCGCAAGCGCAGCCGTTCCCCATCCGTGGAGACCACCACGAAAATGACCTGAGCTGTGGAGGGCAATTTCACCTCCCCGCCCTCCTCAGGACGGACGTACCAGGCAGCCACCCACCCCAGAGCCCCACCCGCCGTCCGCACCCAGAGCCATTGTCCCCGTCGTCCGACCTTAGCGGCGACAGCCCACGGATCCTCCAGAGCCTCCAGCCGCTCACCAGAGTGAACCTGGCCCACGACCGGACTGCCCACATACGGCAGCATCCGCACGTTAAGAGAAGGAGCATCATCCGATGCCTCCCGGACGTCCACCACTAACTCCGTTGTTGCAGCCGTAGGGATATGATCCTCGTCGTCCGAGGTCATCACGAAAGGCTCAGGGTCTATCAAGTCGTAAGGGAAGTGGGTATCACCCCGCAGCGTTGCACCATGGCATTTGAGGCCGAAGTGCACGTGCACCCCCCGCGTGAAACCCGTGTCCCCAGCCAGGCCGATCACGTCCCCCGCGTGGACGACTTGTCCCCGCACCACCACGACCTGAGAGAGGTGAGCATAGAGCGTCTCATAACCGCCCATGTGCTGCAGGCGGATCTGATTGCCGTAGGGTTTCACCAGAGGATCAGCGAACGCATCCAGACGCACGTCACTGACCATACCGTCGGCAGCAGCCAGGACTGCATCATGAGCGGATGCCCGCAGGTCGACTCCTTCGTGCCCAGGCAAGCCAAACCTGCCGTAGAGCTCCGGATGCTCCCCGAACCGCTGTTCGATCACCGCGCGCCGCACGGGCCATCGCAACCGTAGCGCCGCCATTTACCTCCCCATAATAGCCTGGGTTAAGTGTTACAATTCTATTACAATTGTGTTATGGGCCGACACTTTCCTAAAGTGTAGGTACGTTGCTCCAGAAGTCAACGTGACAGTCCAGCATGCCGGCCTGCCGGCAGACGTTGAGGCCCTCTCATCCTCCAGGCTCCCCCTTGAAGGTGATGCGGACCACTACCAAGGCGGTTGCCAATGGAACCAACTAGACCGTAGACACAAACCCACGTGCGGTCGGAGCCACG
>CAYLRT010000017.1:0-11835 GCA_964385885.1 uncultured Anaerolineales bacterium | reverse complement strand
CACAAACCCACGTGCGGTCGGAGCCACGATACCTCGGCAGGTAGTTGCCACGGGTGGGAGCTCACGGTAGAATCGGGGTCAATGCCAAGGAGAAGGGCCGAGGAGACCAATCTGAATGCCTGATATGGAAGACACAGAGGGATTGAACGATGGGTTCGTCATCAAAGCCCAGAGCGGCTTCTACACCATCTTGACTGACTCAGGGGAGCAGATCGTCGCGCGCATCCGTGGACGCCTTAAGAAGGAGCGCCGCGACACCACCATCGTGGCCGTGGGCGACAGGGTGCGCTGGCGGGCCATGTCCGATGGTGGATACGTCATTGAGGAGGTCTACGAACGCAAGCGTGCCCTCTCGCGGCTGCGCCCTCTACCCTACGGACGCGGTGCACGCCGATGGGACCGTAAGGGTTACCTCCGGGAGCAGGAGCAGGTCATCATTGCCAATCCAGACCAGGCAGTCTTCGTCCTGGCCTGCGCCAATCCGGAACCACGGCTGCGCATGTTGGACCGACTTCTGGTGGGCGCGGAGCGACAGGAGATCCCCGCCCTCATCTGCGCCAACAAGGTCGACCTGGTGGGCCTGGAGGAGGCCCGCCGGATGTTCTCCGTGTACGAGCACATCGGCTACCCGGTGGTCTACACCAGCGCAGTGACTAGGCAGGGCGTGGACGAGTTGCGGGAGCGGCTGCGAAATAAGATCTCGGCTCTGATCGGCCCCTCTGGAGTGGGGAAATCCAGCCTGCTGAACGCCTTAGAGCCAGGGTTAGGACAGCGTATCATGGAGGTGAGTCGGGTCACCGGTAAAGGCAAACACACCACCACCGTGACCGAGTTGATCCCGTTGCAGGATGGAGGATGGGTCGCCGACACCCCGGGGATCCGCGCCCTGGCGCTGTTCGACCTGGACCCCGAGGAAATCGACGCCTACTTCCCCGACATCGCGCCCTACGTGCCCCATTGCGCATTCTCCGACTGTACCCACACCGTCGAGCCAGGCTGCGCTGTCCGGGCGGCACTCGAGGAGGGGAAGATCGACCAACATCGTTATGAAAGCTACGTGCGGCTCCATCAGGAGCATCGTAAGCTGGCGGACATGTATTGGTGGGGGATCGAAGAGCCGTAGCCGATAGAGATGCGGCCACGTCCCACGCAGGACGAGAACAGATCAAGAATCAGGAGGTCGACTCATGTCATTCACAGGAAGATGCATCGCTCGATGGATGCGAGCCGCAGTCCTCGTCGCCATGCTGGGCCTGTTGGTCGCGACGCCCGTGTCGGCGGCACAGGAGACCACGGGCCTTCCCCCACTGCCCCAATGGCCCATCATAGGCCCTCTGCTGAGAATGCTGGGCCTGATCAAGCCCGCCACTCCCGCACCACCTCCACGCCCTACGCCCGATCCCACCCTACCGGAGTACCACATCACCACGTTGGAGGATCTCCGGGAACTGCAGGAGTTGGAGGAGGGGGAGAAAGTGCGGGTGGTGCTGGCGGAAGAGGACACCAACGAAATGATCGCCCAGATTCTGAAGCAACAGGCCACCGCCAGTCTATCGTTCGAGCAGGGTTATGTGATGGTGCAGGCATTTGTGGACCAATCTTTGCTTAAGCAGATGGGAGTCGATCTGCCCGACCTCGGCGACGGCGAACTCGAGATCAGGATCACACTCACCATCCAAACCTCGGACTGTCAGCCTGTGATCACCCTCAACAAAGTGGAGGTCAACGGCTGGAGCATGGGGCTGCGCAGTGTGGCTCAGCGCGCGCTTGATGATCGGCTGCCTCACCTTTGGCCCACGGAGGCCTGCCTGGAGGCGGTCTTCCTGACGCCAGGGCAGCTCGCCATTGAGGGCTACCGGCGCTAGCGGCTCTAAAACGTCCCCAGGCACCTCAGGACGAGACCAACGTGACGAGTGGAAGAGATTATGAGCCTGAGCACGGGTAAACTGATTGCACGCCGCCTTATCAACGGCATCGTACGGACATTGACCTATCTCACGTGCGAGGTCGATGCCCATGAGCTCAAGCGCGTCCCGGTGGTTGGACCCGCCATTCTCATCGTCAACCACATCAACTTCCTGGAATTGCCTATCCTATACCCACGCATCCCCAGCGACCTGGGGGTAGGGTTCTCCAAAAAAGAGAACTGGGACAACCCCATCTATCGCCTTCTTTTCACCAATTGGAACATCCTGCCCATTGAGCGTGGCACGGCGGATATAAGCGCTATCCGGAGCGGACTTCAGGTGCTACGGGAGGGCAAGATCCTCTTTATCACCCCCGAGGGGACCCGTAGCCATGATGGACAACTCCAGCAGGGCAAGGCCGGTGTGGTGCTGATCGCCATGCGCAGCCAGGTCCCCGTGTGGCCCATTGCCTGCTATGGGGGGGAGAAATTCATGGAGAACCTGAAGCGGCTGCGTCGAACGCCATATCACGTGCGGGTAGGCAACCCCTTCCGCGTGAATACCCACGGCGTCAAGGTCACCCGCCAGGTGCGCCAGCAGATCGTGGATGAGATGATGTATCAATTGGCCGCGCTGATGCCTCCTCCCTACCGCGGCGTCTACAGCGACTTAGAGCACGCCACTGAGACCTATCTGGAGTTCGAACATCCCGGGGATAGCAACCTGTTGCGCGCACGGCAGGTCACTACGAGGGAATCCTAAAGTCAGAGACGCTAAATCGAAAGGGAGTACAGAAACCATGGAATACCGATTGCTGGGATCTACAGGTGTCAAAGTGTCGAAGCTCTGTTTCGGAACCATGTCGTTCGGTGGTGATGCAGACGAGGAAACGTCGGCTGCCATGTTCCACCGTTGCCGCGACGTGGGCATTAACTTCTTCGATTGCGCCAACGTTTATTCCAAGGGGCGAGCCGAGGAGATTCTGGGCCGCCTCATCAAGGGATGTCGAGATGAGGTGGTCATCACCAGCAAAGTCTACTTTCCCACCGGCCCCGACGTGAATGCACGAGGAGCCCATCGGCGTCATATCATGCGCGCTGTGGAGGAGAGCCTGCGGCGGCTGCAGACTGAGACCATCGATATCTACTTCATTCACCACTTCGATCCGGAGACTCCCCTGGAAGAGACGCTACGCGCCCTTGATGACCTGGTGTCGCAGGGCAAGATCCTCTACCCCGGCGCCAGCAACTTCGCCGCCTGGCAGGTGGCCAAGGCACTGGGCATCTCGGCTCTGCATGATTGGGCCCGCTTTGAGGTGCTGCAACCCATGTACAACTTGGTGAAGCGCCAGGCCGAGGTCGAGATCCTGCCCATGGCCCGCTCTGAGGGCCTGGGCGTCATCCCCTACAGTCCCCTGGGAGGCGGGCTGCTGACGGGCAAGTACGGCGTCGGGAAGCTGCCCTCAGAGGGCCGACTGGTGAGCAACCCCATGTACCGCAAACGCTACGGCGACCGCTGGGTCTACGAGGTCGCCGAGAGTTTCACACGCTTCGCCCAGGAACATGGCTACAATCCGGTAAGCCTGGCCGTGGCATGGGTCGCCAGCCATCCTGCCGTCACCGCGCCCATCATTGGCGCCCGCAACGTGGAGCAGCTCGAGGGCTCGCTGGGCGCTCTCGAGATTGAGATGACCCCTGATCTACGAGCCGCCATCTCGGCCCTCTCGCCGGAGCCGCCTCCGGCTACTGACCGTTCCGAGGAGAAAGAAGGAGATCTCTTCAGCGCCCAGCTCAAGCGCGGCTAAGGGATGACGACTCCCCAACTCCAACGTAGTTCACGCGGCGGCGTACCATGGTACGTCGCCGCGTACACTTTCCCGATACCTGCGGCGATGCGAGGCCAGGACCTCACGGACCGGTCACCGCCAGGGTCAGCGGCTGGGCCTCGCCCGCCATCTGAGGGTTATAGTAGTCGTAGACCATGCTGGCCGGCACCTGAGCTACCACTGGGAACCGAGCCCGTAGCCGATAGCTAAAGGCCAGCGGCGCCTCGCTCGTCAGGTCCGAGACGTAGAGGATAATCTGCCGCCCGGTCAGTTCGAAACGCTGCACCCGCGCGAAAGCGTAGTCAGAGGGCACGTCCCGATAACGGGCTACCAGGCGCGCCAGGTCCTCTCGCTCCACGGTGAAACCCGGCGGCAGTCCCAGGTCGATGATTGCCTGCTTGGCGGTCGCTCCAGGCTCGTTGAGGGTGACAGTGACATCCACTCTGACAATATCGTCGACTTTCAGGTCCGTGCGATCGTACACCACATCCACCGTGACCAGGTCCCCCACAGGTGCCAGATCGGGGTAGCGTGCCAGGCTCTCCCAAGGCAGGTAGAAGCTCGTGACCACCTGATACATCAAAGATCCTGTCCCCTCCATGGTGAGGTGCAGCGGCACCGACTGGCCCAGTGGAAGGTCATCGAAGATCACCATCTGCACTACGTCGAAGCTCTCGGGCGTCACGTGGACCGTGCGAGCCTGACGATCCCCAAGCTGGATCGTGACTACCGCGTCGGCGGACTCAGCCCCTGCGCTCGCGCTGGCGATGAGGGCTTTGAGCGCCAACACCGTGGCCGAAGTGGTCTCCCATGTGCCAAAACTGTCCTTGTTGCGCACCAAATAGGTGATGGCAGCATTGGCCAGATCGAGGTGACGCTGTCCCCGGAGGAAAGCCAGGGCTACCGCCGCGGTCACCTCCAGCCGGCCACTGGGACCGGAGCCGCCCATGTAGGTCTCTCCACCCGGCTCCCAATAGACCGACTCGCCGTCGCGCTGCGCCGCCTCTGCCAGCCGATCCAACGCGCGTTCCGTGGCTGGGGAGAGCGCACCGCCCAAGGCAACGTCATGGGCCACCAGAGCGTTGGCCACCAGGGCCAGATCATACGTCACCTGGACCTGCGACAGCGACTCACGCAGGAAGTCCACTCCCCGCCTGGTATGGGGATCATCGGCGTAGCCCGCGTCGCTCAGCCCCCACACCACGAAAGCGGTGACCGGCACCCGTTCGGTCATGCTCGTCAGGCTTGTCTCATGGAAGCCCTGCACCCCCTCCCAGGAACCATCACCCTTCTGATGATCGAAGAGCCAGGCCGCGATCCGCTCCACCAGGGCAGGGTCTACCTCATACACCCGGCTCATATCGCCAAACTCCTGCAGCCCGTAGGCAGTGAGCATAGGGTCGGCGGGGGCCTCACCAAAGAGGCTAAAGCCGCCCGGCTCCCCCGGCACCTCAAAGGTCGTCAGCCGCTGATAGCCCAGATTGATGTAACTTTCAGCCTTCATCTGCACCTCTGGCGAGACCTGGCCCGTGCGCTTCAGGTAATCCAGCACCAGGATGTTGGGATACGTGGTCGAGGAGGTCTGCTCAAAGCAGCCGAACGGCATTCGCAACAGGGCATCCAATCCCTCCACCACTTGGCTGACCACGCCGGGGTAGATCTTGACCATCACCTTCTGCGTGCCCGCGATGGCCTCGCCGGGGACCTGTACCTCGGTCTCCACAGGGGCCGTAGGCACCAGCCGATCCGACACGTCCACCTGCAAAAGCTTACCATTGGGGAAGACCTGCAGCGGCTTGCGGATGGCGTCGGACATCTGCGAGCCGTAGGCGTACACCTCGAACTGCTGGCGGCCGAAGCGGACCGCCCGGATCCGGAAAGTCACCACGCTGATATCGTTGGCGCCGATCTCGATCTCCTTCACGGGGTCGTCCAGCAGCTCGAACCACCTGTCTTCGACCAACTCCAATCGCACGGTCTGAGGTTCCGGCAGGTAATTGAAGACCCCCACTGGCACCGCCACCTCATCTCCTACGGTCAAGGCAGTGGGAAGGTCCAGGTCGATGAAGAAATCCTGGAAGACCCGCAGCCCTACAGTCGCGCTGCCCAACCGCCCGTCCTGGGAGGAGGCAAGGGCAGCCACACGCCAGGTGGTAATACTGTCGGCCACGTCAAAGCTCACCTCCAGGTGCCCTCGCGCATCAGTCGCCGCGTCGGGAAGCCACAGCATGGTCTCCGGAAAGTATGCCCGCAACCGGGGGGGCTGGCCCGAGGCCGGCGTGGTGCTCCCCCCGGCCTCGCCACCCGCCGCGGCGTCTTCCATTGCGACCTCCAGGGATTTCTCCACGGGCATCTCAACCAGCGCCCCTGCGGGCGCCATGGCCCGTGGCATGGCGGCCTCCTCCACCCATACCTCCTGCGGTCCACCAATCTGATTGGCCCCCATGCCACCGCCTGTCGTCATCAGGGTCACCAGCAACAGCACGATGAAAGGCAGCCCTACCAGCACGCCGGCAGTGCCGGCCACCGGTTGTCGCGCGACGTAGAAGGAGCCAGCTCGAAGAAGCAGCGCCACCCCGCCCAGCAGAACCGCCCATAGTGCCGCCATGGCCAGCGCCTGGGCTGGCGACGCCGTCGTGCGACCTGCCGACCAGACAATCAGTACCGCTGCGCCCACAAAGAGAACGATCAGGGCCAGCGTGATTCCCAGGGCCAGGTCACGTTGACGCCAGGCCACTACGAGCCAGATAAGGAGCCCCAGCAGGCCACCTCCACCCAGCAGCAGTGCCAGGCCCGTGAGCACCGCCTCCTGCAATCGCCACAACAGGTTGTCCACCAGCCAGAGCATGCCCAGCAACCAGAAGCCCCCGGCCAGCAGCACCGCCAGGGCGATACCCAGGCTGCGCCAGAAGCCCCCACCCTGCGCCACAGACACGATGTTGACCACCAGCAGCAGAAGCGGGAGCACCACGCACGCCGTCAGCGCCCCACGGCTGAGGGTGGCGAAAAAGGCTTGCTGACGTTGACGGGCCTCCTGTAGCGCCCGCTCGTGCGAGTTCACCTGCAGGGTGAAAGGCTCCACCTCAGCGGCCGCCGAGGCCAGCGCGGCCTTGCCCGCCGCCTCCCGCGCCTGGAAAAGCTCAGGGTCGCACTCTCCAACCTCATCGCTGCCCTCGCAGGACGGCGTCAACAACTCTCCCATGCTCAGGCCGTGCAGCTCGTACTTCGGCTTCAAGAGCTCGCGCTCCAGCAGGAAGTAGAGCTTGGCAAAGCCCGGGTCCTGCTCGGCCAGGGCGAAGACCGACTCGTCCACAATGGCCAGGCCCAACGCAGCCGACACACCCTGGCCCCCTTCTCCTGTCACGTCGATGGAAAGCTTGGCTGGGTCGCCAGGCCGGTAGACTTCCGCGTCCGGCATCAGAGCCACAGAGAGGTCATCGGCCTGTTCCACCACTACCAAGCGCGTGTCGCGGATGATGTGCCCGCTGCGTGTGATGCGATAGGCGTGCAGCGTGAGCGTACCATAGAGGTCCGGCGTCAGGTCGATGGTCACCTCCGCTCGCCCGTCCTCCACATCCACCGCCCGCGTGCTCACCGTCTGACCCTCACGCACGATGTCCAGATAGACAGTACCTGTGGGCCGCGAGGTCAGGATAGTAGCCAGCATGGTCTCGCCGACGCGATAGACAGGTGCGGCGATGCGCAGCAGCACGCTTTGCTCCGCCCCCTCGCCCATCAGCACGAACTCACGCTGCGCCTCGGCACCACTGCCATCCCGCGCGGTCACCAATACAGCCAGGGTAGGCTCCTTAGGGGTGATAGCGAGCTCTGCCAGGCCGTAAGCCCCCGTGCTGGCGTGGAGGGTCTCGCCGCTGTCACGGAGGTAGAGTTCTACCTCCGCCTGCGCCGGTGTACCGTCGGGATAGCTTGTCAACACGTAGAGCAGGTTCTCCACCCCCACATGGATCCGGCCGCCCTCAGGCACCACCTGGATGATAAGGTTCTCCCGGGCCACCGGCAGCGAGAGCCGCCCTACCTCGGTGTGGTCAGCCTGATCGGTTACCCGTGCCTCCAGATAGAAACGAGCCCCACCGCCCTCCAACTCGCTGCCCACCAGGTACTCAGGCAGCATGAACTCGAAAGTAAAAGCCCCCTGTGCATCAGTCTGCCCTTCGATGACCACCGCTGTGTTCTGGGTCACATCGTAAGTGTAGCCCTCAATGCGCACCCGGCCCTGAGCCACGTCCTTGCCAAAGAAGTAGTGCGCGTGAAGCGTCCCCATCACACGCTCACCAGGGCGATAGAAGGCGTGGTCTGTCGTCAACGCCACCTCAAACTTGGGCAACGTGTAGTGCTCCACGGTGACGGTCTTCTCCGAGACGGTATTGCCTACTTGCGCCGTAATCTTGTAGGCGCCAGCGTTCAATTCGTCAGCGAGCTGGAAGTCAGCCGCCGCCACGCCAAAGGCCGAGGCCGTCAGGTGCTTGCGGAAGACCGTGTTGCCCCGCCCGTCCTGCACCACCACCGTCACCGGCTGCTGAGCGGCCGGCCGAAGGTCAAAGCTGGCCAGGGCCAGCACGCGGATATGGATGACCTGCCCAGGCTGATAGATGGGTTTGTCGGTGCTGACCAGCACGCGATACTCGCGGCGTACCGTGACCGGTTGTTCGAAGCGGTCCGCACCCAGCGCTGAGCGCGTCTCCACTACTAGCACCTGCTGGCCCTCAGCAGACTCGGGCACGGTGAACGCGACCCCCAGCGTTCCCCTCTCGTCGGTAGTGCCTTTGAAGACCACCTGCCCGCGCCCTCCTTCTCGAGGACGCATCAGCACCTTCACCGAGGCGTCGGGCAAAGGTGCAGCGTCGCGGCTATCCCGCACCACCACCCGCATGGCAGTCGTGCTGCCTGGCACCAGTGTACTCTGTCCCAGCACCAGCGTCTCATGCTGGCTCAAATGCTGGGGCAGATGGACGTAGTAGGCCACCATGACAGCCAATCCGCTCGCCCCCAGCAGAATCAGGACCCCCAACCCTATCAGGAACCACCGCCATCGATGCATCTCCCTACCTCCTTCCAGACCCCCACGTCGGCAGCCAACCACGGCTATAGTAGGGACGCACCACGCCCTGAGGAAGTTCCACCATGGGCTGGCAGGACATCACGGCCAGAGACCGGGCACCGGCACAGTCGATCAAAGAAAGGGGGTGGCTCAGAAGGCTCAGATCGAGGCGGATTCAGAAGACAACCCTGTCTCTTGCGGAACGGCCATGGCTCGACTACGGCCCCGCACAGCTACCCGTGAAGAGCGCAACCCTGCGCCACAGGCATGTTGTCCCTGGAACTACAGCGCGCGCCGCTTTGAGGGACAGCCAGAAAGCCATCGACGAAGCTTTCCAGGACATCCGGAACGTGGGGACATGGTCCCGCAAAGGCCATCCCCAGACAAGGAACAAGGGTGCAGACGGCTCTCAGCTCACAGTCCGCGCACCCCGACGGCAGGCAACCAACGACGTGCCTCCTCCGCCATCGCCTGGAGCACGGAAGCTCCATAAGGCGTGACCTGCTGCAACGCAGGATCCAGGGTGCGCACCGTTCTGAACTGCTGCAGCACATACGAGGTCCCCTCGCCCAGGCCGAGCCCCGCCAGCCAGCGCACCAGCGCCTCGATGGCGGCACGGTCCAACATACCCGGCACCACGGTGGTGCGCAACTCGTAGGGGACGTCCGCGTCACGCAGGAGCGCCAGTGAGGTCTCAATACGTGCCAGATCGAGATCTGATAGCCCCGCGAGCCGGGCATAGAGCGTCGGCGGCCCCTTCACGTCCATAGCCACATAGTCCACCAGCCGACGCCGGATAAGCTCCCGCAGCACCTCAGGGCGATAGCCATTGGTGTCCAGTTTGGTTCGAAAGCCCCTCCGATGGATCTCCTCCAGGAAGGCGGGCAGCGTCGGCTGCAGTGTTGGCTCCCCGCCTGTCAGCACCACACCCGTGATCTTGCCGCGACGACGCTCCAGCAGGTCCCACACCGCATCCAGGTCGATACGCGGCAGGGCGCTGGGCCGCAACACCAGATCCGCGTTGTGGCACATAGGGCAGCGAAAATTACAGCCGACCGTGAAAAGCACGGTGCTGATATGGCCTGGGAAGTCGATGAGCGAGGTCCGTTGCCAGCCCCGCACGTCGAGCCCGGACATGAGAGCTTTGGTCCCAGCGCTCAACCCAGGATCACGACCCACCATGCTTTCTCACTCCTCGGACGAGGGCGCATGCTCCACCTGAAACACCTTACGTTCTGCGAACTCCTGCTGCTTACCCCGATTCCAGGCCTGCACTGGGCGCAGATAGCCCACCACACGCGAATAGACCTCGCAGGGTACCCGCAGTACCGTGCGCCCTTTAGCCTGCTCCTTTGACTCATCCGTCCTATACTCTGCCATCTCGTGCTCCTTTCTTCTCCTCGGCGCCGGTGGTCAGGGTCACGCCCCCTCAGGCACCGGTACGCCGAATTGCGCCAACTGCTCCGGAGTGTGTTCGTAGGGACAATAACGATGCTCTCCGGGGATATAGCCATGGACTGGGCACACACTGAACGTAGGGGTCAGAGTGAAATAGGGGAGCCGGTAGTTCTCCGCCACAGTCCGTACCAATCGCCTCGCCTGTCGCCAATCGTCGATCTGCTCCCCAAGGAAAATGTGCAGCACTGTGCCGCCCGTGTACAGCGTCTGAAGGTCCTCCTGGTGATCCAACACCTCAAACAGGTCGTCGCTGTAACCGACCGGCAGATGCGTGCTGTTGGTATAGTAGGGCGCCTCTTCCGTGCCCGAGGTGATGATATCGGGGTAGCGCTTGCGATCCGCTCGCGCCAGGCGGAAGGTTGCCCCCTCAGCCGGGGTCGCCTCCAGATTGTAGAGATTCCCCGTCTCGTGCTGGAACCGCGTCAGGATCTCGCGCATGAACTCCAGCGTACGCACCGCAAACGCCTTGCCCTCGGGATGGTCGATGCCCACGCCCAGCATATTCAAACAGGCCTCGTGCATCCCGTTTAGCCCGATCGTCGAGAAGTGATTGCTCCAATAGCTGCCGGCCCGCTCCTTGACGAGGCGCAGATAGTGACGACTGTAAGGATACAGCCCTCGATCGGTCAACCCCTCCAGCATTTTGCGCTTGATCTCCAGGCTTGTCCTGGCGATCTCCATCAAGCGCTCCAGGCGCGCGTGAAAATCCTGCTCGTCCTGCGCCAGATACCCCAGGCGTGCCAGGTTCATGGTCACTACTCCGACAGAACCAGTGAGCGGTGCAGCCGCGAACAGCCCGCCCATCCGTTTGCGCAGTTCTCGGTTATCCAGCCGCAGACGGCAACACATGCTTCGGGCATCCTCGGGTGACATATCGCTATTGATGAAGTTGGCGAAGTAGGGGATCCCATAACGCGCAGTCATCGCCCACACAGGCGCAAGGGCATCGTCCTCCCAATCGAAGTCGCGGGAGATGTTATAGGTGGGAATAGGGAAAGTGAAGACCCTGCCACGGGCATCACCCTCCAACATTATCTCAGCGAACGCTCGATTGAGCAGGTCCATCTCGGGTTGGAATTCACCATAGGTCTCATCCTGTATCTCTCCTCCGATGATCACCGGCTCCTCTGCCAGAGTGGGCGGCGGCGTCAGGTCCATTGTGATATTGGTGAAAGGCGTGTTGTGGAAGCACAGCAACCCGCTGCCTCCAGCGAAGTTCTCCAGCGTGGTATCCACGCTGAGGTCGTATTCATATTCCCGTTCGTAGGTGAAGGTCTCCCGTCTGGTACACACACGGGCTAACAGGTCGCCGACGGCGTAGCGCTCTGCTGCATCCTTGTTCTTGTAGATACGCAGGATATATTGCTCATTCCAGTTCTCTCGCTCATAGGTGGTTTCGTACACGCTGAACTTGTAGCCGTTCATCGCCAGTAGCAAGCTGAGGCCCAGGCTAAGTTTCTTCGAGGTCGTGCAGTAATCATAACAAGTCTCATATTCGCTGCCGTCGCCCTGCATGAGTGTAGCAATGAAGACTTCTTGAAGTTCGGGGGTGAGGTCATAGATAAACCACGGGACCACCTTATTGG
>CAYLRT010000016.1:0-42121 GCA_964385885.1 uncultured Anaerolineales bacterium | reverse complement strand
AGACCCGAGTACGTCAGGTAGAGTCATTGCGGCGTCTGACAACGATCACGGAGCTTCAATCCGGCACAGGGAAAGTCCGCGGTCTCATCTGGCAGGGTACGGTTGACCTCATCTCTCTCCACGACCCCATCGTCTTCCCCGATGGTACGCCAGATCGCTTCAATGCGATCCGGCCGTTAGTGGGTTATGGCCCGGAGTCGATGTACGTGGCCTACAATGCCTTCTATCCTCCGGAGTTGGGCCATTACGAATCACGAACGGCCTCTCCAGATCGCTCCCACAACGAGACTCTGGATTCGCTGGTCATCACCGGCATCTTGGGATTTGCCGTCTACCTGTTTACCTTCGGCAGTTTCTTCGCTTGGGGCCTTCATTGGCTAGGCTTGCTGCGGGGGCGCAGGGACTTAGGAGTATTCATCAGTATATCTGTACTGTTCATGGTGACCTTCTTCCTGATCGGCTGGCGCATGGAAGGGGCTTACCTCTTCGCTGTGGCTGTCCCCCTGGGCTTTGTGGTCGGGAGCGTGGTTTATCTGACGTATCAGGGCTTGTGTGAGCTGTGGAGAAGGGCGCCGGGGCCTGAGACGAGCGCTTTGAGCGAAGGGGAAGAGGGGGCTTCCTCTCCCGATGGGACGGGGCATCCGCATGCGTTGCTGATCGTGGCGCTTCTGGCTGGCGTGCTGGCTCACTTCGTCGAGATCAACTTCGGCATTGCCATCGCGGCAACGCGCACCATGTTTTGGACCTTTGCTGGCTTACTCGTGGTGCTTGGCTCCAGGTGGGTCCCGGGCCCACGGCTGGTTACGCTGGGTGCGGGGCAGACACAGAGCGACAGTGATAGGGACAGCTACCGGGAGACCCGGGGGCGCCGTTACAGCCCACGTGCACGCTCTACAGTGCTTGTGGAACCGTGGCAGGCTGCCGTGGTGGCTCTGTCGTTGATGGCGGTGTTCCTGTTGGGGACTCTTGCCTATGACTTCATCAACAACCCGGAGCGTCTGACAAGGGCCGGTCAGATCCTGGTGCGTTCCCTGACGATGAAATACTATCCTCATCCCGCCCGTGCCTACGGGGCTTTGATGGTCTTTGCCTTCACCTGGCTTCTGTTTGGGGTGGTGGGGTTGGGGGAGTTCGACCGGGAGGGCCTCTTCGAGTATCAACGCCGTCGACGCTGGCGCGATGCGATGGTACTCTATGGAGGGATCTCTCTGGTGGGAGCTCTCCTGTTCGGAGGCATTCTGGCGGGCCATCAGGCTGCGCTGGCTCGCATGCAGGTGGCCAGTTTCGAGGAGATCGTCGATGTCGCAGAGCGTCTGACCGGCCTGTTGGGGCGCTACTATGCTCTGGTTTTCGGGGTTGTGGGGGGCATTGGCTGGATCCTCATGGCAGGGTTGCGCAGGCCCCGTTTCTCCGCCAGTTTGCTGGGGGGCATTGGCTTGGTCGTTTTAGGGTTGCTGTCGGTGCCGGTGATCCAGTCCTGGAGTTACAATCTGATCCGCGCTGATATCATCTATAAGCAAGGAGGGGGCTTCGCCAACAGCACGGCGCTCAACGAGAAGCAGGTGGGGATCCTGCACTATGAACGCGCCATCGAATACGCTCCCCGGGAGGATTACTATTACCTCTTCCTGGGTAAAGCCTACCTGGAGTTGGCTCAGGGGCTACCTGACACTACACCACGTAGTCAGAGGGAGGCGCTGTTCCTCCGCGCAGAGGAGGTGCTGAAACGGGCCCGCGAGATCAACCCTCTCAACACCGATCACAGCGCCAACCTGGCCCGTTTCTATAAATCGTGGGCTGCGCGGATCGCCCTGGATCTGGCATCAGATGAGTTGAGCTCAGAGGAACGAACACAATTGGAGGACAAACGACACCAGTTGCTAACCCTCTCGCTGGAGAACTATCAAATCGCGCTCCGCTTGAGTCCGCACAACCCCATCCTGTGGAACGAGCTGGCTCAGCTCTATGCGGTGGAGTTGGCGGATCCGCAGAAATTTGAGGAGACAATTGCGCATTCGCTGGAGCTGGATGATGGATTCGAGCAGACCTGGATGCTGTTGGGGGATATTCGCAGCGCCCAGGGTGATATTGAGGGAGCGATTGAGGCCTATCAACGGTCATTAGAGATCAGGGAGAACTGCACCGTGCGGCGGGTGGTGGGTACTCTGCTCGCTCAAGAGGAACGGTGGGAGGATGCGATCCAGACCCTGGAGACCTCTCTGGAGAAGTGTGACAGCTCTCGTGAGGCCTGGGAGATCTATCGAGTCCTTGCCATCGCTTATGCCAACCTGGGGCGGATCGCCCAGGCGCAGGAAGCGGCGGTGCGGGCTCTGGAGTTGGCACCCGCTGAGCAGCAGGCGGGCATCCAGCAACTGTTGGATCAACTGAAGGGGATCAGCGACCCGGGTGGTCCATCTGGAAGCCCCTGAGGTGTTCGATGAACGATATCAATACCTATCTCATTGTCTTTGCGGGCGTCCTCTTTCTGGCTTTAGGCAGCACGCCGTTGGCGCGGAAGTGGGGGCTCGGTGCAGGGATGGTAGACCAGCCCGATCCCGCACGGAAGATCCACGTGCGGCCTACGCCGCGCGTCGGTGGCGTGGCTATCTTCCTCAGCACTTTGATCGCGGCCCTTCTGTTGCGCGGTGCCTACCGTGAATTGACCGGGATCCTGGTGGGTGCTGCCTTGATGTCGTCCCTGGGGCTGTGGGATGATCGTTTCTCACTGCGCCCAGGCCTCAAGCTGCTAGGGCAGTTGGTAGCGACAGGGCTATTGTTGGTTGCTGGCATTCAGGTCCGCGTGTTCCCGTGGCAGGCGGTCAACCTCGCTGTCACAGTCCTGTGGGTCGTCGGCATCACGAACGCGATGAACCTGTTGGACAACATGGATGGGCTATCGGGGGGCATCGCAGCTATTGCTGCAGCACATTTCAGCCTCATGTGTGCGTTTAGTGGACAGTATCTGGTAGGGGCCCTATCGGTGGCCGTTATGGCGGCCTGCCTGGGCTTCCTGGTCTACAATTGGAATCCGGCCACCATTTTTATGGGGGACTCGGGCAGTCTCTTCCTGGGGTTTACCCTGGCGGCCCTGGGGATCAAGTTGCGCTTCCCTGACAATGTACCCTTTGTCACCTGGATGATCCCCCTGCTCGTGATGGGGGTGCCTATCCTCGACACGACCTTGGTGACCGTCTCGCGGCTCCGTCGTGGCCTCAATCCATTGACCACACCAGGTAGGGATCACATTTCGCACCGTCTGACCTACGCTGGTCTTACCCGGCGTGAGGCGGTGCTGGTACTCTATATCGCAGGCTTTGTGTTGGGGTTGCTGGCAATCTTCGTTACGCAGGCGTCCCTCTCCGAGGGATACATCGTGGGAGGCCTGACTCTCCTGAGTGGTCTCTACATCCTCTGGCGCCTGGAGCGTCCGCCGTTCTGGCCTCCGCCTGAGGGAGTATGGGGGGAGGGTGTGCAGGATGACCGTTCCTCAGGGAGACAGGGACCGCTCGACAGTACCTGAGCCCACATTCCTCTCCATCGAGTCAGACTTGCCACGTCCAGGCAAGGGCCGCACCTGTCGTTGCCCCATGTTTACCACCTTCGTGTAAGGTCGAAGGCGAGTGGTTGCCGTCCAAAGCCGCAGCACAAAGCAGCACAAAGTGTGAATTTCGGTGGTATAATTCTGCAATACCCTAGAAGAGATAGGAGACTGAAGATGCGTATGTTTAGACGATTACTGCCAGTGATAGGTATAGTGGCGATATTGCTGGCAGCGTGTGGGCAGGGGACGTCCGAACCACCTACGCCGACTGCAACGATGACCGCAGTGGCGACCGCTGTGCCGACCCCGACTGAAGAGGGCGAGCAGGCTACGACTGATCCCTCCGCGCCTGTGGAGATCACCACTCCAGAGGCCCCTGGGGTCTGCAGGGCCGCACCGTTACCGATTCTGCCTGTCCCCCCAGTGACTGACTCGGATTGGATCAAGGGGGCATCGCCAGATGCTGCTACCATTACCATCGTGGAGTACTCCGACTTCCAATGCCCGGGGTGCGCAGGGATGTACCCGGTGTTGCAGGAGTTCCTCGATGAGAACCCAGATGTGCGCCTGGTCTACCGCCATTTCCCACTCGATTTTCATCAACACGCGCTGATCACGGCACAGGCGGCCGAGGCTGCTGGGGCCCAGGGCAAGTTTTGGGAAATGCACAACATCATCTTCGACCACTATAGCGAATGGGTGTCGCTGTCTGAAGAGGAAATCCGGCCGGTGTTGAGCTCCTATGCCGAACAGATTGGGCTTGATGTAGCCAAGTTCGACGCGGCTCTGGATGAGGGCACTTATCTGGAGAAGGTTCAGGCTCAGTATAATGAGTCCGTCGAGTTGGGATTGCCTGGCACCCCGAGCTTCCTCTTCAATGATGTGCTTTTCCCCTCCGACATCGGGTTGTCAAAGCGAGGCCTGGAGGCATTCAAAAACATCATTGAAAACCAGGACGAGTTTTTCTTTGAGGAGCCACCAGAGATGACGATATCGGAGGATGGCTCTTATGAGGCTGTGCTGGAGACCAGTAAGGGAGAGATCCAGGTGGAGTTGTTCCCGGCCTCAGCGCCGACCCATGTCAACAACTTCGTCTTCCTCGCGCAGCAGAAGTGGTACGATGGATCAGATTTCTTCTTCGTGCGTGATAACTTCGTCGCGGTCACGGGAGACCCCACCAACTCCACGGTGGGATATCCGGGCTACTACTGCAAGGGTGAAGAACAGGGGGTCTTCGACCGACCAGGACTGGTGGGGATGTTGTCCAATGGTCAGTTTTTCATCACCTTGGGCTCTGATGCTGAGCAACTGAATGGTAAGTTTGCGCTGATCGGACAGGTCAGGGAGGGATTGGATGTCTTGGACGCGCTGAACCGGTTGACCGTGGGGGATCCCTCGGCACCACCGGCCGACGTGCTGCAGACCGTCGAGATTGTGACGAACTGATCGTCGGTTCGTTCGGGCGGGGATAGCGGCTTCGTGGCCACTATCCCCGTTTCCTGTAACGGTTCACTGGTGTGGGTAAGAGACGCGAGAAACCTCCGACAAAGCCTGAGCATGTTGGTCCTTCATCAATGCATTCTTGCCACGTTGGTCGCAGTGAGCGTTTGCCTTGAGAGTATCCTTGCTTTTCGATGCTCCTCCTCTCTCTCGCGCTGGGAAGAGAGGATGGCCTGATCGTGTCTCTTGTGTTGTCACCGGGGCAGGAGACAGGGCCCCATAGCCGTTTCTGTACCTGAGTTGTTTCCCGATGAAAAGGCGAAGCGTATGAGCACAGTACTCAAATGGCGCTGGGTAGGGCTTGTCCTGGGACTGATCGGAGCGGGTCTGGGAGGGGTTCTTTTCCTGTCGGCGTGGCTACTTACGTCATCGCTGAATGAGTTCGCCGTAGTGGTGGCGGGCTATGGCCTGCTGATCATGTTGCTAGGCGCCCTGGTCATGGCAACCGCCTCCAGTCGCGTCTCTCGATCGCTGGCCCGCCGGTGTGATATGCGATGGACCTGGATGCTTTGTTTGGGTGCGGCCCTGCTGGCGTTCCTGGTGGGGGTCTTGACCCCGGCCTCGTGGCAGGTCCACCCGCTTTTCGCCGTGATTCACACCGCATTGGTTGTGTTGCCGGGGCTCTTCCTGTTCTCGCTCTGTGTCCTGGTCACGCCCTCAGCGTCCCGCCCGAGTTGGCGTCAAGTGATTATGGCCCTCACGGGCGGCGCTGGCGGGATCCTTCTGGCCATGCCGGTGGAGATCGTTGGGTTGGTGGCCAGTGCGTTGGGAACTGCGGCGCTGACGCTCCTGGTACCGGGCGGTCAGGCACACCTTTATTGGCTTCTTGATCAGTTGCAGCAGTGGGTAGAGGCACCACCCTCGGCTCCAGATGCGCTGTTGCCCCTGTTGACTTCCCCTGTCGTCTTCCTGACGTTAGCGCTCACCTTGGGTGTGGTTACACCTTTGGTCGAAGAGTTCGCCAAGGGATTGATTGTAGGGGTGTTGGGACGGCGTCGGCCACTTACGTTGGGCGCGGCCTTCCTGTTGGGCGCTGCCAGTGGGCTTGGCTTCGCCTGGTTTGAGGGTGTCTCCAATGGGGCCCTTGGCCTGGGGGGCGTGGCGGGTTGGGTCGGGAGCATTGGGACGCGTTTCCTAGCCACGGGCATGCACTGCCTGACCAGTGGCCTGATCGGCCTTGGTTGGGCATGGTTTGGGCAGGGGCGGCGCTGGCGGCTTCTCCTTACCTATGGCCTGGCGGTCTTCTTCCATGGTGCGTGGAACTTCAATGTGCTGTTCGGCCTTGGGGGAGCCAGTCTCATCCTGGAGACGCACCCTGTCTTGGGCACTCTGCTGTTGGGGATCGGGGCGGTGATCCAGATCACTCTAATCGCCATGGCATTGGCCGGATTGGTGGGTATTCCCTGGGTGTTGCGCATGCAACGGGCTCCGGAGCCTGGGGAGGTCTGAGATGGGGTCCCCCGCCCCACTCGATGCCCTGCTGGGACGATTACGGGCGGATCCCGCCTTTGTGCGCAATGTGACCGCCTGGCGCACACTGGCAGCTTGTCCTGCGAACGTGGGGGAATGGCCGGAGTGCCTGCTCCCGCAACTGAAGCGGGCAGCGCAGCACCTGGGCGTGCGTTGCCTCTACACCCACCAGGAGGAAGCCGTCCGCACAGTGCTCACAGGGCAAAACGTTGTGTTGGCTACCGGCACGGCCTCCGGCAAGACGCTGGGGTATGTGTTGCCGGTGCTCAATGCCCTGCTTCAGGATCCCAGGGCCACCGCACTCTTCCTCTATCCGACTAAGGCCCTGGCCCACGATCAACTGGAGATGCTGGAACGCTGGGAGCCTCATCTGCCAGGTGGTCTATCGGTGCGGACCTATGACGGAGACACGCCACAGCGCTATCGTGCCACGGTGCGCAAGGAGGCCAGGGTTCTCATCACCAATCCGGACATGCTTCACCTTGGCATCCTTCCCCATCACACGCAGTGGATGCGGTTCTTCAGCGGGTTGCGCTATGTGGTGCTGGATGAGCTTCACACATATCGAGGGGTCTTCGGTAGCCATGTTGCCAATATCCTGCGTCGGCTGAAGCGCATTGCCGGCTTCTACGGGACGAACCCGCTCTTGATTGCTGCCTCAGCTACAATTGCCAACCCACAGGCGCTGGCAGAAGCGCTCTGGGAGGCCCCGGTGACTCCGATTCAGCAGGATGGGGCGCCCTATGGACGGCGGCATATCATCTTCTACAACCCGCCCGTGAGGAACCCCGCCCTGGGCTTGCGGGCCAGCGCCGGGGATGAGGCCTTGGCGCTGGCATTGCGTCTGCTTCAATCTGGGGTGCAGACGATCGTCTTCGCCCGCTCACGCCTGACGGTAGAGTTGTTGCTGAGGGAACTTCGGCTCCGTATGGGGACCCTGGGGCTGGAGGCGGAGGCCATCCAGGGGTATCGGGGCGGGTACCTCCCCTCTGAACGTCGGGCGATCGAGCAGGGGTTGCGCGAGGGAAGGATCCGCCTTGTGGTAGCGACCAATGCGCTCGAGCTGGGGATCGATATCGGGGCCCTGGATGCCGCGGTCCTGGTGGGATATCCTGGATCCATTGCTGCTACCCGTCAGCAGATGGGACGCGCGGGTCGACGTGGGGCCTCGTCTATGGCCGTGTTCATCGCGACGATGGATCCTTTGGATCAGTATCTGGTCATGCATCCCGAATATTTCTTCGGTCGCTCACCTGAGGCAGCTCGGGTCAACCCTGACACGCTGAGTCTACTCGCCTCTCACCTAAGCTGTGCGGCTTTCGAGCTCCCCTTGCAGGCAGGGGAACGGTTTGGGCAGGCCCGTAGCGTGACTCAGGTGCTGGAGGCTTTGGCTTCTGCGGGTGTTCTCCATCAGGGCGGATCGCGGTTTAGCTGGATTGGGGAGACTTATCCCGCCGTCGCCGTCTCGCTGCGCAGCGCCACACCCGATCATGTGATCGTGCAAGCGGAAGGCCAAGGCGTCATCGGCACCGTGGATCGTCCCAGTGCTCCGCGCCTTGTCCATGAAGGGGCGATTTACTTCCATCGCGCGTCGCCCTATCTTATCGAAAAGCTGGATTGGGAGCAGGGGCTTGCTTATGCTCGCCAGGCTCCTGAGATTGATTATTACACGGTGGCTTCGGTGACGACGCAGGTGAAACGCTTGACGCTCCGTCGCCGGGTGCCGACAGAGGGATACGCTCGGGGTGTGGCGTTGAGTGAGGAGGAGATCCTTGTCCGCAGCCGCCCTGTAGCCTATCGCCGGATCCATCTAGCGACTCACGAGACCCTGGGTTGGGGGGAGATCGAGCTACCCGAACAGGAGATGGAGACCGAAGGTTTTCGTGTGACCCTGGGGCCTGCACTGGTCGAGCTTCTGGCAGAGGAAGAGGTTCCCGTTGCCCCACTTGATTATGGCCCCGATTGGCCTCAGGTGCGGGAGCAGATCCTGGCCCGGGATGGTCATCGATGCCGCCTATGCGGTAGGAAGGGAAGCCCGGAGCGCCCGCTGGAGGTCCACCATGTGACACCGCTAAGAGCGTTCCTAAGCCGGTATACGCGTAGCGTGGCCTTGCGATTGGCTCATGCTCCAGAGAATCTCCTCACGCTTTGTCCGGTCTGCCATCGTCAGGTTGAGCGCGCCCGTGGGGCGCGCACAGCACTGAGTGGCCTGGCCTATGTGTTGCGGCACCTGGCCCCAGTCTTTCTGATGTGCGATAGTGCGGATCTGGGGACCGCCGTGGAGGCACGAGATGTGGAAACGGGGCAGCCGGCCGTGATCCTCTACGATGCTGTGCCCGGTGGCGTCGGCCTGACCTCCCAGCTCATCTCCCTGTGGCCTGACCTCGCACAGGCTGCGATGGAACGTGTGAGCGGATGTCCTTGCCGAGACGGATGCCCATCCTGTGTGGGGCCAGTCGGGGAAAGCGAGGAGGGGGCCAAGAGGGCCGCGCACCGCTTGCTGCAGGCGCTGGGAGGCTCAGGTGAGGGACTGCTGCATGGGCTACAAGAGATACATAGGCTCGGGTAGAGGTCTGAGGTGGTAGACACAAGGGCCTACCCTCCGGATAGCTGCTTGGACATACGAGGACGGATCCGCTATAATGTCATCGTAACCCAAATCCAGTCGTTGAGTGCCCGATGCCAATCCTGAAACGTGATAGCCTGGAGTTCATCAGTCGTAGTCCCGAGCAGACGGTCCGTCTGGGAGCGCGTCTCGGTCGCTACTTGCGCGGGGGTGAGGTCATTGTGTTGGAGGGAGGCCTTGGGGCCGGCAAGACGGTGTTCGCGCGTGGAATTGGCGTCGGATGGGGAAGTACCACCCGCCTCGTCAGCCCAACTTTCGTGCTTATTCACCAGCACGCCCGTCACCAGGATGACCTGGTGCTCTATCACATCGATCTCTACCGCTTGAGCTCTGCAGCTGAGGTGGAGTTGCTGGGGCTGGACGAGCTCCTCGGGGATCCACGGACTGTGTGTGTGGTGGAGTGGCCCGACCGTCACCCTGCTATGTTTACTGAGGAGTACTTGTGGATTCATATGCGGATATTGGATGATTTCCGCCGTTCGCTGGTGTTTCGGGCGCAGGGCGTACATCATCAGACGATTCTTGATAGGTTCCGTCAGGAGTTGATAGGACAGTGACACTGTTAGCCATTGATACCGCGACAGAGCGTGCGAGTATTGCCTTGCACGATGGCATGACGTTACGATCCGAGTGTACGTGGGAGGCGGCACACCGTCACACAGTGACACTTGTCCCCAAGATCGTGTCCCTGTTGGCGGCTTCTGGCATGACACCGCAGGACGTCAGAGCGATCGCCGTGTGCAATGGCCCAGGGTCGTATACCGGAGTCCGTATTGGGGTTGCTGTTGCCAAGGGGATGGCCGTCGCGCGTAAAGTTCCCCTGGTAGGGATCACGACCCTGGATATCCTGGCTGCAGCACAGCCGAAGGATTCCCGTCCGTTGTATGCTCTCTATGCTGCAGGGCGAAAGCGCGTGGGATATGCCTGTTACCGATGGCGAGACGATCGCTGGACCGCTGACGGAGGCGTGCAGGTTGTCGCCTGGAGCGAGTTTGTCGATCGCATCGAGCTGCCGTCCATTGTAGTGGGAGAGTTACATCCAGAAGGTCGGGAGGCCCTGCGACCACTTTACGGAAGGATCGAGATCCCACAACCCGCATGGCATCTGCGACGCGCTGGCTTCCTCGCGGATCTGGCCTGGGTCCGTCTGCGCGCCAGCCAGACCGACGCGCCATCGACCTTACTGCCTCTTTACACACAATGAGGAACTCGACACCTATCTTCCGTATCAGGCCCATGGAAGGACGGGATATCCCCACCATAGTGGGTTTGGACCGTCGGATCTTCCGGGATCCGTGGCCTGAATCCGCCTACGTCCAAGAGGTCTATTTCAACCCGCATGCGCACTATTTCGTGCTGGAATTGCTCGATCTGCGGTACACTCGCGCTTGGTTTGATCGCCGGCGGAGCAGGGCTGAACGACTCCTTGGGTTTGTGGGGATGCGGGTGGAACAGGCGCGGGGGCATATCAGCACGTTGGCCCTGCGCCCAGAGTGGCGAGGTCAGCATCTGGGGGAGACACTCTTGCTTACAGCCATCGATCAAGCGATCCGCGATGATGCAGAGGTGATTGGGCTTGAGGTCCGTGTCTCAAATACCGTGGCGCAGCGCCTCTACACCAAATGCAAATTTGTAGTGCGGTCGGTGTTGCATCGCTATTACGCTGATGGTGAGGATGCTTACTACATGCAGGTTCAGGTCACGGAGGATCCCCACTTCGCCCCCTGGATTCAGGGACGATTGCAGCAGTTGCTCGCAGATCTAAGGATAGAGAAAGTGGATCCCTCCCGTTGAGGGGAGCGGGTCGTGTATCAGGCACCCAGGGATCCTTGACAGAAACCACATTATTCAAAAGGACGGGGAGGCGGACTAATGGACCGAGAAGAGGCTTTGAAGGCCGTGCATGAGAAGATCCTATCCTGCACCCTGTGCCCTTTGCACATGGGCCGCACTCACGCTGTGCCAGGTGATGGTTCGGTGAACGCCACCATCATGTTCATTGGTGAAGCCCCGGGGTTCTACGAGGATCAACAGGGTCTCCCGTTCGTGGGAGCAGCCGGCAGGCTCCTGAATGAGCTATTGGCCAAGATTGGCATTGACCGCAAGCAGGTCTTCATCACGAACGTCATTAAGTGCCGACCGCCCGGCAACCGGGATCCGCATCCGAGTGAGGTAAAGGCGTGCAAGCCCTATCTTGATCAGCAGATCGAGATCATCAATCCACGGGTCATCGTCACGCTGGGACGCTACTCCATGGCCCAGGCGTTTCCCGACGAGAAGATCTCCGTGGTGCATGGACAGCCCCGGGAACTGAATGGTCGTATCTACTTCCCTATGTATCATCCTGCAGCCGCACTCCACCAGCGAAGTCTGCAGGCGGTGGTGGAGGCAGACTTCGAGCGCCTAAAGGATCTGTTGGAGGGACGGCTAAAACCTGACCATTACACGGCCCCGCCTGAGGCAGAACAACTCACGTTGTTTTGAGCTGAAAGTTTTGGGAATGTGTGGAGACGTAGGCATGTAACGAGAGGCCGATTCGACGGCCTCTCGTTGCTTAAGAGTTTTACCCCCTAAGGGCGAACAGTCATCGGGCGATTATCCTCTGGCCTGGTAGCGCTGGCTGATCCCGGGAACCAGATATTCGGCGAAGGCGCGCTCGACATCGTAGTCGGGATGCCAGTGCCAATCACGGCGGGCCATGGTATCGTCCAGATCCGCAGGCCAACTCTCGACAATACGTTGGCGTTTGACATCCGGCTCAAAGGTGATCTGTGCATCCGGGAAGAAACGTAGCACATAGTCTCGGAACTCCCCAGCAGAGAGGCTGAAGCTGGTGACGTTGTAGACCGTGCGGCTAAGGTTTTCCCTGGGGGCACGGGCGAGATCCAGTAGGGCTTTGACGGCGTCGGGCATAGCCATGAATGGGATCCGCACGTCTTCGCGCACGAAACAGGCGTAAGGCTTCCCTTGGGCGGCGGCATGGAGCATTTCGGGTCCGTAGTCACTGGTTCCGCCGCTAGGGATAGTGAACGCGCTGACCAAGCCAGGAAAGCGTACGCTGCGGAAATCGAGCATCACCGGCTGTTCTGAGGCCAGTTGTCGGTAGTGTCGGCTGAAATATGTCCCCAGCATCTCACAGTAGAGCTTGTTACAGCCATACATTGTAATGGGGTAGTTCCACTCCCACTCTCGTACCTTGGTGTAGGCCTGTTTGGTCTGTCGGTCGGGAAGGCCGAACACAGCAATGGAACTGGGAAAAAGAAACCGCACGGGCTTGCTGCGCCATTCCGATTGCTGGGCGGCGACGTGGAGCAGGGCGAGTGTGCCCTCAACGTTGACACGATGAGCCGCGTCGGGTGAGAACTCAGCGCGCGTTGAGAGCAGCGCCGCCAAGTGGAAGATCTCCTCGATCTCGTATTGGCTGACAAGGCGGTCAAGCAACTCGGTGTCCAGCACACTCCCTTCGATCTCCAGCACCTGGCGACCAAGCTCCTCTGGGAGTGGTTTCAAGTCGAGAGAGATAATCTGGACGCCCTCCAATCTTTCCTTTGCCTCGCCAGACGCCCGTTCTGCCAGGAGACGCTGGATCAACGCCTGGCCCACCTCGCCAGATCCTCCCGTGATCAAGATGGCTCGTGCGCGCATATCACCTCCCTGGAAATGAATTTATCCTGCCCCCATCCTAGGGACTTCCGCCCGTACTGTGTAGTGTCGATAGGCGCTGGGTTGATTTCCATTACTCATATGTTATACTGAGATTGCTTAACAAGTGTATAGTAGTGATCAGGGTGCGTCTTGTCGCTGCACGGTTAGCCGCTGCGACGGATGCTTAAAGCGAGGAAGTCCGGTGAAAATCCGGCGCTGTCCCGCAACGGTTACCTCTCTCAGAGGAGGAAAGCCCGATACTCCGCCCTGATCGGTGCTGACTGCCCTTCGCGGAAAGGAGGTGGCACACGATTGATGATGCAATCTACGTGAGCCTTCCCTTTTAGTTCGAGGGAAGGCGTTTTTGTTTCAGGCTTTCTCTATGGCTCGTCTTCTATCTTACCTGGAGGTACGTCACAATGAAGCACCACAAGAGGGCGATCGTCGTCGCGCTTGTTTTGGCACTGGTTGCGCTCCCGGTGATGGCAGCGCAGTATTCCCCGGCGCGGTACTCGCAGGATGAGGCGGCTCTTAGCTGGATCCGCCAGGCGCAGGAGTCCGATGGTGGGTTCTCATCCGGTTTCTCGGAAGGCTCCGACTTTGGCGCCACGGTAGAGGTCATCTTGGCGGCAGTCGCCGCCGGGCAGGACGTCAGTACCTGGCAGACCCCCTCAGGCGCCTCGCCGCTGGATTACGTAGCATCCCAGGTCGCTGCTGGTCAGATCTCCGATGCGGGGAACCTGGCCCGTGCGATCCTCGTGGCAGTGGCGACGGGGCAGGACCCTCGGGCCTTTGCGGGTAGTGACCTGGTTGCGATGTTGCTCCAGACCCAGGATGAGACGACGGGGATGTTTGGTGATACGCTTTTCAAACATGCCTATGCACTCCTCGCGCTTCATGCGGCAGGCGAGCCCATCCCTGAGACTGCGGTGACATTGCTGACCTCGCAGTTTACGGAGGATGGTGCCTGGGCGTTGTTCGGGGGCACGACACCGGGAACGGCGGACACCAACACGACGGCTATGGTAATGCAGGCTTTGGTGGCAGCCGGACGCCCTGACGCGGCAGCGGGGGCTTTGCCCTACCTGCAGCGCATGCAAAACGACGATGGTGGCTTCCCCTATCAAAATCCATCCCCCTGGGGTACCGACACCGATGCCAACTCCACGGCTCTGGTCCTGCAAGCACTGAGGGCCCTGGGAGAGCCCATGGGCAACTGGGCGGCCAGCGGCACGGATCCGGTGGGCGCACTCCTGGCGTTGTGGGACGAGACCAGCGGTGGCTATTTCTGGCAGGCCGCCGTGCCTTTTCCCAACATGTTGTCCACAGCCCAGGCCATTCAGGCACTCGAAGGGATGACTCTGGTGACCCTGCCTCAGGTCGGCGCGGCATATCCGCCGACGGTGGCGGCCGCGGCCCCGGATGCGATCTTGCTCCCCGTCTCTGGTGGCAGGGTGATGGACCCTGTGATGGTGTCCGTGGGGCTGCTCTTGTTTGGCTGTTGGGCCTTGCTGAGGCGGATTTCACAAGACTCATGAGCTATTCCCGAACGTGGCGACACCGGATTGCTCTGGTCAGGGGCTGGGCCTTGTTGGCCCTGCCCCTCTTCCTCATCGGGCTGGCTGTCTCACCTGCCATGGCCCAGGTGAAAGACAACCGGGCTGGTCTGGTGGTTGTCCACAGCGATGGACGGGTTCTCACGCGTTGTGTGAGCTTCTCTGAGGAGCAGATCACCGGCCTGACCTTGCTCCAGCGTTCCGGACTCTCCTTTACCAGTGCCTCTGGCCCCTTGGGGAGCACCGTCTGTGCCCTGGACGGCGAGGGCTGTCCGGCATCAGACTGTTTCTGTGAGTGTAAGGGAACGCCCTGCGCGTACTGGACCTATTTTTCCAGGTCTCCCGAAGGGGGATGGGTCTATGCCCATGTGGGGGCAAGCATGCGCCAGGTGCACGATGGCGATGTGGATGCCTGGGTCTGGGGGGATGGCCATCAGTTACCACCGCCCATGTCATTTGAGGCGATCTGTGGGGGGGCTTCGCCTGCGCCGGTGGATGTGCGGGAGACCCCGGAGCCGACGGCGACGAAACCCTCTCCGCCCTCAATGCCCACGCCAACTTATTCACCGACGTCTGTGCCTACCCGCACACCCGTCCCCACTCCAAATCCAACGTCAACCCTTGTCCCCAGCCCAACGACGCCAGTGCCGCTCTTCACTGTCACTCAGACCCCCTCCCCTTCGCCTACTGCCCGTATGGCGACATCTGCTTCTGTCGGGCAGACACCTACGCCGCTACCCACGGTTGTGACGTCACCCTCCCCCCGCTCAGACACAAGCGGTTCTGCCTACCTCTCCTTCATGGGGGCCTTGGCCTTACTCGGAGTGGCCTGGCTAATGGTGCGTTCTAAGGGAGGGGGGCGATGAGAGGTCTTCGGTCGCGTCTCTTGACGGTGGCAATCTACAGCCTGGCCTCGCTGGTGGGTCTGGTGGCTTTCTTCTATCCCTTCCTGGTCCCTACTGTGGCCTCGGCGGGCGGGGTGGTCCATGGGCAGGATGCTCCGCTGCTGCTGGCCCTGCTGGGGGCTCTGTCCCTGGTGGCATTTCTCTTCGAGTCTCAGGGGAATGTGGCCTCCGATGCCAAGCAGATGGCGTTATTGGGGATTCTGGTGGGGTTGAACGCGGTGTTGGGGTTTCTAGAGACGGCCCTGCCGGGCCCTGGTGGATTCAGCCCGGTGTTCTTCCTTATCATCCTGGGCGGGTACACCTTTGGCCTGCGGTTTGGCTTCCTGCTGGGCTCGCTTACCCTCTTTGTGTCCGCATTGATAACCGGTGGCGTAGGCCCCTGGCTCCCCTACCGGATGCTGGCGGCTGGATGGGTTGGGGCGACTGCGGCCGGTGTCCGCGCCGTCGTGCGGTGGATTCACCTGGAAGACACGTGGGGTGAGATCGGGCTGTTGGTGGTCTTCGGAACGGTGTGGGGCATGCTGTTTGGCGCGCTGATGGATCTGTGGTTCTGGCCCTACGTGACTGGCCCCTCTGAGATGTACTGGTCCCCTGGGATCACCTTGGGGGAGACCGTGCGACGCTATCTCGTTTTCTATGTCGCCACCTCTCTTTTCTGGGACCTCATGCGTTCTGTGGGGACCGCCGCTATGCTCATTCTCTTTGGACAGCCGGTGCTGCGTGCGCTGCGTCGGTTTGAGCGGCGTTTCTGCTTCCGTGTGCAGCGTGAGTCGGTGCGAATGAGGGTGAAGGCCCCCGAGGTATCCAGTTCCTCTCTCAACCCTATCGGGGAGAGCATTTCCTAGATGCATCCGTTGAGTTGGCTGTTCTGGCTCGGCACGGTGGTGGGGATTAGTGTCCAGACCCGCAACCCATTGATCCTCGTGCTCCTGTTTGGTGTCAGTTGGGTTGTCCTGCAAGGGGTCCGGGCTCGCGAGGCGCGGACTGCCCGGCCAGGAGGACATGATACCGCGCCTCTTCAGTTCACGGTCACGGTGATGCTGATCGGCGGGATCGTGAACATGCTCACCAGTCACGTGGGCCAGTCAGTCCTCTTCCAAATCCCGTCGTGGATCCCGGTTCTGGGACCTTTGCTCGGGGGGCCAGTCACGCTGGAGGCGTTGGTGTTTGGCCTCCTCAACGGCCTGGTCCTGGCGACGCTCTTCACGGCCTTTCTCGTACTGACGTCCGCCCTCTCAACCCGAGACCTGATTGGTTATCTGCCGCGAGCTTTTTATCCACTAGCGGTTGTCTCGGCCATTGCCGTGACCTTTGCCCCCAACGTCAGGCGTCAGTTCGAGCAGGTCCGTGAGGCCCAGGCGATCCGTGGCCACCGGATGCGTGGCTTGAAGGACTGGCTGCCCTTGATGATGCCCCTTCTGGTTGGCGGGCTGGAGAGAGCATTACAGCTTGCCGAGGCCATGACCGCGCGCGGTTTCGTGCGCGATACAAACGGATCGTCGTATCATGCTCGGGCCCGTGTGGTCCTGCTGGTGGGCCTGGTCCTCCTGCTGGCAGGAGAGGTCTGGGCTTTGTTGCCCGCCCAACCGGGGATTGGACGGGTGACTCGCTGGGTCGCCGTAGGTCTGATCGTTGCGGCCATTTGGTATGCAGGGCGTGGGACACAACGCACCCGTTATCGAAAGGTGGTGTGGCGACGCTGTGATACTGGGGTCCTCATGCTCTCCCTGGGGCTCCTTGTCCTTGCGCAGGTTCGGCATGCGGGATTGAGCTACAATCCATACCCCGTGTTGAGTGCCCCATCCTTCGATCCGCTTCTTGGCTGGGGCATATTGGGGCTGCTGGCGCCCCTTTTCTGCCTTTCCAGAGGAGGCACAGAGGAGGGCGTCTCATGATACGGTTTGAGGGTGTCTCCTATACCTATCCCGAGGCTCCAGGCCCAGTCTTTGCCGATGTGAGCTTCGAGGTTGGTGATGGGGAGTTCGTGCTTGTCGTCGGCCGGTCGGGTGCAGGTAAGTCCACCCTGCTGCGGTGTCTCAACGGCCTCGTGCCCCACTTCAGCGGAGGCCTCATAGGGGGGCGGATCCGGGTCGCTGGCCTTGATCCGGTGAAGTTGGGGCCGGCGGTGATGTGTGAGCATGTGGGGTTCGTCTTCCAGGACCCGGAGGCGCAGTTCGTGGTGGATGTGGTGGAGGACGAGATCGCCTTTGCTCTGGAGAACATGGCGCTGCCCAGAGCCGTTATGCAGCAGCGGGTGGAGGAGGTGCTGGACCTCCTGGCTCTCACATCGCTCCGCACGCGGCCCATCGAGACACTCTCTGGGGGGGAGAAACAACGCGTCGCCATAGCTGCAGCCCTTGCTCTGCGTCCCAAGGTCCTGGTGCTCGATGAGCCCACCTCACAGCTCGCCCCCGACATGGCGCATGAGCTTCTCGATACATTGGTCCACCTCAGCGAGGCCCTGGGCCTTACGATTGTCCTGGCGGAGCATCGCCTGGAGCGTGTGTTGCCCTATTGCGACACCATCCTCTACCTGGAGCAGGCGGCATCCACCCCCTCTCATGTCAGGGTGGGCCCTCCGCGGGAGATCCTGCCTCTAATGGAGGATATCCCCCCCGTGGTTACCCTGGGGAAGGCTTTGGGCTGGACCCCTCTGCCACTCAGCGTGGAGGATGCAGTCCTCTGGGCACAGACTGTGCGGATTCCCCCTAGTGCTGGGAGCCGAGAGGTTCCGCAGCGTAGGGATGCGCCGCAGGCTCCTTATCTCCGGGTGGAATCGCTGACGGCTGGATACGAGGGACGGGCTGTGGTCCACGATGTGAGCCTGGTCCTGAGCCCTGGGGAGATCGCGGTGTTGTTGGGTCACAACGGGGTCGGCAAGAGCACGTTGCTCCGGGCTATGGTTGGCCTGATTCACCCAGTGCAAGGCAGGGTGTGGATTGGGGACAGGGATGTCTCGGACCTCCCGGTCGCCGAGATCTGCCGTCATGTGGCCTATCTACCCCAGGACCCTTCGGCGCTGCTCTTCGCCGACACGGTGCTGGATGAGCTTCTGACCACCTTGCACAACCATGGACTAAGGCCAGAGGATGTGCCGGTTCCCCCCAGGAAACTGCTGGAGCAGCTAGGACTTGCACCCTATTGGGACGCTTACCCCAGAGATCTGAGTGTGGGGGAACGCCAGCGCGTGGCGCTTGCCGCGATCCTTGTCACAGGTCCTCGAGCGATTCTGCTTGATGAACCGACTCGAGGTTTGGATTATAGCGCCAAGGCGGCATTGATTGCCTTGTTGCGGCGATGGCGTGACGGGGGCCGGGCTGTGCTATTGGTGACCCACGATGTGGAGCTGGCTGCGCTTGCCGCGGATCGCGTGATGGTGATGGAGGCGGGGCGGATAGTGGCTGAGGGTAAGCCCGCTCAGGTGTTGCGTGCAGCGCCGGATTTCTCACCGCAGATCGCGCACCTCTTCCCCACCGCTGGATGGCTCACGGCCCAGGATGTGCTGGATGGCTTGGGCGTCGGGAGGGGCGAAGGCCAGGCCACGACATCTGCCGAGAGTTAACTCTTTCCCTGCTGTTGCGCTGCCATCTGTGCGGCAGCATACACCACCCGAATGGGCACGCGGTGCGCTTTGGCACGCGCGCGGCAGTCCTCGTACTCGGGCGCGCTCTTGGTCTCACCGTTGGGCAACGTGGCGACCTTGATGCGCACAGGGCCATAGGGAGTCTCTACTGTGATCAAAGTGCGTGCTAGGGCATACCGCGTCACGGTGTGCTCGCGTATCCCCAGGGTGCTGGTCTCAGAGAAGAGGATCGCGGTCATAGCCTCTGTCTGCTCCGGTGTGCACAGGACCCGCAGCAAGGTCGCCGGACGATTCTTCTTCATCTGGATGGGAGCCAGGAACACATCCAACGCCCCTGCCTCGAAGAGGCGATCCATCACGTGGGCGTAGAACTCAGGGTTCAGGTCGTCGATGTTCGTCTCCAGCACTTTGAGATGGGGAGCATCCAGGCAGGAGCGCGGGCTGAGCGTGGATGTGGATAGGTGCGTATCGTCCGGGCTGACGGCGCTGTGGCTACGGTCATGGTTGTGGGGAGAGGGATGGGCGTGTGTATGGCTGTGGTCGTGGTTGTGGGCAGAGGGATGGGGGTGTGCATGGCTGTGGCTGCTGCTCCCTCTGTGCTCGTTGGGAGGCTCTGCGAGTTCCTCCCCGATCAGGACGCGCAGGACATTAGGGATAGCCAGGTCCCGCTGACCTGCGCCGTATCCAACAGCAGAGAGCTGCATGGGTGGGATCGGGCCATACCCATCGGCGAGAGATGTCAGCAGCACAGCGCCAGTGGGGGTGACCGTCTCGACGTTGAGGGGGCTGCCGATGACGGGCGCCCCTTGAAGAAGAGCCAGGGTCGCCGGCGCAGGTAGCGGGATCTGCCCGTGGGCTCCGTGGATGAACCCTCGCCCCAGCGGGATGGGGGAGACAATCACTCGCTCAACGTTCAGAAGCTCCAGGCACACCAGGGTACCTACTACGTCAACAATGGTGTCGACACCTCCCAGTTCATGCAGGTGCACCTGAGCCAGGTCTGTGCCGTGAATGCCTGCCTCGGCCGTGCCCAGGCGAGTGAAGATTGCACGCGCACGGGCCTTCAGTTTGTCCGAAAGGGCACTCGCGTCGATGATCTCCAGGATGTCGGACAGGTGGCGTTCGGGCACATCGTCGGCGACCACCACATCGACCTTTGTGGCGGTGAAAGCTAGCTTGCTCACTCGCTTTGCCCGCAGTTCGAAATCCGCCAGATGGAGCGCATCGAGCGCCTGACTCAGGGCCTCGAGGGTCACACCGGCGTCCACCAGCGCCCCCAGGATCATGTCCCCACTGGCTCCAGCGATACAGTCGAAGTAAAGGATGGACATAGAGGTCTTACTCCTCTCGTTGGATGTTAGAGAGACTTATCTGTCGTAGGATCAGGTGAGCAAACACTGCCGCACCGTAGCCGTTGTCGATGTTCATGACGGCGACCCCAGAGGCGCAGGAGTTCATCATAGTGAGCAAAGGGGCCACGCCCTGGAAGTTGACGCCGTATCCCACGCTGGTGGGAACCCCGATCACGGGAGCCGCCACCAGCCCGGCCACGACGCTGGTGAGTGCGCCTTCCATCCCGGCGACGGCAATGACGACATTGGCGCGGGTCAATCGGGGCAGCTCACTGAGCAATCTGTGCAGGCCAGCCACGCCCACATCAACGGCGCGCTCCACGCGGTGCCCCAGGAACTCCAAAACCTGCGCCGCCTCCTCAGCCACTGGCAGGTCAGACGTGCCCCCGCATACCACCATGGCATATGGGGTGTCCTCTGGTGGCGTGGGCAGGGGAGCCCGTGTAAGCGTCAGGAGGCGTGAGATCGGATCATAGTGTGCTTCTGGCAATGCCTCCTGGATGCGAGATGCCATGGCTGGGGACACGCGGGTCCCCAGGACGCGGTCGTGGTGCTCCCATAGCCGCTGCAGGATGGCGGTGGCCTGCTCACTGGTCTTGCTCTCACAGAACACGACCTCCGGCATGGCATTTCGCAAACCACGATGGAGGTCCAGACGGGCAAAGTCTCCCAGGTCCTCATAGGGGAGAGTCTTCAACTTCTCCATCGCGGTCTCAATATCCACTGTGCCCTGACGGACACTCTGTAGGAGGTCGCGGAGTTTCTCAGGGTCCATTGGCCGCTATCACCTCGTTCATGCTGCCTGAGCGGAACCCCAGCAAGTCCAGGGTTACATAGGCGTAGCCCGCTGCTTTCAGCCCGCTGACGATCTCCTCCCGTCGTTCCAACAACTGCTCAAAGTGCTCGACGGGGACCTCGATGCGTGCCACCTGACCGTGATGCCGTACACGCAGTTCCTGGAATCCCAGGTCCCGCAAGATCTGCTCCGCACGAGCGATGCGCGTCAGCATCTCCGGGGTGATAGGCGTACCATAAGGCACCCGCGATGCCAGGCAAGCGGCGGAGGGCTTGTCCCAGTTAGGCAATCCCATCTGGCGTGCCAGAGAGCGGATCTCCGCTTTGGTCAGGCCCACTTCCAACAGCGGGCTTTGCATCCCGCACTCTCGGGCGGCGCGTTGACCAGGCCGGTAATCCCCGCGGTCATCCGCGTTGGTGCCGTCGACGACCGTGCCCAATCCGTGGTCGTGTGCGTAGGCCTTGAGGAGGCGACAGATGTTGGCCTTGCAGAAGTAGCAGCGCTCGGGGGAATTCTCCAATACCCGGGTGTCGTCAAATGCGTCGGCTGCAATGACATCCACGGGCAGGCCCAGGGCGCGCGCTATCTCCAGCGCCTCCTCTTGTTCATAGCCGGGGATTAGCGGGGAGCTCACCAGCACTCCCATGGCCCGGCGGCCAAGCACCTCATGAGCCACCTTGAGGAGGAAGGTGCTGTCAACCCCGCCGGAGTATGCCACCAGTATGCTTTCCATCTGCGACAACCGCTGTCGCAGTAACTCCAACTTCCCATGCGTCATCACAATATATCTCTCTCCTTATCAAACCAATATCGAGGAAGTATCGAGGGACTCTCGATTGCAGGCCCCCATTATGGCATAAACCTGGCATGGGCCAAGACCGCAAGGAGAAAAGCCTGAAGAGTGTATCTCCAGGCTGCTTTGCCCTGCATCGTGATCATTCGGAGCGTGAGGCTTCCTCGGCACACCGTGCGCAGAGCCCGGGAATCGTCAACGAACTTGAGGTGACCACGAAACCGGTTGTCCGCCGCAGCTCTTCGAACAGCGACTCAAACACGGCGTAGTCCACAGGGATAATTGCGCCGCATCGGGTACATCTTAGGTGATGGTGGGGCGCTTCCACCCGCAATAGTTCATATCGGCGCTGCGCGTCTCCAGAATCCACGACGGCCAGCAGCCCGATTCCTTCCAGAAGATCGAGCGTGCGGTAAACCGTTGCGCGGTCCACCGGCACCGTCTGTGCCTGTACCCGTTCGAAGATCTCCTCCGCCGTGACCAGGCCCTCAAGCTCATGGAGTGCTGCCAAGACCGCTTCGCGCTGGGCGGTCACGCGGAACCCACGCTTTCTCAGTTGTTCAGCGAAATACGCTTCACAGGACATGATCTTGACTCATGATACGCGACTGCTTGTATTGGGGCACGGTCTCTCTGGCCTTGCGCGATTATCCACGTATCGGCTTCCGTTTCCGCGCCTGTTGTCGTCTGATGGCCTGGGCCGCGCCGCGAAACCGCATGGGGTCCGTGATCTGACGGCGAGCAGGTTTCTCCACCCCAGGCCGGATAAGTTGCTTGAGCCTCTGAATGTGCAGTGGGGTCACAGGATGTGGGCGTAGGGCCAGACCCAGCGCATAATTGGACGCAGGGAGCGCCCATTCCCACTCGCGGCGCAGTCTATCGGCCCGCACGTGATAGGCTCGCTTGTCCCATGCGTCGGCTGAGGCCTCTGCATCCTCGTGGATGTTACTCAGTGCGGTCCCCACAACAGACAGTAGATCCTTGACCAGATCGGGATCGGAATCCATGAACTGTGGGATATGCACGGTCAATATCTCTCCCACAACCCGCAGTTGTCGTTGTCTTTCTTTGAGTGCCATGTAAGGGATGATCCAGACGTCAGGATTGTGGAAGGTGTGATTGCAGCATCTCTTTAGCCTGGGCTCCCAGGCGCTCAAGGCGTTCCCGCAGTCCAGTGGCCTCGCGCTCAGCATGGTAAGCGATCCCGATAGCTCCCGGACCCGCGTGTACGCCCAACTCCACAGGCACACGGGTCAGATAGGCCTCAATGCAGTGAAGGCGCGACTTGAGGGTGTCCAGAACACGCTGCCCTTCCTCTTCATCCTCGGCGTAGTGGATCGCCAGGCGCACTGGCGCATCGCCGACTTCCTTGCACACCTTGTCGATCAGCGATTGGAGGCCTTTGACGCGACGGCGTGCCTGCCCGATCAGACTCACCTTGTTGTCTCTGACCCGGATCAGAGGCTGGATCTTCAGCAGGGTGCCCACCGCGCTGGCTGCGCTGGAAAGCCGACCGCCCTTGAGAGCGTAGGAGATGCTTTCCAACAGCGCATACAGTCCGACGTTACGCACCGCAGCGTGGGCCTGCTCGACGACCTGTTCCAGGGTTGCGCCCTGCTCGGCCAGACGAGCGCATGCCAGGGCGACGAAACCCTCGGCCATGGCGGTCGTCTCGGTGTCAATGATGGTGACAGGTATTGGGCTTTCCCGTGCCGCTACCTCTGCCGCGCTGCATGTGCCGCTTTGCTTGCCCGCCACATGCACAGAGACGATCGCTTTCGCCCAATTTGCCACGTGTTCGTAGACCTCCGCGAATTTCGCGACAGGAGGCACTCCCGTGTGGACCTCCAATCGGGGGTCTGCGCGGAGGCGCCGAAAGAATGTCGCTGGATCGATTGTCTCGCCCGAGACAAACGTTTCATCCCCCAGATGCACCCAGTAGGGGATAACCTGGATATTGTGTTGCTGAGCGAGTGCCGCGGGAAGACCCGAGGCTGAATCGGTGACAATGGCAATCGAAGCTGCTGTCAAGTTCTCCTCCAGTTCTCTGTCGGTGACCAGGACGGCTGCCGGTGCTGGAACTTGAGTCGAAATCTGCTAGGATTTAGGTGAGAGCCAGCATAGCATGGCCTGGCCAACATACGTCAAATCCGAGAGGTTCCTTATTCCTATTTCAAGTTTACCTTAAAACAAATCTTGGGCAAAGTACAGCGGTCTTTCCCCTAAGAGTGAGGTGTGTGGGGAAGGATCGACGATACTTGATGGGATATCCCCAAGGCCACCCTACGATTGGGCCAGGAGGGACAGAGGACTATGGGACGAGAAGCAGTTTTTGCGGGCCTGGTGGTCGATGAATATGACCAACCGGTCACCGTCACACGGGTGGGGCCGGATGCTTATTATGTGGTGGATGACCAGGGCTTCCAACGCCATATTCCATCGGACTATGTGGATCGCCAGGTCCTGATGACAATGCAGGAGACCGTTCTGTCTAACCGCGAAGCGGTAGTCGAGGCCATGCTCAGCTATCTGGGCCGCGACGACCTGTTTACCAAGGCCGCGATCGAGGCCTCGCTGGGGCAGATGGGGGAACAGATGGAACAACTGATGACACAGGGGCTGCCCGAGGCGGCACGGCAGTGGTTGGGGTTGATGGGGTTCAAGGTCGTGGTCGATATCCACGGGGACGTGGTGGACCTGGAGATGCCAGGCGTCGTGGAGGAGGGCGAATAGCTCCCTGGCCTTTACTGGAGGATCCGGTCGATTTGTGCCTGTAGCCGTCTCAGATGCGAGCCGCGCCAGTACACCCTGTGGCATCCTTCGCAGATGAGGAACTCGTCATGGTGGGCGGCAACATGAGGTGGGAGGCGGCTCAGGATCTCCTCTTTGTCCACCGGCTGCAGCCTGCCGTTGCATCGCAGGCAGCGTGAAAAAGGCAGGACCTGTTCACGGAGATCGAATCGTTGCAGTACCTCGCGCGCCTGGTCTATGGGGTCAGTGGCCCGGACCCAATACCCGTGGGTGACGGTCCGACGTTTGAGCAGATTGGTGTCACGTGTGAGGATGATGCGGTGCTCGCGCCGTGCAATCGCCACGATCTCGGGGTCGGTGTAAGTGTTGCAGTACCGGGTGTCAAACCCCAGCAGCCGCAGTAGCCGTGCCAGCCTTCCCAGGTGGACGTCGAGGATGAAGCGCGTCTGGCGCAAAGGGTGTTGCCGTACCTGTGTGAGCGAGCTGATGTCAAGGGACTCAAAGACGGGATAGACTGCGACGTAGTCTCCATCGTCAAGGGGAGTTTCGAAGTTTGAGGAGCTGCCGTTGATCAGTATGAGATCAACCTCTGTATGGGGTACGCCCAATGCCTCGATGACGTCCTTTACCGCAGGCGAGCCCCGGAAGCGATGGCGGAAGGGCCGCTGTCGGCGTTCCCGCGGCAGAAAGTCGTTCAGTTCCGCGTAGAACCGGAAGGTGGCTGTCTTGATTGGCAGATCCACCGTCCCGTTGTCCTCCGGGTTAGTCATAAGAGCAGTATAGAGATCAGTCCTGGAGCGGCAAGGGAGAGTCCTAACAGCAGGAGGAACTGTGTCTAGTGTCTGAAGAAAGACCCTCACGAGAAGTTCATGTCTATGGAGATGGGAGAGGCTTCGTGGTGGTGCCGGTCATCGCCCGTGTCCCTGGTGAGGTTGTTGAGATCACACCTGTGCAGCGGGTATGGTTGACCCTGGGGCGCTCCACCTCCTATGAACTCTCCCGCGCGCTGGCCCGGGCTTTGAGCCGAGGTATGGAAGCGCCAGAGAATGCGGCGCGCTGGGATGGCGACCGCGGACGCTGGTGGAACCACCATCTGTTATCTGTGGTGATACGTTGGGAGCTGGATGGGGTCCTCTTTACGTTCCGTCAGCATCGTGCTGACGGAACATGGGAGTCGGTTGACCGGCGGAGATTCCCGCCGGATGTCACCACCGGCGCCCTTGCTGAGGAACTCATCCGTTACCTGGGCCGCCGCCTGCATGGAGGTTAGAGCGTCGGAGCGATGTGTCCCGACCGAGAGAGGTGAGGCGTGCCCAGAGGGCGTGGCGGGAATGTCAACTTGGTTCTTGACCTGCAAGGGCTGGGATGGCCGTGCGGTTGATGTGGTTCCGCCTCTCTCACCACGGCGCGATCGGAAGGATAAATGAAGAAGGGCCGCATCCAGTGCGGCCCTTTGCTCCTCGGGCTGGACTCGAACCAGCAACCAACCGGTTAACAGCCGGCCGCTCTGCCAATTGAGCTACCGAGGATTACTTTAGCAATTCACATTATACTCACAAGCCCCGGATCGTCAAGGCACGCTTTCGGCGTAGGGACGCCAGGTCTTTGGCTTTAGAAATCAGCGCAATTTCCTATGTAGCCCTGTCTCCTGTCATCTCTCGCTTGTTACCAGCGCCAGCGACCTCTTGGCCCGCGGAATCCGGGGAACCGATAGGGGCGTACCCAGGGCCGCCGCATGGGCCGCATAAACCAACGCCAGCGTGGCCGCCACAGCAGCAATGGGAACACCAGGAACGCCAGCAGAATCAGTATGGCTACGATCGCAAGCATTGCTACCCTTCCCACGGCCCATGTTGTGCTGTCCTTAGCATACTCACCTGGTGTTAAGCCTGTGTAAACGGGCCGTAGAATCACTGTGAAGGTTTCAGCCCCATTGTGCTGGCCAGTGGCCTCTAATCCGCTTCTAATGTTGATCGCGTATCATGGGGCTGATACTACAGTAAGTATGGTTGGGAGGGACGCTGCGATGAGTGAGACACAGAAGGCAGAGGCTTTGGAGTTTAAGACAGAGGTCCAGCAGTTGTTGCATATCCTTTCTCACTCTCTCTACAAGGAGCGGGAGATTTTCTTACGAGAGTTGATCTCCAACGCTTCCGATGCATTGCATCGCATGCAGTTCGTGATGTTGACCGACCAAGACGTGTTGGACCCGGATGCGGAGCTGGCAATCCGTATCGAGAGCGATGAAGACGCCCATACCCTTACCATCTCGGACACTGGCATTGGGATGACGCGCGACGAGCTTATCGAGAACCTGGGTACCATCGCGCACTCGGGGGTCAGAGCGTTCCTGAAGTCCCTGGAAGAGGGGCGGCGGGTTGACGACATCATCGGGCAGTTCGGTGTGGGGTTCTACGCCGTTTTTATGGTGGCCGACGAGGTCCGGGTGACGTCCCGCTCCTATCGTCCTGAGGCGGAGGCCTGGACCTGGATCTCGCGAGGCGACAGCACCTATCGCCTGGAACCGGCGGAGAAGGAGAAGCGCGGAACCACGATCGAGATCCAACTCAAGGACGATGCGAAGGAGTTCGCTGCCACGTGGCGGCTGGAGCAGATCGTGAGGACGCACTCCAACTATGTCTCGTTCCCCATCTATGTGGCAGGTAGGGTAGTCAACGAGCGCACGGCGATCTGGCGTCAGTCGCCCCAGGAGGTGGAGGAGGACGCCTATCACGAGTTCTATCGCCAGCTTACAATGGATCCGGAGCCGCCACTTCTGCATCTTCACGTCGTGTCCGAGGTACCGGTGGAGATCCGCAGTGTATTGTACGTCCCCCGCCATCGCGATCCAGCGATCTGGCGGCTGCGCTCAGACTACGGGCTCAAGCTCTATTCGCGGAAGATTCTCATCCAGGAACACAACAAGGACCTACTGCCGGAGTACCTGCGGTTTGTCGAGGGCGTCGTGGACTCAGCAGATATTCCGCTGAACGTGGCACGTGAGACAGTACAGATGAGCCGGGCTATCGCCCATATCCGGCGGGCGTTGCGCAGCCGACTGCTGAAGGCGCTTCAGGAGTTGGGAGAAGAGAAGCCCGAGGAATACAAACAGTTCTGGGAGGCATGGGGGCCTTTCATCAAAGAGGGTGTGGCGACCGATCCGGCAAGCCGAGACGATCTACTCCCTCTGCTCCGCTTCCAGACCACGCACTCGGACGGGGAACTGATCTCGTTGGATGCTTACGTGGCGCGGATGAAAGAGAATCAGTCCGATATCTACTACATCCTGGGCGAGAGTGCCCAATCCGTGGAACGGAGTCCACATCTGGATTACTTCCGCGCCCATGACCTGGAGGTGCTCTATCTTGTGGATCCGCTTGATGCGTTCATGGTGCAGGCCCTACGCGAATATCAGGGTAAGCCTCTGCGCAACGTAGATGACGCCAGTCTGGACTTGCCGGAGGCTGAGACGACCTCTGAGGAGAAACCGAGCCAGGAGGAGGCTGCGGCACTGGGTAAGCTGGTGGCCCGCTTCCGTAAGGTCCTGGGCGATCGGGTGACGGAGGTGAGGGAGTCGGGGGTCCTGACAGATAGCCCCTGTCGCCTGGTATCGCCGGACAGCGGCCCGGCTCGGGATATGGAGCGAGTGCGCAGGTTCCTCGAGAGCGATTATCAGGCGCCGGCCAGGATCCTGGAGATCAACCCGCGGCATACGCTGATCCAGACCCTGGCGAGGTTGGTCGATGATCCCTCAGCCGCGACCGTGGTCGATCTGACGGTCGAACAACTGTATGAGGATCTCCTGCTTCTAGAGGGATTGCATCCCGACCCTGCACAGATGGTGCCCCGTGTGCAGTCCCTGCTTGAACGCACGCTGGGGGCGCTGGCGGATGCCGGAGAGAGGGCATAGCGTTCTCCTGCTGCTTTTTCCGCTTTCCTTTCCAGATCTCAGATGGGAGAAGGAAGTCAGGAGAAGTGAACTATTTATCGTGGCTCTGAAGGCTTGACAAGTGGGACTTCAACCCGTAGAATGAGGGTAAATCCCTTCCCTTGCGAGGCACTTTATATGCTGAACCTGTCAGCAGGTATCTGTGGTACGTATGCATGTTTAGACTGCGGGATGGCTTGAGAGCCACCCCGCAGTCTGCATTTTAGTGGGGGGCGAATTCAGACCGGACAGGAGGTGCTGACGACGGAACTGGGCATAAGCATGAGGATATATTAGGCTTTTCTCACCCCTTTTTCCAGGAGGTTGACACGATGTTTGACGAGCATGCATTGAAGGAGTTGGCTTCTATCCAGACGGAAGGGCCAATCCTGAGTGTATACCTGGATGTGGATCCCACGCAGCGCACGACTGAGGAGTACAAACTCACTCTGCGTGAGTTGCTGAAGAGCGTAGCTGACGAGGTGGACGCCAGGGATATCGAGGCAGTCAAACGGTATATTGAGTATGACTACGACTGGTCGGGGCGGGGTCTGGCGATTTTCTCCCGGCAGGTCGAGGATGTCTGGTACGTTTATCCTTTGGCGATACCCGTGCGGTCGGGGGTCACGGTGGCGCGACGCCCCTATATTTCCCCGCTGGTAGAGCTCGACGGCCTCTACGGACGGTACGTCGTCGCCGTTGTGGACCGCCAGGGGGCCGTCTTCTATTTTTTCCAGATGGGCGAACTGGCCGATCAGCAGGGCGTGGTAGGGGAGGATGTCCGTCACACCCGCATGGGGCGAGGGTCCTCGGTGGTTGGGATGCGGGGGGGCGCGCCCCACTCTGGGCGACACGAGGCGGCGCTGGTCCAGCGTAACCTCAAGGAGATAGGCAAAGCGCTCCTCGCCTTCTGCGAAGCCCATCATCCACGGCGACTCCTGCTGGCTGGATCTGATCCAACGGTGGCGCAGCTCCAAGAGGTGCTGCCGGCTCCGTTGCGTGATATCCTGGTGGATACTTTCCCTCTCGATATCGAGGCGGGCGAGGTCGAGGTGCGCGAGCGGGCCTACGAGGCGCTCCAGAAGCTGGAGCGGGAACGACATCAACAGGTGATCAATGCGGTGCTCACCGCCGCAGCTAAGGGCAAGAATGGAGTGGTAGGGTTGGACGGGACTTTGAGTGTGGCCCATGAGGGCCGTATCCAGGTCCTGTTAGTGGAGCGGGATTATCATCAGCCTGGCTATCGGTGTACAGGCTGTGGTTACTTGACGACGCAGCCATTGGAGCGTTGTATCTTCTGTGGTGGGACGTTCATCGAGATCCCGGATGCTGTGGAGGCCGTGGTCACCCAGGTGATAGAGAATGGGGGTACGGTGGAGGTCGTGGATGACGAAGAGTTGAAGGGGACACGCATTGGTGCGTTGCTCCGTTACTGAGGTCATCCGGGCTGGAATATGATCCCAAAAAGAGCACTCCCTCCGCACATCGGGGGGAGTGCGACTTCTATCCTCCAGGTGGGAGGGTGCTGATGCCAGGAGCCCAACAGCCGACAGATTGGCGGCAACGACGCCAGCGCATGGAGCAGCGGCTTCTATTGACCGCGGTGGCTCTCTTCCTGTGCGTGGGTGGCGTGCTGATTGGCCTGCTCTACGGTTGGAAGGCTGTGCTTACTGGCATGTTGTGCCTGGTGCCTGGTGTGCTTGCCCTGGTCCTGTTATGGCTGTTGCTGAGGCTGCTGGAGCGCCTCAAGGACCGTTGGGAGTAGAGCGTGTGCCCCCACTCAGACCCAACCGCGCAGGCGCATGGCCTGCTCTACTTTGCCGATGGCGACCCAGTAAGCCGCATCGCGCGTGTAGAGCCCTTTATCCAGCGCCGTCTTCAGAACCGCCCGGAAGGCGCTGGTCATCTTCTTATCGAGCTTTGCCAGGACTTCTTCCTCTTCCCAATAGTAGTTCATATCGCTCTGGACCTGCTCGAAGTATGAACAGGTGACCCCGCCGGCGTTGCATAGAAAATCGGGGATGACAAAGATCTGTCGGGTTTTGAGTATCTCATCCGCTTCCGGGGTGGTTGGGCCGTTGGCGCCCTCGGCGAGGATCTTCACGGTGTCGCTGATCTGGTGCGCGTTCTCGCCGGTGATCACACCCTCGATGGCTGCGGGGATCAGGACATCGACATCCTTATGCAGCCATGCGTCGCCGTCCTCGATCACGTAGTTGGCTGCCAGAGCTAACTCCTTGTTGATGGTTCCGTACTGATCGGTGATGTGCTGCAGGAACTGAGGGTCGATACCGCCTTCTTTGGTATAGGTGTAGGCGCAGTGGTCATTGCGGTCCCAGCAGGAGACACTGATCACCCGACCGCCAAGCATCTCAATGAAGTTCAGCGCAGCGTACTGAGCGACATTGCCAAACCCCTGGATAGAGGCGGTCCTTCCTGTGGGCGAGATGCCCAGGTGCTTCATGGCCTCCCGGATGGTGACTACTACGCCAAACCCGGTGGCAGCAGTGCGGCCTGCGGAGCCTCCCCCTCCGATCGGTTTGCCGGTGATCACACCAGGGACATATTCTCCACGGAGCTTAGAGTACTCATCCATCATCCAGCCCATCATTTGGGGTGTGGTCCCGACGTCGGGCGCGGGGACGTCATTCCTTGGACCCAGGTTTTTCCAGACGGCATCAATCCACTCGCGGCATAGGCGTTCCTTCTCGCTGGTAGAGAGCGTAGCAGGATCCACCACTACCCCGCCTTTGCCGCCGCCCAGGGGGATGTCGGCCACGGCACACTTCCAGGTCATCCACATGGCCAGAGCACGCACAGTGTCCAATGTCTCGTTGGCGGCGAAACGGATGCCTCCCTTGGCGGGGCCCCGTGCGTCATTGTGCTGTACCCGGAAGCCAAAGAAGACCCGGATGCTTCCATCATCCATGCGTACAGGGAGTTGGAAGCGAAACTCTCGGAGCGGCCAGCGCAGGATGCTGCGCACAGCGTCATTCAATTGCATCTGTTCAGCAACATGGTCGAACTGGGCCTGAGCCATCGCGAAGGGATTGATCTCCTGAGTCATGTCGATACTCTCCTTACGAGTTCTCGAAGGGTAGCCCCTCTACTCTCCCTTCCATGGCTGTGACAAGGTACGGTAGGCGGATGCGACGCTTCGGCAGCGAAGACGGCGCCACCCCAGGGCATCCGCTTCCCCCGACGGATGCCTGGTATCACTCTGCAGATGAGAGGCCTCTCGTGCAGCGGTTCACCGTCCGATGAAGCGGGCGATGCGTTCAAGGGCCGTCTCAATCTTCTCATAGGCTGTAGCATAGGACATACGGACGAATCCCTGGCCCGAGCGGCCGAAGGCGCGCCCAGGGATCACTGCGACCTGCTCCTCCTGCAGTAGCCGCTCGGCGAAAGCCTCATCGTCCATACCCGTTGTGGTGATGGATGGGAAAGCGTAGAATGCTCCCTTAGGCTCCACACACGTCAGCCCCAGGTCATTGAGCCCGGAGACGATCAATCGGCGGCGGCGATCATACTCGGACCGCATGGCCTCCACGAATGGCTCACCTACCTCAAGGGCTTTGAGCGCTGCGAACTGCGAGGGCGTCGGGGCCGACATGATCAGGTATTGGTGGAGCTTGCGGATCTGGGCGACCAGCGCTGCCGGCCCGCTCAGGTACCCTACGCGCCAGCCGGTCATGGCATATGATTTCGAGAAGCCCTGAAGCAAAATGGTCCTGTCGCGCATCCCTGGCAGTGTGGCAAAGCAGGTATGTGCAACGTCGTAGACCAGCCGGTCGTAGATCTCGTCGGAGATGACGATGAGATCGTACTTCTCGGCTAACATGGCGATCTGCAGCAGGCGTTCGCGGTCGATGACTGCGCCGGTGGGATTGTTCGGTGAGGCCAATAGGAGCACTTTGGTGCGTGGTGTTATAGCCTGTTCGATGGCCTCTGCCGTCAATTGAAACCCTGTCTTCGGGTAGGTAGGGATCACGACGGGGGTGGCACCTACCATGTGCGCGATGGGCTCATAGGAGACGAAGCAGGGCTCGGCGAAGACGATCTCATCGCCGGGATCCAGAGTACCTGCCATCGCCAGGTACAGCGCCTCGGATACGCCCACGGTGACCAGGATCTCGCTTTCTGGGTCGTAGCTGATGTTGTAGAGGCGGCTTAAGTGTTGGCTGAGGGCCTCTCGCAGTTCCAGGATGCCGGAGTTTGAGGTATAGTGGGTCTCTCCGCGTTGGAGAGCTTCAATGCCTGCCTGAACCACGGGCTCAGGCGTGACGAAGTCCGGTTCCCCGATCCCCAGGCTGATGACGTCCTTCATTGTGGCAGCAATATCAAAGAACTTGCGAATGCCTGAGGGTGGAATCTGTCGAGCTCTTTGTGAAGTGTGATTGAGCGGCTCTTTCATGGGCTTTGATCGCTCCTTGCGTAAAGGTTAATCTACCGTCGATGAGTCGCCGACATTGTATGTGCGGAACTCGCCGTGCAATGAGACCCAGCGCCCGATCAGGGAACGCTGGAGTAACATTTCTTCGATGGTGCTTTCCTCGTCCACGACGACATCCCGGAGGATGCTGTCACGCACCTGGGCATTTCTCTCGATGGAGACGTAAGGCCCGATTACCGAGCGCTCGACAATGGCCTGGGGATGGATGAAAACCGGCGGGTTGATAACGACGCCAGGGCGAGGAGCCTGGTAGCTGTTATCGCCCCCGTGCTCGAGCAGATAGCGATGTGTCTCCAGGGTAGTCTCGGGCTTGCCTGTGTCCTGCCAGACGGCGACGGGCCGCGTATAGAAGTTGGCGCCCTGTTGGATCATCAAGGTGATGGCATCCGCCAGGTAGTACTCCCCTTTCGTCTTGAGGTCGCGATCCATCAACTCGCGGCAGGCCCGGCTCAGCCACTCACCATCACGGAAGTAGTAGAGGCCGATCAAGACGGTCTTGTTGTCGATCGTATCAGGTTTCTCGATCAGGCGGGTGGCACGACCTGTCTCATCGGTCTCAACGACTCCAAACCGCCGGGGGTCCTCGACTTCCTTTGTGAAAATGAGGCCATCAAGCCCTTCCTGGTCCAGGCCAGACAGGTCGGCGCCGTCGAAGAGCGTGTCCACATACGTAAGGAAGAGGGGGCCCTGAAGATGCTCGTGGGCCAGCCAGATCGCATGAGCCTGCCCCAGCCGTTCTTCCTGCCTGATGAATGCGGTCGGGATGGCACTGTGTGTCTTGACCCACGCCTCTACCTGTTCGCCCAGCCAGCCGATAACGAACACGTATTCGTCGATGGGGATCTCATGGAAACGCTGCAGGATGTGATTCAATATGGGCCGTCCGGCCAGGGGCAAGAGGGGTTTGGGGCGTGACCACGTGTGGGGACGCATGCGCGTCCCCAGGCCGGCCATTGGGATGACCAATTTCATGGGTGATCTCTCCTTGTGACAGGTGCCAGAGACAATGTGTTAGCGCACGTCGTACCCATCACATACGATTATAGCACGCCGAAGGGCCTCAACAAACTGTCATTACGCCATCTTGTGCGGGAGACTCATACTTCTTCTCTCAGGCCTGGAGTGGGGGAACCGCCGCTTGTCACAAGCACGGTCTGCCGACTCAACGGAGAATGCGAACGGAAAGCGGGCGGTTGAAAAAAGGCCAGTCTGTGACAAAATGGCGCAACGCGACGGCTTTCCCGCATCGGCGAGGCGCGGTGCAGATATGGGGCGCGCCGTGGCGATCAAAAGCCCGTTGATGGGAGGCACAAGGTGACATCGCTTGGCATTCAACCAGACGTGTTGTTGGCGCGTCTGCTTGTCATTATTCTGGGGATCCCCCTGCATGAGTGGGCCCATGGTTGGGTGGCTCATTTGCTGGGCGACGACACCCCTCGTTTGCAGGGACGGTTGTCTCTAAACCCTTTCGTGCACCTGGACCCGATCGGGACGTTGATGATCCTTCTCACCGGGTTCGGTTGGGGCCGTGCGGCCAGGGTCAATCCCTATCGGATGACGCGTGTCCGCAATCCCCGCGTGGGAATGGCCCTTTCGGCCCTGGCAGGACCAGCATCGAACGTTCTTCAGGCCCTGATCCTGGCTCTACCCCTCCGCCTGGGCCTATTGGATTCCCTGCCGCAGGCTCAGGCCTATCGGCTGGCCAACTTCCTGATTATGGCGATTCAAGTCAACATCGGACTGGTGGCCTTCAACATGTTGCCGATTCCCCCGCTCGATGGCTCGCGGGTTCTGGCTGGTGTGGCTCCACCCCGTGTCGGTGATCTGTTGGAAAGCCTGGAGCCCTACGCCACCTACATCTTCATCTTCGTCCTCTTTATCCTGCCCCGCATGGGGCTGGATCTGGTGAGGATGATGGCGGTTCCCCTACAGCGCTTCCTGATATGGGCTGTGTTGGGCTGGTAATGCGATCGCGGGCCGCGCACCGTGTACGTCAGTTCATGAGGACGATTGTCGCGGTGCGCCGCCCAGTCGATGATGGCTACGTGTGGGCGCGGCTCCGCGGCCTGGAGGCTGGCCAGGCGCTGTTTGAGCTGTTCAAAACGATGCCCTTGCCCGAACAACATCACGGCATCCGGGTTTGTCAGGCCCTGGAGGCCGCAGGCTTCGACGCCCCTGAATTGTTGGCGGCTGCGCTGCTGCACGATGTGGGCAAGCGAGTCGCGCCACTCTCCGTCTGGGAGCGCGTGGTGGTGGTACTGGTGGAGTGGGTGGCGCCCTGGCTGGCGGCGCGTTGGGGGCGGTGCCCATCTGAGACGCCGGCCGGGGTGGCTGGCTGGCGAAGGGGGTTCGTGGTACGGCGCTGTCATGCGCGTTGGAGCGCGGAGCTGGTGGCGGCGGTGGGCGCGCCACCGCGTGTGGTGGCGTTGATCCGGTGGCACGACACTCCGGAGCCGGAAGATCCATGGCTTGCCGCGTTGCAGGAGGCAGATGAAATCTAGGGCGAAGAGAGAAGGTGGTATGGACGCTGAGCGTCAGCGCATCACGATCGTGGGGACCGGTTGCATTGGGGCCTCCATAGGTATGGGGCTGCGTCAGTCGGCTGACGCCTCGCATCTGGAGATCGTGGGGCACGACAAGGATCCGCGGCGCGCACGACAGGCCAGGGAACTGGGGGCCCTGGATCGCGCGACCTTCAACCTCGATCTGGCCCTGGATCGTGCCCAGTTGGTCATCCTGGCGGTCCCACTGGCTGCCCTGCATGAGACCTTGCGTGACGTCGGGCGTTTGCTGAATCCAGGGCGTGATGTTGTCGTCACCGATACAGGGCATGTGAAAGCGCCAGTCTGGCAGTGGGTCAAGGAGGCGCTCCCCCCAAAGGCGCATTATGTGGGTGGGGATCCCTTCCTGGCCCCAGGTGAGGAGATCAGAGAGCGCCCATCGGGCCTGGAGGATGCCTCGCCCGAGCTCTTCCGCCAGGCTGTCTACGCTATCGTCGCCCGTCCGGAGACGCATCCAGGAGCGGTGCGGACGGTGGCCAATCTGGCCCGCGTTCTGGGGGCCCAGCCGCTGTTGATGGACCCCGTTGAGCATGATGCGGTACGTTCGATCGCCAGTACGGTACCCTCACTGGTCGCTTCGGCGCTCTGCCTGGCGACGATGGAGGCGCCTGGCTGGCAGGAGGTGCGGCGGGCTGCGGACCTTGGTTTTGCCACAAGCACCGCGGCGGTCGCTGACGATGTGGCGTCGACCCGCATGGCTGCGTTGTTGGGACGGGAGGCGGCGATACGGGGCCTGGATGCCGTCATCGAGCGTCTGAGTGAGATGCGTGACGCCCTGGAACGAGGGGATGCCGAGGCGCTGGAGCGTTGGTTGAGTGCCGCCGCTGAAGGCCGGGCGCGCTGGATGGTGGAAGCCCTGTCGCGTTCCTGGGATATGGGCGGGCAGGCCATCGAACAGGACAGCCTCTTTGAGCGCACCCTGCAAGTCTTCATCGGAAAGCCGTTCGGTGGTCGGCGGAGGACATAGGCGGGCAACACTGCATCGGTGTGGGTGTGCGCCGCCGAGGGGGCAGGACTTGGTCAAGCAGCCACAACGTATCTTGATGATCGCGCCGACCTCGTTCTTCCTGGACTACGGGTGTCATGTGCGTATCCTTGAGGAGGCACGCGCGTTGCAGGCTCGGGGGCTTCAACTGAGGATCGTGACCTACTACCATGGTCGCGACTGGCCCGGTCTGGATATCGTGCGCTCCCGTCCTACGCCCTGGCACGCGGACTATGAGGTGGGCTCATCGCGCCACAAGATCGCCTTCGATGTGCTCCTGAGCTGGCGTGTCCTCCGGGAGGCCCTGGCCTGGCGCCCTGACCTGATCCATGGTCATCTTCACGAGGGGGCGCTGATTGGCACGGCGGTCGCGCGGCTGATCAACGTGCCGGTGGTCTTTGACCTCCAGGGGAGTCTGACCGGTGAGATGCTGGATCATGGCTTCATCCACCGTGGGTCTTTGGCCTACTACTGGTGGCATCGTTTAGAGGGGCGGATCGTTTCCATGCCCGACATCATCTTGACCAGCACGACGCACAGTGCGGACATCGTGGCGCGTCGTTTCGGGCGGCGAGATGGGGTCTTCCCTCTGCCAGACAGCGTCAATCTCGACTATTTTACTCCCTCCTGTCTCGCTCCCGCTGAGCGGTCCAGGATGAGACAGTCCCTGGGTGTCCCTGAGGGTCGGAGGCTCCTCGTCTATCTGGGCCTGTTGGCCGACTACCAGGGTATTCCCCAGTTGCTTCAGGCACTGGTCCTGCTGCGTTCCTGGGGTGTGCCCATCTCATGTCTGTTGATGGGGTTCCCCAGCGTCGATTATTACCGGCAAAAGGCCAGGCGTCTGGGCCTCACCGGGGCTGATGTGATCTTCACTGGTAAGGTGCCCTATGAGCATGCCCCGCGTTACCTGGCGTTGGGAGACCTGGCTGTGGCACCTAAGATGTCTGCCACGGAGGGCAGCGGCAAGATCCTCAACTACATGGCGATGGCGCTGCCGGTGGTGGCCTTCGACACTCAAGTCAGTCGAGAGTACCTCGGATCGTTGGGAGCCTATGCGTCGCCTGTAGGGGACGCTGAAGCGTTGGCCAGGACGATCGCGGCGTTGGTGGAACGACCGGAGCATCTGGCTGAGTTGGGGCGAGCGCTGCGAGAGAGGGCCCAACGGTACTTCTCCTGGGAGCGAACCGGCCGTCAACTTCTGCAGGCCTATGCCTCTCTGCTAGGGGGGTAGGCATCATGACAGGAGCCATGTACGCTCAAGTTCTGGTCTTTCAGCCGATTCGCCTTCGTAAGTCTCTTGTCCTGGACTATGAGATCCCCGCTGCCCTGCAGCCTCACGTCCAACGGGGGGTACTGGTAGTCGTCCCCCTGCGCAATCGGCTGCTGCCGGGGATGGTGATGGCGCTTTCGGAGACGCCAGCGGTGCCCGATATCCGGGCGATCCAAAGTGTGCTGGATCCGACGCCTGTGCTACGTGAACCGATGCTGGAACTGGCGGAGTGGATGTCCCGCGAGTTCATGGCGCCGTTCCACCGCTGTGTCCAGACTATGTTGCCCCCAGAGATGCGTCCCCAGGCCTACCTGCGTCTGATCCCTCTGGTGACGCAGGTGCCAGCCGGATTGGAGGGTGATGAGGCATCTCTGCTGCGTCTCCTGATCACTCGGGGCCCGCAGACCGACGCGCAGGCCCGCCGTAAGTTGCGCCAGGTCGATGTGCGTCACGCGCGTCACATTTTGCAGAAGAAGGGGTACATTCGGGTAGATCGGCTTCTGCGCCTGCCCCGCACGCGGCCCAAATTGGTTCCTCTCGTTCGACTCGCGGCGCCCCGAGAGCAGTGGTCCCAGGGGCTTAAGGGGTTGCGGCGCGTTGGCCTGTATACGGAGGTGCTCGAGTTCCTGGAGCGGGAGGCGAAGCCCGTCGAGGCGACGGTAGTGCGCGCAGAGACAGGCGCGAAGCCCTCTCACCTCAAGCGGTTGGAGGAGCGAGGGCTCATCGCTTTCGGCCATCAGGAGATCATGCGCGACCCTTTGGCAGACCTTGTCTATGTGCCGGATACGCCTCCGGTGCTGACATCCGGGCAGGCCAAGGTCTGGCGTGTGTTGGCCTCGATGCTTCATTCCGATCAGCCTGTGCCTCCTGTCCTGTTGCTGGGGGTCACAGGGTCCGGTAAGACCGAACTCTACATGCGGGCAGTCGCCGAGGTCTTACGCCGTCAGCAGCAAGCGCTGATCCTGGTGCCAGAGATCAGCCTCACGCCACAGACGGTACATCGTTTCGCAGTGCGTTTCCCCGGGTTGGTTGGGGTGTGGCACAGCGGGATGACCGTCGGCGAGCGTTACGACACCTGGCGACGGATCCGCAAGGGTGAGCTGTCGGTGGTCGTCGGCGCACGCTCGGCATTGTTTGCCCCTTTCCCCTCCCTGGGCCTGGTCGTGATGGACGAGGAGGGAGATGCCAGCTACAAGCAGCCTCAGGTCCCCCGCTACCATGCCCGCGAGGTGGCTCAACGGGTTGCGGCGATGACCGGTGCCCTTTTCATCATGGGGAGTGCGACGCCCTCGCTAGAGGCCTACATGCGGGCCCGGGAGGGTCGCTATCGCCTCCTGCGCCTGCCGGCCCGTATCCTGGGCCACCAACGCCGCCTGAGTGATTGGCAACGCTTGATGCACCTCCGAGAGACGCGGTATCAGCCGCTGGCGGAGGAGGGAAAGGTTGCGCCAGGACGGCCAGAGCTGGCAGCGGCGACGATCCCACTGCCTGAGGTTCAGGTGGTGGATATGCGTACGGAGCTGAGGGAGGGGAACCGTTCCATCTTCAGCCGCGCGCTGCAGGCACTCGTTGACCAGGCCCTGAGCCGACATGAACAGGTCATCCTCTTCCTGAATCGCCGGGGCTCGGCGACCTATGTTTTCTGCCGTGATTGCGGTTGGGTGGCGACATGTCCCCGCTGCGATATCCCATTGACTCTCCATCGTCAGGTCAGTCGCTTGATCTGCCATCGCTGTGGATATCGGATCCGTCAACCCCAGCGCTGCCCCAAGTGTGGGTCCACGCGGGTACGGGCCTTCGGCCTGGGGACGGAAGGGGTGGAGGCGCGGGTGTTGGAGCGCTGGCCCGAGGCCCATACGCTGCGCTGGGACCGTGATATCGCACGCACCCACACGGCGCACACGCTGATCATGGGGCGCTTCGCTCGGGGAGAGGCCGATATCCTGGTGGGGACTCAGATGATCGCCCGCGGCATCGACCTTCCCAAGGTCACAGTGGTGGGCGTGATCTCCGCCGATACTGCTCTGAACCTGCCGGACTTCCGGGCGGCCGAGCGCACGTTTCAATTGCTGGCTCAGGTCGCAGGGCGTGCAGGACGGGGGATTCTAGGGGGGCATGTTGTTGTCCAGACCTATCATCCGGAGCATTATGCCATCCGTCTGGCGGCCATGCATGACTATGATGCCTTCGCCGAATATGAACTGGCGTTTCGCCGCCGGGCGTTGTATCCTCCGGCCATTCGAATGGCGCGGTTGGTCTTCGCCCATCGGGACCGTCATGCGGCCCAGGAGGCCGCCGAGCGATTGGCCGCCAGGCTGCGCTATCGACTTAAGGAGGCAGGGCGTTCGGCGGAGGATCTGATCGGGCCAGCTCCGGCCTTCTTCATGCGGGTCCGCGGACGTTATCGGTGGCATATCCTGGTGCGCCATCCGGCTCCCGCTGACTTTCTGCGGACCGTGCAGATCCCGGCTGGATGGTCCGTGGATATTGACCCGCTCGACGTGCTGTGAGGAGTGGGATGTCATCGAGACAGGAGGGTTAGATGTCGGCTACGCGAGAGGATGCTGCGCTGCGGCGGAGGATCAACGCCTGGTGTATGTATGACTGGGCTAATTCGGCCTTTGCGACAACGATCATGGCTGCAGTGTTGCCCGTCTACTACAGCGCGGTAGCCGCCGCTACCCTGCCCTCAGAGGCTGTCGCGACAGCCTATTGGAGCCTGGGTCTGAGTATCTCCCTGGCCATCGTGGCGGTATTGTCGCCCATCCTGGGGACGGTCTCCGATGTGGTGCAGAACAAGAAGCGGTTCCTGGCGTTCTTTGCCATCGTGGGCATCCTGGGGACCGCGCTGATGGTCCTCGTTGATGAGGGCGACTGGCTCCTGGCTTCGATCCTGTTTGTCTTCGCCAGGATCGGGTTCACGGGTGCCAACGTCTTCTATGACGCGCTGTTGCCCCACGTGGCGCCTGATGATCAGCGGGATTGGGTCTCCACCAGGGGATATGCCATGGGCTATCTCGGCGGAGGGATCCTGCTGGCCATCAACACCGTCATGATCGCCACCCTGCCTGGCACCTGGGGCCCCCGGCTCTCCTTTCTGAGTGTGGCGATCTGGTGGGCTGTTTTCTCCATCCCGATCTTCACCCGGGTGCCAGAGCCGCCGTCCGCCACCGCGAAGTTGAAACCAGGTGAGGGAGTGATCAAGGTCAGCTTTCAAAGGCTGTGGGAGGTGTTCCGTGACCTGCGCCGCTACAAGGAGTTGTTCAAATACTTGGTCGCCTTTCTGATCTATAACGACGCGATTGGTACCATCATAGGCATCGCAAGCATCTACGGCGCTGAACTGGGCTTCGACAGCGTCCAACTGGTCATGGCGCTGTTGTTGGTGCAGTTTGTGGGAGTCCCCTTCAGCTTGATCTTCGGGCGACTGCCCTCCTCCGATGACAATCGTCGCCCCTACTATCTGGCGTTCGTGGTCTTCAACCTGGTGGCGCTGCCAGTGATTGGTGCGGCCGGCTCTCGGCTTTGGGGGGAGGTCAGCGTCCTGCAGATCCTTGGCACCCTTGCCATGGTCGAGCTTGCATCGCTGGTGTTTGCCATTGCCCTGGGGAAGCCTCTTTTGGGTCGCCTGGCGTCCCGGCTTGATACGCGGGGCAGCATCATCCTGGCGCTGGTCGTCTATGCCGTCATTGCCGTGTGGGGGTATTTCCTGCACTCGGTCCTGGAGTTCTGGCTGTTGGCGTGGATGGTGGCTATGGTTCAAGGCGGAAGCCAGGCGCTGAGTCGCAGTCTCTATGCCTCACTCTCGCCAAAGGCGAAGAGCGGTGAGTTTTTTGGCCTGTTCAGTGTCATGGAGAAGTTCTCGGCCATCCTCGGCCCGCTCCTCTTCGCAGCAGCGGTGGGTATCTTCGGCAACAGCCGCCCCGCCATTCTTAGCCTCATCGTCTTCTTCTTCGTGGGCATCGTCATTCTGCGCACGGTGAATATTGAGGAGGGCATTCGGGTAGCCCGTGAGGAGGATGCACGCGCTGGCTTGGTGTGATACATGTGTGAGTGTGGATGAGGGATATGGGGTTTGAGGCAGCGCCACGGCGCTGCCTCAAACTGTTTCTCTTCCCCATAGCGCAAGTGTTCATACTTCCCTGGGTGCGGCGAGCACCCCATGGCCGAACTTGCGGGACCATGGGGAAGGATTCCTCCAGGATCGATGGGAAACACCGTCGGGAACCACCGCCGAGATTATGCTTGTGCTATGGAATAGTGGCACTGACATGACGAGGAACCGTACACGTCCAGGAGTTGTGTGGACTTTCAACTTCCCTGTCCCAATGGTGAACTGTTACTCGATAGCCTTTTCTTGCCAGAGGGATGAAAGGCAGTAGAATGCCCACGCATGATCGAATCAG